>JBFFXF010000086.1:0-26368 GCA_041569895.1 Planctomycetota bacterium | reverse complement strand
CGACCTCCTCCTCGAGCTCGACCCGCCGGCGCGCGTCCTCGGACTCCTCGCTGGCTCGCCCCTGCTCGCTCTCCCGCAGCTTCTTCAGCTCGGTGAGCTCCGCCTCCTTGGCGCGGAGCTCACGATTGATTCGGTGGACGTGCTTCTCGAGCAGCGTCTCGAAGAAGACCCGCACCTTCTCGAGGTCCTTCGCGATGGTGCGCTGCAGCTCGACTCCGCTTCGGGAGAGCTCCGACTCGACCTGGTTCTCGAGCGACTCCGAACGCGCCACCGTCTCCTCGACGAGACCGCCGAGACGCTCCACGGCGGACTCGACGGCCGACATCGCCGTGGCGTCCGCCGAACCGTGGAACGATCGAGCGTACTCGAGCAGGCGACGGCCGGCGGAGACCACCAGGGCGACGGGCAGCAGGCAGATGAGCGCGACCAGGGTCGCCGCCGGCACCGCCTCGACCATGTTGCCGCCGACAAACGCGCCCGCGACGAACGATCCGACGACGCAGACCATGAAGAAGAGCACCGCCGGCGTGCCGAGAATCAGCGGTCTCGAGGATGGCGCGCGCTCCGGCGGTGGAGCCGGCTGCTGCTGCGGATCCGGCTCCTCGATCCCGGGCTCGGCGCTCGCCGAAAGCTCGCGGACCGGGAACGGCTCGAGCAGCTCGGTCGCGGTGCCATCAGCCGAGTCGTCGAAGTCCGCGGAGCCATCGTAGGTGTCGATCCGGCTCATCCCGTCGATCTCGAGGTGCACATCAAAGCAACGACCCCGTCGGAAGGATACGACACGTGAACAGTCCCGTCATTCTCGCAACGTTCCCGGCCCCGGTTCCCCTGACGACGATCCAGGAGGAACGCAGGAAGACGCAGAAGTCGGGAAGGTCCGTTCGACAACTCCAGCGAAGCTCACGAACCCGAACCCCATCAGTCTTCCCGTCTCCTGCTTTCCCTGGTTTCCTTGCTTCCTTTTGAGTCGTCTCTTCGTCAAGCCCTAGGACGAGGGCGAGGACGAGATCTGGTCCGGGTCCCTCACGGCAACGGCTGGCTGCTTCTCAGGAAGGCGAACAGATCCCGCACTCCCTGGTCGTCGAGGCCGTCGAGGGTGTCCTCGGGCATGATGGGGGTCGGCGCGGCGCGCATGTCGCGGATCGACGTCCTCTGGAGGACGATGTTCTGGCCGTCGACACCGCGGAGGACGACGACCAGCGGGTCCTGGTCGGCGAGGAAGCCGCTGAGCGCGCGGCCGTCTCGGGTGAGGATGAGGTAGTTCTCGTAACCCTCGCGGATCTCGACGCCGGGGTCGACGACGTTGAGGAGCAAGCGCTCGAGGTTGCCGCGGTCGTACGGCGTCAGGTCGGGTCCGACGCCGCCGCCGTCTCCGAACATCTCGTGGCAGCGGCCGCAGCGCTCGCGGAAGAGAGTCTCGCCGCGGTACGGGTTGCCGGAGCCCTCGCCGAGGATCCGGTGGATCCGGGCGATGCGTTCGCGCACGGCGCCGGCGGCCGCGCTGTCGACATCGCCGAAGTGATCCTCGACCAGCTCCTCGACTCGCCGATCGCCGTGGACCAGGGCCCGGCGAACGACTCGCCGCGGCACGCTGTCGGGGTCGATCTCGCCCGCGGCGCAGGCCTCGAGGAGACGGCGTGCCCAGGCGGCCCGGGTCGCGAGGATGTCGAGCGCGGCGTCGCGCACCTCGGCGGGAAGCGACGCGGTCATGGCGAGGATCGCGCTCGCGATCGACGGCGCATCGAGCGCGCCGAGCGCCGCGAGCGCCGCAATCCGCAATTCGGTGTCGGTTGCGCCGCGGACGACGTCCAGCAACGCCGGCGCGTTTCCGGAACGCGGCACCTGCGCCAGAACGCGGATCAGGTCGAGGCGTCGCTCCCGCGGCGCGGCGCTGTCGGCGATGATCTCGAGCGCCTTCTTGACCTCCCCGGGATCTCCGCGGCGGAGGCGAAGCGCGGGCGGCCCACCCCCGGCGCCGGCGAGCACGTCGGCCAGCTCGTCGGGGAGATCGGCGAGCGAGCGGCCCCGCGAGCCGAGCTCGAGGCCTCGCAGCAGCGCCTCCCGGTGCGGTGTCTCCGGCGCGTCGCGGAGCAACGCGGCGAGCGCGATCAGATCCGTTCGCACGCCGGTCGCCGCCAGTCGGCGCGCAGTGCGCTCGAGGAGATGGCGCTCGACCAGCGGTCGCGACCAGAGCTGCGGGTCGTCGAAGAGCGCGAGTGCCGCGTCGCGGTCCTCGCCGATCTTCGCCTCGAGCGCCCACCAGAGCAGCAGCGGCACGTGGATGTCGTCGGCATCCTCGTCGTGCGCCAGCAACGCGCGGACGAGCGGCAGCGCATCGGCGAGCGGCAGTCGGCGCGCTGACGACGCGAGCTGGCTGCGCACGTCGACGACCGGCTCGCGCGAGGCGACCTCGACGAGCTTTCGCGACACGGCGGCTGTCACCCGTCGCGCGTCGCAGAGGAGGCGCGCCGTCCAGAGGCGCACGAAAGGATCGGCGTGGTCGAGCATCTCGAGCGCGACATCCCCGGTGAGCGCCGAGGTGGCGCCGAGCGCCCAGAGGGCCTCGAGGGCCGACTGGCCTGTCGTCGAACGCGCCAGCTCGAGCAGCGGCTCGACCAGCGCGGCGTCCCGCCGATCGGCGATCAGGCGCAGCGCGGTCTGCCGGTGCGTCCGTTTGCCGCTGGCGAGGATCTCGACCAGCTGGCGACCGCTCATTCGCCGGAGATCGACCGGCCGGTGCGGCCTGGCGTCTTTCGCGCGGATGCGGTAGACCCGCCCGCTGTCGCGATCGACGCGGCCGGCGTAGTGGCTGCTGTGGTCGATGCGCTGCTCGTAGAAATCCGCGACCCAGATCGCGCCATCCGGCCCGACGCGGATGTCGACCGGACGAAACCACTGGTCGTCCGTCGTCAGGGGCCGGGTGATGTCTCGGGTCCGGAACGACGATCGGTCGCGCTCGATCTCGCTGAGCACGATCTGACCCTGGAGCGGCTCGACGCCGAGGAGCTTGCCGCGGTATCGCTCGGGGAGCGCCTCGTCCTCGTAGATCACGAACGTGTGCGTGAAGCGCGGCACGCGGTCGTGCTCCATGTCCTCGAAGTGGCCGAACGCGTAGGGATTCGACAGTGCGCCGTGCTTCTCGAAGCTCTTGCGCGAATAGCCACCCTGGACGTAGTGAAAGCCGCGCGAGTCGCCGCCGTTTGTGCCGCTGAAGATGCGACCCCGCGAGTCGATCTCGACGCCGAACGCGTTGCCGCCGCCCTCGGCGAAGATCTCGTAACGCCGGCTCTCGGGGTGGTAGCGCCAGATCAGCTGCCCCATCGACACCACCTCCGGCTGCGTGTCCCCGGGGCGACGCACGCGTCCCGAGACCGTGCTCCCCTGCGCCGCGTAGAGCCAGCCGTCGGGACCCCAGCGCAGGTTGTTGACGACCGAGTGCGAGTCCTCGAGACCGAAGCCCTCGAGGTGCACCTCGGGATCGCCGTCCGGCACGTCGTCCCCGTCGGCGTCCCGATAGAAAAGGAGATAGGGCGGATTCAGCACCCACACGCCGCCGCGGCCGCGTGCGAAGGACGTCGCGATGTTCAGCCCGTCGACGAACACCGAGTGGCGATCGAACGCGCCGTCGCCGTCGGTGTCCTCGTGAATCGAGATCCGGTCGCGTCCCCGCACGTGTCCCGGCGGCGGCGCGGGCACCCCGTCGTACACCGTTCTCAGGTGGCGATCGCGACTGACCACCGCCAGACCGGCCGGATCGGGGTACTGGCGGTACTCGAGCACCCACAGACGATCGCGCTCGTCGAATGACAGGAAGAGCGGCTGCGCGATCTCGGGCTCCGAGAGTACCAGGTCGACCGCGAGGTCGTCGGCGATGGTGAACCTGGCCAGCGCCTCGGCGGGCGCGAGCGCGTCCCGGTCGCCGCGGCGTCGCCTGACGAACGTCTCGAGGTCGTCAACGCGCTCGACGCGCGAGAACGGCTCGCGCTCGCCGTCGGCCGCGCGCTCGCCCTCGTCGCGCGCCCAGGCCGGATTGTCGCCGGGTCGATACTGCCACGCGCCCTCGAGGCGGATCGCCTCATCGCCGGCGAGGAGGACCGGAGCCGAGACGCTGAAGTTGGTGCGACTGTCGCTGGTGTAGATGCGGATGGCGACGAGCGCCGTCTTCCCGGCCGGCGCGAGCCCGCCGGGAACGGCGTGGCGTGACGGCTCGCCGAGTCCGCTCCGGTAGCGCGGCGGAAACGTGCCGGCGGCGCCGATCAAACTGCCGTTGACGAAGACCTGTCGCGCGTCATCGACGGGCTCGACGAAGAGCTCGAGCGGCCTCCCCGCCCAGGCGGTCGGGACGGCAACCCGGCAGCGGTACCAGCAGAAGCCGTCGAGCGGCTCCAGCTCGCCACGCGGGGGTGTCTTCCAGGAGTCGGGGACGGCGAGCGCGTGCCACGGCGTGTCCTCGACCGCGCCCGCCACGGGGGCGATCGCCGCCGCGAACGCGAGCACGGCAGCGCGACGTGCGGAGAGCGATCTGCAAGACGGCATCACGGTCCGCCGCGGCCCTGCGAGGCCGGACGCGGCGCTACTTCCCCTGCTCGACGACGACGCGCGCGCCCATCTGCTTCAGCGCGGCGATCTGCTCGCCCTTCGCCGCGTCCGAGAGCGGATTGTCGGCGAGGTAGATGCGCCAGAACGGCGCGAAGCGCTTGTCGCCCTCGAAGTCCTTCTTCGCCATCTCGACGAGCGTCGAGATCTCGGTGATCTTGTTCTTCTCGAGGAACAGCCATGTCAGCTCGGTGAGCTCGGCGAGCGGCCGGATGTCGGTGATCTGGTTGTTCCGGAGGCCGAGGTTCTTCAGCCACTTCAGCTTGGCGATCGTCGAGATGTCCTTGACCTGATTGCCGTCGAGATAGAGCGACCACAGCTTCGTGAGCCCGGCGATCGGCGTGACGTCGGCGACCTTGTTGTCCTCGAGGTAGAGCGACCGCATGTTCTCCAGCCTCGCCAGAGGGGCGAGGTCGCTGATCTCGTTGCCGGACAGCTTCGCGTACTGCAGTGCCGTCAAGCCGGCGAGCGGCGCGATGTCCTTGATCTTGTTGTTGGCGAGATCCAGCGACTGGATGCGCTTGAGCTCCTTGATCGGCGTCAGGTCGGTGATCTCGTGATCGGGCAGATGGAGGAGGGCGAGCGAGCGGCACTTCTCGAGGCCGCGGAGGTCCTTGATCTTCTTGTCGCCCTTGCCGCGGGCCTTGATCGTCGAGATGTTCTTGACGTCGTCCTCGGTCAGCGGCTCGGTATTGTCGCGCTTCTCGAAGACGTACTTGCGAATGGCCGCCTCGAGGTTCTTGTCGGGGAAGAGGTCGTCGGCCGCGAGGTTGACCGAGAGGACCGACAGCAGGGCGACAAACGCGAACTGGCGACGATTCATGTGACGCATGCGCTTTGGTTGGCTCATGGACAGTTCCCTGATTGCTGTGCGCGCCGGCGTCGCCGCGCGTGCTCGATGCGCGGCTCGCACCGGACCGAAGGTCCCATTGTACGCAGGAGCGATCAGCCAGTCCACCGCGCGTCCTTTTCGGTGGTCGGTGTCTCGGTAGTCGGGCACGGAGCGGAATGGGCCGATTCCGACCCCGTCGTTGCAAAAACGTACCCGTTCCCGTTCCCGTGCCCGTCCTCGAGGGCTCTGGCTGCCGATTCCGATGACCGATTCCGATACCGACTCCGATACCGACTCCGATACCGACTCCGATACCGACTCCGACTCCGACTCCGAAGCCTGTTGGAACTTCACGGGGATTTTTCGGCGGGGTCGAGCTTGGCGAGTCTGTACCCGGTCAGGAATCCCCCCGGTCTCGCCGTCGCAGTTTCGCGAGCATCTCGGTGGTGCTGTGGTCCTTGGGGTCGCCGACGATCATCACGCGGCCACCGTACTTCTCGACCACGACGCGTTCCGGAATGCGGTCGAGGGTGTAATCCGTGCCCTTCGTCTGGATGTGCGGGCGCAGGACCTCGAGGAGCTCCGCCGGCGTGCGGTGCGGCAGCGGCACGACGTAGTCGACGACGCCGAGCGCGGCGACGAGCTCGAAGCGCTCGAAGTCGGGGATCACCGGCTGACGGTCCGGCTTGAACTGCTTCACCGAATCGTCCGTGTTGACCGCGACGATCAGCACGTCGCCCTGCTCCTTGGACGCCGCGAGGTAGCGGACGTGTCCGACGTGGAGGAGCTCGAAGCATCCGTTGGCGAAGACGATGGTCTCGCCCCGCGCGCGGTGTTCATCGAGACGGGGCAGGAGGTCTTCCGGTGTGGTGAAAATCTTCCTGAGGCTCACGGTTGAGGATTCCGTATCACGCGCCCGACGCGGGATCAAGAGCTTTCACGCAGAGCGGGCAGGGCGGTTCCGGACCCGGGAACGGGGACGGGAACGGGAACGGGAACGGGAACGGGAACGGGACGAGGCGCCGCGATCAGAGGAAGAAGTCCGGCTCCGACATCGCCCTCGGCTCGAGCGCGTCCAGCTTCTCGGGGTGCTCGACGAGGTCCTCGATCCACCAGTTGACGTGGTTGTAGAGGCAGGTCACCTCGCGGCACTCGTGCGTCGCGTCGAAATCACGGATCAGCCGGGCCGTGTGGCCGCGCGTCTCCTCGTGATGCCCCTCGGAGCTGTACGCCTCCTTGGGGCCGACGTAACCGTGCGGCTGGTTGCGGTAGACCGGGCAGTTGTACATGCCGAGCGGGCTCAGCACCTGCCGGAAGAACTGCATGTGGCAGTTGTGCGGCTGTTGCGTGTAGTTGCGGTAGCTGCGGTTCTCCAGCACCTTGAGGTTCGTCGTCTCGTAGACCTTGAAGCGGTCGGTCTCGAGCTTCTTCGCCTCGTCGACCTGCTCGCGAATCCTCGCGACCACGTCGTCGAAATGCGCGTCGCGATCGCTGAGGTCGACGATCTCGGCGTTGTTCTCGGGGGCGCGAGTCAGGAACGGCTTGAAGGAGATATAGTCGAACTCGTACCGGCGAGCGCGCCCGGCGCCGGCGACCACCTCGTGGAGGTTCTCGACGATGGTGGTGTCGTTGATGAAGGCGCCCTTCCACGTGATGATGTACGAAAAGCCGATCTTGAAGCGCGGATTGATCTTCTTGATCTCCGGCACGGCCTCGCAGATCTGGTCGAGCGTGATCGTCTTCTTCGGCTTGTGCATCCGCTGGAAGACGTCGTCGCTCGCGGAATCGAGCGACAGCCGCACCCAGTCGGTCTCGTCCAGCCTCTCCGCGACCTCGGCGATGCGCTTCTGGCCCGACCCGTTGGAGACGATCGAGACCTGCAGCCCCAGGTCCTTCATGAAGTGCAGCGTCTCGGTGAACTTCGGATAGAGAGTCGGCTCGCCCCCGCCGATGACGATCACCGACTTGAGCCCCTTCGACGCCATGTGTTCCAGCGACCGCAGCAGGTTGTCGTGGTTGTACTTGATCCCCGTGTTGAGGATGTCCATGTCGACGCAGTGGTCGCAGGCGAAGTTGCAGGCGGTCGTGATGTCGAGGTTGATCGACACCGGCGCGTAGTCGGGGACGGCGAGGTTCTCGAGCCGATTCGCCGGCACGGTGTGACCCTCGTCGCGCGCCCGGCGGGCCTCGGCGTACCAGCGCACGTACTCCTTGAGACGCGGCAGGAGCTCCGGCTGCATCAGCTTGGCGGCGAAGTCGTGAATGGCGGAGAGCTCGACGTGCTTCTTGCCGCCCGTCGGCGATCGCGGCTCGGAGTCTCCCCGTCGGGCGCCGACGCGGCTCTCGAGGACCTCTTCCGGTGGGATGATTCGGTTCATCGGTCCGTCCCTGCTCCGGTGCTCGTGTGTCCTTCTCCGACTTCTCTTCTCAGGCCGCGTCCTCCGCGGCGGCGAGCAGCGTCTCGAGGTCCGTGATGCCCTGGATCAGGCCGGTGCGGTCGAGCGGCTCGCCACGCTCGACCCGCCCCAGGAACTCGCCGATAAAGCGTTCGAGCGGGTCGTCGATCCGGAGGCGGGCGCCGTCTCCGGAGACGAGCTCCATCGTATAGTCGGGCAACGCGATCTCGCGCGCCACCACTTTGCCGTTGATCGCGTACGACGCCGGTCGCGGCGGCGCGTCCCGGGTCGCGAACCGGCACCGAACCGACGTTGTCAGCTCGAGATCCGCTCCGTGGAGGTAGTCGAAGCGCAGGTCGATGGCGCTTCTGGCCCGGTCGAGGTACTCGGCCCCCTCCACGCGCACGGAGCCGTAACTGACCAAACGGAGGAGTATACTCAGCGGATGGGGGGCCGAGTCAAGCACCATCTCCGGTCCCCTCGACGTCGGACTGAGGAGCATCTCGAACGTCTCCAGCGGCCGATCGCGCTCGCCGGGGTGGAGCGTGTAGAAGTCGGGAAGCGTGCAGGGCCACTGGGTGAGCGTCTCGAGCCGGAGACCGCGCACCGCGAAGCGGTCGACCAGTCGGGCGGTCTCCTCGGTCCTCGACGAGTTCTCCGACGGATCGCCCCACCAGAGCGGCTTCTCGCACAGACAGTGAGAGTTCGCGGCGGCGGCGAGGAGCAGATGATCCCGGTGGAGGCGGTAGGGCGAACAGACGACGGTGATGTCGGGCCGCTCTCGCTCGAGCGCCTCCCCGACGTCGGCGTACGCGCGGAGCTCGCCGAGACCGGGCTCGTCGGCGAGGCCGCCGGCCGCCTCGAGCGCCGTCTCGGGTGTCGAGCCGACGACCGCGCGCACCGTCACGCCCGCCCGGGCGAGGAATCGCGTCACGAACTCCCCGATGCCCTGGCGGCGTCGACGCGCCCCGATCACCACGACCGTCGGCAGGGCTCACTCCTTTCGCTTCTCACCGGCCTCTCGCTCCTTCGATCGCGCGAGGAGAAACGTCCGCAGCCGCGCCAGCTGATCGGTGTTGATCGAATCGACACCGGCGGCGGCGAGCTCCGTCCAGACCGACTCCTTCTCCGGCGTCGCCCAGAAGCGCACGCGCTGACCGCGCGCGTGGGCCTTCTCGACGATCGTCACGAGCCGGCGGCGCTCCCCGGGCGGCATCGGTCCCTCGCCGCGCCACGTGAAATGGCGCCCCCAGTGATCGCTCACCAGCGGCATGAAGAGCGCGTCGGGCGCCGGCTCGGCGTCGAGGTCCGCGAGGCGGCCGTCGTACCCGCTCCACCTCGTCTTGCGCGACGCCATCAGCTCGCGCGGTCTGTTCCCCGACACGATCGCGCGCACGGCGCGCTTCTCGAGCCGTCCGTCGCGCACCACGCTGATCATCTCCTTGTACTTCTCGAGCACGCTCTCGATGGCGAGCCACGTCGGACCGGCGTCGGACTTGATGTCGATCAGCAGGGTGAGCTCGCCGCCGTCCGGGTGGACCGAGCCCTTGTTCCGCCGGACGCGCTCGCGCAGCGGATCGAGGTAGAGCGCCTCGATGGTGCGTCCGGGACGGAGCTCGGATCGAGAGTGACCGACGAGCAACTTGCCGTCGACCAGGAAGACGTCCACCTCGACGCTCGTGAATCCGTGCTCGAGCGCGTCGAGCAGCGGACGGCGGTGATGGTAGTCGTTGTGCGCGTGCGCGCGTGGCAGCGCCCGCGGCCGCTCGACCTCGTCCGCGCGAGGCGAGGCCGGGTTCAAAACGGCGAAGATGGTGGCTACACAGCCGGCGGCCAGGCGAGCGAGGAACCGTGCCGGGGAAGAGGGCTCGAAAGGCGGGCGCTCCATGGCGTCGATGATAAGCGACGGCGACACACCGACAACGGACAAACCCGGAGAACCGGCAAGTTCGCAAGACGTTAGGATGCCGCCGCCTCCGCCGAGTTCTCGGAACGTCGGCGTCGGCGAGAAAACCGCTTGACAACTTTTCGCATTCTGTTACTTCAGGAAAAGTTGTGTGTCGAGTTCTGCGGAATGGGGTCCCGAAAGTTTCAACTTTTTGTGGGAGAAACGATCATGACGCAGACCAGCGCGCTCACTCGCAAGCGGAGCTTCCTTCGTTCAGTGCTGCTCCTCGGAGTCGGCATCGTACTGGCCGGGGCGGCCGGTGGGCAGTTACTCGCCGATGACGCGGCCGTCGACGTCGCGGCGGCAGGGTCGGTCGTAAATGGGGCGGTCAGAGATGGGGCGGCGATCGACGGCCAGGCTATCGACGCGAGCTCCTTCATCAGCGTCCCGCAGCAGCAGCAGGCCTTCCTGACCGACATGTCCGGGAACGCGCTCGACGAGGTCGTCGAACGCATCTTCTTCTCGATGTCCGCGCGCGCGCGTCCCGAGTTCCAGAACAACACCACGGACTTCGCCTCCGACACGAACGACGAGGTCGAGTTCGTCTCGGCCCGGTTCCGAATCGGCCTCGGCGCCGAGCTCCCCGGCAACACGACGCTCTTCATGGAGCTCCAGAACAACAGCTTCTGGGGAGACGATGAGCCGTTCTTCGACGCGGACGCCGTCGGTGACGAGGACGACGTCAAGTTCTACCAGGGGTACGTCCAGGTCGACGAGCTCTTCGACACCAACTTCGGCTTCAAGATGGGGCGCCAGGAGCTCGTCTACGGCACTCAGCTCCTCCTCGGGAACAACGAGTTCAACACCGGTCTCTCGCACGATGCCGTGAAGGTCTACTACGAGGGCGAGAACCTGAGTGTCGACGCCTTCTGGTCGAAGCTCGTCGAGGCGGAGCTCGCCGACCCCACCGACGAGGACGCCGACCTCTGGGGCGTGTATACCCAGTGGGAGGGACAGCCGGGCACCGGACTCGATCTCTACTGGCTGTTCACCCGCGACGCCCGAAACGGTTTCGACGACAAGCGTCACTCGCTCGGCGTCCGCGCGTACACGCGGCTGGCGGACATGCTCAATCTGAACGGCGAGGCCGTCTGGCAGTTCGGCGACACCGGCGCCACGGACACGAACATCCGGGCGTTCGCCATCGAGACGACCGCGGAGCTCGACCTGAGGGAGCAACTGCCGCTCGACCCGCGCATCGAGGTCGGCTATGCGCTCGCCACCGGTGACCCCGACCCGACCGACAGCCGCGCCGAGACCTTCAACCCGCTTTTCCAGTACAACCACGAGCGACTCGGTTACGCGGACCTGCTCTTCCTCACCAACCTGCATGCGCTGCACGCCAAGGGGACCGTCCAGGTGCACGAGAACTACAGCCTCGGGGCGGCGTTCTACCTCTTCTACGTGCACCGCACGGCGGACACGACGCAGCCCGCCGGGTTCTCGCCGGGAACCGACCCGACGAGCTCGAAGTACGTCGGCTCGGAGCTCGACGTCTTCCTCAACTTCCAGTGCACCAAGAACGTCTACGGACAGCTGGCGTGGGCCCACTTCTTCACGGGCGGCTACACGAGCGCCCAGTTCGGCCACAGCCACGCCGACGCGAACCGTCTCTACCTGCACCTGATCGTGGCGTTCTGACGATTGCCTCGGAGCGCGCGTGCGGCGATCGCCGCTTTCGCGTCCCGGCCGCCCATGGCGACCGGGACGCGGCGCGCTCGTCCGTACCCATCGCGCCGCCCCTCGTGTACACTGTCCGCATGATCGCGCGACGGTGGAACGCCTTGACCCTCGCCCTCGGCGTTGCGGGTCTGCTCGCCGTGAGCGGGCTCGCCGCGGAGGAGATCCCCCCGGCCGACCTCGAGTTCTTCGAGAGCCGCATCCGCCCCCTCCTCGTGGAGCGCTGCGGCAGTTGCCACTCGAGCGAGGCGAAGAAGGTGCGGGGCAACCTCCTGCTCGACACCCGGGAGGGCTGGGCCCGTGGCGGTGACCGCGGCCCGCCGATCGTGCCCGGCGCGCCCGACCGCAGCCTCCTGGTGCGCGCCATCCGTTACGAGGACCCCGATCTGCAGATGCCTCCGAAGGGCAAGCTCGCCGAGCGCGAGATCCGGCTGCTCGAGCGGTGGATCGAGATCGGCGCCCCGGACCCCAGAACCGGACCCGCGATCGTGCCCGAGGACGACTCGATCGACATCGCGGCCCGCCGCGCCGCCCACTGGGCCTGGCAGCCGATCGGCGATCCGGAAGCGCCTGCGGTCGAGCGGGGCGACTGGCCGCTCGACCCGATCGATCGCTTCATCGCGGCGCGCCTGGAGGCCGCGGGGCTCGAGCCGGCGCCCGACGCCGACCGGCGCACGTGGATCCGGCGCGTGACGTTCGATCTCACCGGGATGCCGCCGCTGCCCGGCGACGTCAATGCGTTCCTCGAGGACACCGCGCCGGATGCCCATGTCCGCGTCGTCCGCCGGCTCCTCGCGTCGGAGCGTTTCGGCGAGCACTGGGCGCAGCGGTGGCTCGATCTGGTGCGCTACGCCGAGACGCGCGGGCACGAGCAGGACTTCGAGATCCCCGAGGCGTATCGTTACCGCGACTACGTCATCCGCGCCTTCAACGCCGACGTGCCGTACGACGTGCTCGTCACCGAGCACGTCGCGGGCGACCTGGTCGCGGAGCCCCGCATCGATCCCCGCCTGAGGACGAACGAGTCGATCCAGGGGACGGGGTTCTGGCACCTCGGCGAGGCGACGCACAGCCCCGTCGACATCCGCGGCGACGAGTCGGAACGCGTCGCCAACGCCATCGACGTCTTCGGCAAGACGTTCCTCGGGCTCACGCTGGCCTGTGCCCGATGCCATGACCACAAGTTCGACGCCATCTCGACGGCGGACTACTACGCGCTGTACGGATTCCTGCAGAGCTCGGGGTACCAGCTCGCCGACGTCTCGGATCCGGTCGCGCAGGGGAGGGCGCGCGAGCAGGTCGAGGAGCTTCGAAACGGGACCATGCCGAAGCTGCTCGCCGCATACGCCGCACGGGTGGAGCATGCGGAGCGCACGATCGCCTCGGCGCTTCGAGGCGCCGCGAGGGTGCTTCGCGGCGACGCGCCCGCCGAGGTGGCGTCCGCGTCCGGGGTCCCGGTCGAGACGCTCGAGCGCTGGGCCGAGACCGTCCGCCGATCGAGTGGTGACACGCGCTCGCCGCTCGAGGTCTTCGCCGCGGCCGCGATGCCGCGGGAAGACGCCGCGACGAGCGACGGGGCGATCGAGCCGGCGATGCGGATCGTGCTCGACCGCTGGCGCGCCCGCGCCGTCGAGACACGGCGCGCCGCCGAGTCGGCCAGGGTGGTGGCGACCATCGAGGAGGGCGAACGCAACTTCGTCCGCTCCGAGCGCGCCGCGACGGCGGACGACCTGGTGATCGATTACGACGCGCTCGTCGAGACGCGCGAGGGCTGGATCACATCCGGCCACCGCTTCGGAAGTGGCCCCGCCGATATCGGCGACGTCGTTCCCGGGCCGGGTTCCGACCGTCCGATCGCCCTCGTCGCCGAGGAGCCGGCCGCGCGCAGCGACCTGCTCTCCGACCGTTTCACCGGCATGCTGCGGACGCCGACGTTCGAGATCACCTCCGACACGCTCTGGTACCGGTTCTCCGGCAAGGCGGACATCTTCCTCGCAGTCGACTCGCACCGCGTCGTCGCCGGCCCGCTCCACGGCGTCGTCAAGCAGAAGCTCGAGAGCGACGGGTCGGTGCGCTGGAAGTCCCACAACGTGCGCGACTACATCGGTCACCGCGTTCACATCGAGTTCACGCCGCGCGGCAGCTTCTCGCTCGAGCGCGTGGAGTTCTCGGCCTCGGAGCCCGTCGACGTCTTCCGCCCCAGCGGCCGGCTCGTGGCGCTCCTCGAGCGCGACGATGTCGATTCGGTCGACGCTCTCGCCGGAGGCATCGCGCGGACGCTCGTCGAGGCGGCGCGGGACCTGGCCTCGGGCTCGACCCGTGACCGCGCCGACCGCGCCGACGCGGCGCGCCTGGTCAACTGGCTGCTGGACAACGACGGGTTGCTCCCCGCGGACGGTCGCGATGAAGAACGCGCCATCTTCGACGCCTACGCGGCGCGACGAAAGGAGATCGAGGAGACCATCCCAGCGCCCGTTCGCGCCCTCGCGATGCTCGACGGCACGGCCGAGCGCGAGCCGATCCACATCCGCGGCAACCACAGGACGCGCGAGGAGCGGGGCGTCCCGCGGCGCGTCCTCACGGCGCTCGACCCGACCGAGGCGGAGCTCTCGACGCGCGGCAGTGGCCGGCTCGAGCTCGCGCGTCGACTGGTGTCCCCGTCGAACCCGCTGGTCTCCCGCGTCATCGTCAACCGCGTGTGGCACCATCTGTTCGGCCGGGGCATCGTCGAATCGGTCGACGACCTCGGCGTCATGGGGAAGAAGCCGACCCACCCGCTGCTCCTCGATCACCTCGCGACGACGTTCATGCGCGACGGCTGGTCGATGAAGCGACTGATCGAGCGTCTGGTCCTGTCGCGGACGTACCGGATGTCGAGCCGCCCCGTGCCGCGCTCGGCGGAGATCGATCCGAACAACACGCTGCTCCACCGCATGCGCATTCGCCGGCTGCAGGGCGAGGCGATCCGCGACTCCCTGCTGGCGATCTCTGGGCGACTCGACTCGACCATGTACGGACCCAGCGTCAGGATCCACATCACGCCGTTCATGCGCGGCAACCGGAGCCCCGGCTGGAGCGGGCCCGAGGACGGCAACGGGCGGCGCAGCATCTACATCGAGGTGCGCCGGAACCACCTGTCGCACTTCCTGACGACCTTCGACAAGCCCGTGCCCTTCACGGCCATCGGGCGCCGCACGGTGTCGAACTCTCCGGCGCAGTCGCTCATCCTGCTCAACGACCCGCTGGTCCATTCGCTCTCCGAGGCGTGGGCCAGGCGGCTCGTGTCGGAGATCGAGGGGGACGCGGCGCGGGTCGAGCGCGCCTACCTGGAGGCGTTCGCGCGTCCTCCCGAGCCGTGGGAGCTCGACGCCGCGCTTGCGTTCCTCGCGGACCAGGAGGAGAATGCCGGCGGCGGAGGCGACCCAGTCGCGGCGTGGCGGGATCTCTGCCACACGCTGGTCAACGTCAAGGAGTTCGTCTGGATCAACTGATGGCGAAGAGCCGAGGGCGCCGGATCACGACATGAGCCGATCTCGCTTGAGCTGTTCTGGCTATCAGCCGCCGCCGCTGACGCGCCGAGACATGCTGGCGCGTTGCTCGAGCGGTTTCGGCGCCGTGGCGCTCTCCGCCCTGCTCGCCGATCCCGCCTTCTCGGGCTCGCGCGACCCGCTGGCGCCGAGAGCGACGCATTTTCCGCCGCGCGCGCGACGGATCCTGTTCCTCTACATGGACGGCGGCGTCTCCCAGGTCGACTCCTTCGACCCGAAGCCACGGCTCGACCGCGATCACGGCAAGCCGTTCAGCGCGCGCATCGAGCCGACCCAGTTCGACAACATTGGCAAGACGCTGAAGTCGCCGTGGCAGTTCCGAAACTACGGCGAGAGCGGCATCCCGGTGAGCGAGCTCTTTCCGCACATCGGCCGGCACGTCGACGACCTCTGCGTGATCCGGTCGATGGTGTCGAAGTTCTCCGAGCACCAGACCGCGAACTTCTTCCTGCACAGCTGCTTCGGCCAGCAGGGGCGGCCGAGCGCCGGGGCGTGGATCGGGTACGGGCTCGGCAGCGAGAATCAGAACCTGCCCGGGTACGTCGTCGTCAACGGCGGACTGATCCCGTCGGGCGGTCTCGACAACTTCGGCGCCGGCTTCCTGCCCGCGAGCTACCAGGGGACGATCTTCAAGCCCGGAAAGAACCCCGTCGCGAACATCGCGCCACGCGAGAGCTCCGCGGAGCTGCAGGGACGCAAGCTGTCGCTGCTCGAGAAGCTCGATCGCGGCGTCCTCGACCGCTACGGACGAGTCGACCCGCTCGAGTCCGCCATCGCGAACTACGAGACCGCCTGCCGCATGCAGACGCTCGTGCCCGAGATCTCCGACGTCTCCACCGAGCCCGATTCGACGCGCCGGCTCTACGGCCTCGATTCGAGCTTCGAGCACACGCGCACGTACGCGGCGCAGTGTCTGCTGGCGCGACGGCTGATCGAGCGCGGCGTGCGGTTCGTCGAGCTCACCTGCCCCCGCATCGGCGGCTGCGACCGCTGGGACGCTCACGGCGGACTGCGCAACAACCACACCAAGAACTCCCTCGCGGTCGACCAGCCGATCGCCGCCCTGCTCACCGATCTGAAGCGCCGCGGGCTGCTCGAGGACACGCTGGTCATCTGGAGCGGCGAGTTCGGCCGCACGCCGTTCGCCCAGGGGAACGACGGGCGCGATCACAACCCGTTCGGCTTCAGCATGTGGATGGCGGGCGGCGGCGTCCGCGGCGGCATGACCCACGGCGCCACCGACGAGTTCGGCTACCGCGTGGTCGACGGCCGCGTCGAGATGTACGACCTCCACGCCACCATCCTCCACCTCCTCGGCATCGACCATCGCAAGCTCACTTTCCGCTTCGGCGGCCGCGACATGAGATTGACCGACGTGCACGGGGAGGTCGTGCACGAGGTGGTGGCGTAGCCTGCGTCCCCACGGTCACGGCCCACGGTCACGGTCACGGTCACGGCCCACGGTCCACGGTCCCGGGCCCGATTCCGACACCGACACCGACACCGACTCCGATTCCGACACCGATGACCGATGCCGAGTCCGACGACCGAGGTCCGAGGCAGAGCAGCGCTCCTCAATCTGCGTAATCTGCGTAATCTGCGGACCGTTGACGCCCGTCATCCGCGTAATCTGCGATTCCGTCCTCCTCGGCCGCGCTCGCGTCTTCGAGGGCGAGGACGAGGACGAGGACGAACTCCCGCCCTCAATCTGCGTAATCTGCGGGCCGCTCCCCTCGAATCTGCGTCATCTGCGGTCCCCCGCGCCCAGCACTCGGTTCACCAGCGCCTGCGCTTCCTCGAGGAGTCGGCCGAGGTGGTCCTCGCCGCGGAAGCTCTCGGCGTAGATCTTGTAGATGTCCTCGGTGCCGGAGGGGCGCGCGGCGAACCAGCCGTTTTCGGTGGTCACCTTGAGGCCGCCGATCGGCGCGTCGTTGCCCGGGGCGCGGGTGATCTTGGCGGTGATCCGCTCTCCCGCCAGCGTGTCGGCCTCGACCATCTCGGGAGACAGCGCGCCGAGTGTCGCCTTCTGCTCGCGCGTCGCGCCGACGTCGATGCGCCGGTAGGCAGGCGAGCCGAAACGTGCCTCGAGCTCCCGGTAGCGCTCGCCCGGATCGCGCTCCGTCCTCGCCGTGATCTCGGCGGCGAGGAGCGCGAGGATGATGCCGTCCTTGTCGGTGCTCCACGCGGTGCCATCGTGTCGGAGAAACGACGCGCCGGCGCTCTCCTCCCCTCCGAACCCGCAGCTGCCGTCGAGCAGGCCGGGAACGAACCACTTGAAGCCGACGGGCACCTCGAGCAGGCGACGACCGAGGTCGGCCGCCACGCGATCGATCATCGAGCTCGAGACGAGCGTCTTGCCGACCGCGGCGTCCGGCCGCCAGTGCGGACGGTTCCGGAACAGGTAGTCGACCGCCACCGCCAGGTAGTGGTTCGGGTTCAGGAGCCCGGCCCCGCGCGTGACGATGCCGTGCCGGTCGGAGTCTGGATCGTTCCCGAACGCGACGTCGAATCGATCCCGCAGACCGATCAGGCTCGCCATGGCGTGCGGCGAGGAGCAGTCCATGCGGATCTTGCCGTCGTGGTCGACGGTCATGAACCGGAAGGTGGGGTCGACCTCTCGATTGACGACCTCGATTTCGATGCCGTGGGTCTCGGCGATGGGGCCCCAGTAGCCGATCGCCGAGCCGCCCAGCGGATCGACGCCGATCTTCAGACCGGCCGCGCGAATGGCCTCGACGTCGACGACGTCGCGCAACCCGCGCACGTACGGCTCGACGAAGTCATGCTCGCGATCGGGCGTCATCGCACGGTCGAACGGCACGCGCCGCACGGCATCGAGCCCGTCGTCGAGGATGGCGTTGGCGCGGTCCTGGATCGCGCGCGTCGTCGCGGTGTCGGCGGGTCCACCCTCGGGCGGGTTGTACTTGAATCCGCCGTCCTGTGGGGGGTTGTGTGACGGCGTGATGACGATGCCGTCGGCCCGCGGCCCGGCTCCGTGCCCGTTGTGGGTCAGGATGGCGTGCGAGATCGCCGGCGTCGGCGTGTAGCCCAGCCCGCGCTGGACCCGAAAGTCGACGTCGTTCCCGCCGAGGACCTCGATGGCCGTCACCAGCGCCGGCTCCGAGAGGGCGTGGGTGTCGATGCCGACAAAGAGCGGTCCTTCGATGCCGTTCGACTTGCGGTGCTCGCAGAGCGCCTGACAGATCGCCAGGATGTGCGCCTCGTTGAAGCTCCCGTCGATCGACGTGCCGCGGTGGCCGGAGGTGCCGAAGCTGACGCGTTGCGCCGGATCGGCGAGGTCGGGCCGGCGCGCGAAGTACGCCGACACGAGACGCGGGACGTTGACGAGCAGCTCCCGCGGAGCGGGATGACCGGCGAGCGGATCGAGAGGCATGCGGCTCTCCGTTGTCGTAGGTCCTCGTCGGGCGGCATCACACCGGCCCGTTCTCACAGCCCCCGTCCCCGTCCCCGTCCCCGTTCCCGTCCCCGTCCCCGTCCCCGTCCCCGTGCCCGGGAATTGTCGCAAATCCGATCGACCCCGGCGACCCCCGACCTCGACGGACTGATCCGCAATCCCGCATCATTGCATCGCCGCGCCGACTCGGGCACCCTGTGTACCCGTGAACGCCGCACGTCTCACGAATCGTGATCCGGCTCGCCCGGTGGTCCTCGCAGCCGCGATCCTCCTCACGCTGCTCGTCGCCACCCCCGGTGCCACCGCGCTCGCCGATGGCGACCGGACCGGCGGCCCGGCGATCGACGGCGATCGGGACTTCTGGGCGTTCCGCCCGGTGCGCTCCCTGCCGCTCCCCGCGGTGCGTCGTCCGGAGCTCGTTGCCGGGGCGATCGACGCTCTCATCGTGGCGCGTCTCGCGGAGCGGGGTCTCGAGCCGGCGCCGCCGGCGGATCGGCGCGAGCTCGCCCGGCGGCTGCACTTCGACCTCACCGGCTTGCCACCGACGCCCGAGGAGCTCGACGACTTCCTCGCGGACCCGGCGCCGGACGCCGTCGACAGGCTGATCGACCGCCTGCTCGCCTCGCCGCAATACGGCGTGCGGTGGGGGAGGCACTGGCTCGACGTCGTCCGCTTCGCGCAGACCAACGGCTACGAGCGCGACGACGAGAAGCCCTTCGCGTGGCGCTACCGTGACTACGTCATCGACGGCTTCAACGAGGATCGGCCATACGACCGCTTCGTTCGCGAGCAGCTCGCCGGCGACGAGCTCGACGAGTACAGCCGGGACGCCATCATCGCGACGGGCTTCTACCGTCTCGGCGTCTGGGACGATGAGCCGGACGACGGTCTGACGGCGGAGTACGACGGGCTCGACGACATCGCGCGCGCCATCGGCACGACGTTCCTCGGATTGACCGTCGGGTGTGCCCGATGCCACGACCACATGTTCGACCCGATACCGCAGACCGAGTATTACGGTTTCCTCTCCTTCTTCCACAACCTGCGACCCTACGACAAGCCGAGGTACACGCTCGACTCGCCGACCTACGCCCCGCTCGCCTCGCCGGCGGAGCTCGGCGCCTGGCGCGCGGACCGCGATCGGAGTATCGGCGAGCTCGAGGCGCGCCGCGAGGCCGCCGGATCGGACGACGAGAAGAAGAAGCTCGCCGCCGAGATCGATCGACTGCGAAAGTCGCAGCCCCCCTTCGAGTGGGCGCTCGCCGCCACCGAACGCGGGAGCGAGGCCTCGCCGGTGCACGTGCTCCTCCGGGGGAACGCGCGTGACCGCGGCGCCGAGGTGGCTCCGTCGTTCCTCACCGCGCTCGGCCAGCACGCCACGGACCGCAGCACGGATGCGGGCCCGTTCGCCACCAGGTCGAGCAGCGGCCGGCGTCGCGTGCTCGCGGAGTGGATCGCGTCGAGCGAGAACCCGCTGACGCCGCGCGTCATGGCGAATCGCGTCTGGCAGCACCTCTTCGGTCGCGGGGTCGTGCCGACGCCGAACGACTTCGGCCGCGCCGGCGTGCCGCCGACGCATCCCGAGCTCCTGGATCACCTGGCGGCGGAGCTCGTACGCGGCGGCATGAGCGTCAAGCTCCTGATGCGCCGGATCCTGATGTCGAACGCGTATCGCATGGCGTCGACGCCGACCGGCGCGGCGCGCGCGCGAGCCGAGAGCGTCGATCCCGGCAATGACCTCTTCTCGCGCCAGAACATCCGCCGCCTGGAGGCGGAGGCGATCCGCGACGCGGTGCTTGCCGTGGGCGGCGCGCTCGATCTGCGGCTCGGTGGCCGCGGTTTCTTCCCGCGGCTCTCGGGAGAGGTCGTCGCGGGCGCGTCGAGGCCGGGGCGTGGCTGGGGCCGCTCGAGCGCGGCAGACCGTTCCCGGCGGAGCGCGTACATCTTCGTCAAGCGAACGATGCGCGTGCCGCTGATGGAGGCGTTCGACTACGTCAACACCGACCAGCCTCTCGGCGCCCGCCCGGTGACCACGGTGGCGCCGCAGGCGCTGATGCTGCTCAACAGCGAGTTCATGCAGGAGCAGGCGGCTCGCTTCGCCGGGCGCGTTCTCCGCGAGGCAGGCGTCGATCGCGAGGCGCAGGTCGACCGGGCCTGGAAACTGGCCCTCGGTCGCGAGCCGAGCCCGCGAGAGCTCCGCATCGCGCTCGACTCGATGCAGCGGCACGAGGCGGCCGTGCGGTCCCGTGAGCCGCGACTCGACTTTGAGCCGAGGGCGCCATCGGCGCTCGAGAACGACTACATGAATCGCTTGCCGCCCGATGGCTTTCTGTCGTGCCCCGAGGGCTGGACGGTCGGACGCGGACGGTGGGTCGATCGGACCGAGGGGATCAGCTGGGTCGAGCCGGCGCGCGGACCGCATGCGCTCTGGCAAGGCGAGCCGTTCGCGGACGGCGTCATCGAGACACGCCTGCTCCTCCACCGCGGCATCGACCGGGCTGGACTGATCGTGCGCGCACAGCCGAGGGGAACCGAGCATACCGGCTACCAGGCGAGCTTCGAGCCCGAGCGTGGCACGGTGGCCATCGAGCGTCACGGCGACGACCTCGTCGAGCTCGGCAGGGCCCCGTGCGTGCTGCGACCCGGCGAGTGGCACCGCGTCGTCGTCGAGTGTGCCGGCCCGCGCATCGCCGTGCGGGTCGACGGGGAGCAGATTCTCGAGGTCATCGATCCGGAGCCGATCACGACACCGGGACGTGTCGGCGTGCGCGCATGGCGCGCGCCCGTCAGCCTGGCGGGCGTCCGTCTCGAGACCGGTGGCAAGGCGGTCGCGATCCGCCCGGCAGTCGTGCCCGCAGAGATCGCGCCGCGGGAAGCGCTGCGGGCGCTCTGCCTGGTCATCTTCAACCTCAACGAGTTCATCCATGTCGACTGAGAGGCACACGCCGAAGTCGCCGTCGCAGTTCTGCGGGCGCACGCGTCGCGAGTTCCTGTGGGAGATGGGCGCGGGCTTCACCGGCATCGCGCTCGCCGCCCTGCTCGAGCAGGACGGGTTCTTCGCCCGGCAGGCGCACGCCGATGGCCGCGGCACGCTGCGGTTCGACGACCCGCTCGGGGAGCGTCCCGCGCACTTCGAGGTCAAGGCGAAGCGGGTCATCTTCCTCTACATGTACGGCGGGCCGTCGCAGATGGACCTCTTCGACTACAAGCCCGAGCTGCAGAAGCGCGATGGGCAGACGGTCGACATCGAGATCCGCCGCGGCTCGATCCAGAAGCAGAAGCTGCTCGCGTCGCGCAGGAAGTTCGCGCGCCACGGCGAGTCCGGCCAGTGGTGCTCCGACGCGCTGCCGCGCCTCGCGAGGCACATGGACAAGCTCGCCGTCATCAAGAGCCTCTACATGGACTCGTTCGCGCACGGCTCGGCGAACCTCCAGATGAACTGCGGCCGGATCATCCAGGGGCACCCGGCGCTCGGATCATGGGTCGCGTACGGGCTCGGCAACATGAGCCGGAACCTGCCCGGGTTCGTCGTCATGCTCGATCCGCGCGGCGGCCCGATTCCCGGCGCGGCGAACTGGGCGAGCGGCTACATGCCCGCGGCGTACCAGGGCACCGTCCTCCGTCCGACCGGCGAGCCGATCCTCAATCTGACCTCGCCGCTCGACATGACGCGCGCCATGCAGCGCGATCGCATCGACACCATCAACGCCCTCAACCGCGAGCACCTCGCGTCGCGACCCGGCGTCTCGGAGCTGGCCGCGAGGATCGCGAGCTACGAACTCGCCTTCCAGCTCCAGTCGGAGGCGCCCGAGGCTCTCGACATCGGCCAGGAGTCCCTGGCGACGCGCGAGATGTACGGCCTCCACGACCCGAAGCCGGCGCACCGCCTCTCGGTGGGGCCGGCGCCCTTCGCGCGTCAGTGCCTCATCGCGCGGCGACTGATCGAACGCGGCGTGCGCTTCGTGCAGGTCTACCACGGCGGCGGCCACCAGCAGCAGAACTGGGACGCCCACAACGGCGTCGAGGAGAACCTCGCCATCCACTGCCCGGAGATCGACCGGCCGATCTCGGCGCTGCTGACCGACCTGCAGCAGCGTGGGCTGCTCGACTCGACGCTGGTCGTCTGGGGCGGCGAGTTCGGGCGGCAGCCGGTCTCGCAGGGCCAGAACGGCGGCCGCGACCACAACCCGAAGGGCTTCACCTACTGGCTCGCCGGCGGCGGCGTGCGCGCCGGCACGAGCTACGGCGCGACCGACCCCCTCGGACACGAGGCGGTCGAGAACCGGCACCACGTCCGCGACCTCCACGCCACCATCCTCCACCTGATCGGCCTCGACCATCGGCGCCTGGCGTACTTCTACGGCGGCCTCGATCAGCGGCTGACGGGGCCGCAGGAGGCGCGGGTGATCGAGGGGGTGCTGGCTTGAGGGGGTGACGAGGGCGGGGGCTGGGGAGGGGGGCCGACTCGGATTCCGATTCCGATGACCGATTCCGAGACCGAGACCGATTCCGACTCCGATGACCGATACCGATTCCGATACCGACGCCCGGCTCTGATCTCTGATCTCTGCGTCTGTCTCTGTCTCTGCCTCTGCCAGGCGAGGTTTTCGGGAACGGGAACGGGAACGGGGGGCGAAAGCCGCGCAGAAACCCTGAAATGCCGCGCTGACCGGCCCGACATCGCTCCAGAAACCCCGTCGGGCGCGGGTCCGGGAGGCGTACAATATGGGAGCGGAGGGAGTCCGGGTCGAGGATCGATCGGCCGCGCAGACCATCAGTGGCTGGAGGCGCGGGAAGGCCGTGAGCTTTCGGTACCGTCACGGTGACCGTCCGCTGGACGGGTATACGATCCTCCGCGGCGTCGGCCGTGGTGGCTTCGGGGAGGTCTACTACGCCGTCAGCGACGGGGGGCGCGAGGTCGCGCTCAAGAGCATCCTCCACAACGCCGAGATCGAGCTTCGCGGCGTTCGTCACTGTATCAACCTCAAGAGCCCGAATCTCGTCTCCGTCTTCGACGTGCGCACCGACGAAAATGCCATGCCGTGGGTGGTGATGGAGTACGTCACCGGGCCGTCGCTGCGACAGATCCTCGACGACCGCGGAGGACCGCTCGCTCCGCGCGAGGCGGCGTTCGTCGCCCGGGAGCTCGCAGCCGGGCTCTCCTACCTGCACCGCAACGGCGTCGTGCACCGCGACCTGAAGCCCGAGAACGTGTTCTTCGAGGACGGTCTGGTCAAGATCGGCGACTACGGTCTCTCGAAGTTCATCAACGCGTCGCATCGGAGCAGCCAGACGATCAGCGTCGGCACCGTGCACTACATGGCGCCGGAGATCGGCTCGGGGAAGTACGGACACAGTGTCGACGTCTATGCGCTCGGGATCATGCTCTTCGAGATGATCACCGGGTCGGTGCCGTTTCAGGGGGAGAGCTTCGGCGAGATCCTCCTGAAGCACGTCACGGTCGAGCCGGACCTGTCCGCCGTGCCGGAGCCGTTCCGGGCGGCGATCGCTGGCGCGCTGAGGAAGAAACCGGAGCAGCGCACGGCGTCGGTCGCCGAGGTGGTCGCCGGGATCTTCGAGGACCGTGCCATCGAGACGAGCGTCTCCGATTTCGACCCGCTCAGCCTCTCGGGCGCGGCGAGGAAGAGTCCGGCGGTGGTCCCGTCACCGGTCCCCGCTCCCTCGCCCGTCGTCGCTCCGGCGGTGAACGAGCGACGCGACGACCACCCGGCTCCCGCGGCGCGCCAGGCGACGCCGGGCGGTGTCGGCGCTGCCGTCAATGCGCCGGAGGAGCGAGAGCCGTACCTGGAGGTGGTCTCGCGCATCGCGCGGCGGCGCGCTCCGCGGATCGTCGGGGCCCTCTTCACCGCCGTCGCGGCCGTGGTGTCGACGGCCGTCCGCATCATCGCCTTTCTGGTCCGCGCTCTCTTCCGTGAGGACGCCCGCTCGGCTGCGCTGCCGGCGGAACGGCCGCCCGGCGAGGCGACTCGCGTCGTGTGGGTCTTCCTGGGATCGCTGCTGCTCGCCGGTGGTGCCTGCTGTCTCGTGGCGCCTTCCGTGATCTCCTTCCTGAATCATCCGGACGAGTTGCTGCTCTCGGTCGGCGCCGGTATCGCTCTCATCGGTTTCAGCCTCTTCGCGTTCTATCGCGGCGTGTGGGCCCGGCGCGTGGGCTTCTGGGACCGGACGCTGCGTCCCTTTCTCCTCGCGTGCTTATTCAACGCCGCGGCGATCTCGGCGATGATCATGGTCGTCGGTCCGGCGACCATCTGGGACGGCTCCAGGTACGGAGTCGAGGAAGAGTTCGCCGTCACACTCTCGGTGCTCGTCGGCGCGGTGTTTCTCTTCGGATTCACCACCGCGTTCAGCGCGCTGCGCTGGCGACTGCGCGAGAGCTCGGCGGCGGTCTCCGCCGAGACGCCGCGGCACTGCAGACCCCCGCCGGGCAGGCTGCGCGTGGTGGCGCTCTTTCTCGGAGGCGCCATGCTCGTGGGCGCCTTCATCTCGGCCGTCGCGAGCGTCATGGCGCGCCCCCATCTGTGGGATCAGTTCGGATTCCTCGCCGCCGCGGTGACGCTCGCCGCCCTCGCGCTCGCCCTCGCCCGGGTGGCGCTGCGACGCGAGCGCGGCCGCCTCTGGGCCGGAGCGGTGCGCCCCTTCGTCGTCGCGGCGATCTTCTCCCTCCTCGTCATCAGCGTCCTCCCACCCGTCCTCGGTCTGCGACTCGGCGAGGAAGAACGCCTGGCCTTCATCGCGCTCGGCCTCACCGCGGCGGGGCTCGCGTTCGCGCTGGCGATGCTGCGCTTGACGAGGAGACTGTCGGAGCGGTCGTGACGCTCTCGTACTCGGACCCCGGCCGAGTGACCGAGACCGATGACCGATTCCGACTCCGATTCCGATGACCGATTCCGATTCCGACACCCATTCCGATATCCGATTCCGACTCGGTCTCTGATCTCGGTCACGGTCACGGTCACGGCCCACGGTCACGGCCCACGGTCACGGCCCACGGTCACGGCCCACGGTCACGAAGGACGTGACTGGTTCCGGGAACCAACCCACAAAAAAAACCGGAAGCACGTCCCGGCCTCCAGCCGCGATGTGCTCCCGGTCAGTCGTTCACGGACCGTGCGGTCCGTGTCGCCTTTATGATTAGACCATGTCCTTGAGGCCCTTGAGCGCCTGGACCTTGACGACGTTGCGCGCGGGCTTCGCCTTGAAGATGGTCGGCTCGCCGGTGAAGGGGTTGATTCCCTTGCGGGCCTTGGTGGCCGGCTTGCGGACGACCTTGATCTTCATCAGGCCGGGCACGGTGAAGACGCCAGGCCCCTTCCTGAGGTCCTTCTGGATCATGTCCGCCATGGCCTCGAACACGGAACCCACCTGCTTCTTCGACAGAGCGGTGGCCTCCGCGATGTCGCCATAAACCTGGGACTTCGTCCGGGGCTTGCCAGCCTTCTTCTTCGTCGCCATGTAATCCGTCCTTTCTTGGCTATTTTGCCATTCTCTACGACACTTCCTTCACCAGACCCTTCGGGGCCCCACGGCCTCGTCGTGTGCTGGTGACCTTTGACGACGGGCAGAATGTACGTCTCGAACTATGTGAATTCAAGCTTTTCTTACTCCCCATCGGCCAGAAAACCCCGTTTTTTTAGGCTTTTTTTGGGCGGGGTGGTCGCTGGAGGCTATATTCTCGGTGTTTCGGGGTGCCGTTCTGCCCGTCAGGGCGTCCCCGGACGGCCCCCGCGGGGTCGCCGGAGCTGCCTTTCGGGCAGGGTTTTCAGGCGGTTTTTCCCCTCCGTCGCGTCGGGAGCAGCGGCCCGGACGGGCAGCCGTCGACGACGGTCGGCGAGCTGACCGAACATCACGACAACGTGGTTTCGTGGGTAGCCCGATTGTGGTCGAGACCGGCGCGCGTGACCGTGCGGCTGGTCACCTCGAGCCGGCGGTCTG
>JBFFXF010000085.1:0-26738 GCA_041569895.1 Planctomycetota bacterium | reverse complement strand
GATGACCGAGTCCTGACCGAGTCCGAGTCCGATGTCCGATGTCCGATGTCCGACTCCGCTCCGAGGACGAGGACGAGGACGAGGACCGACGCTCAAAAGAACGCCGCAGTGTAGCGCAGGGTCCGGAACTCCCGTTCGAGGAGGTGGCCGCGGAGCTGGGTCAGGACCTCGCGGAGCTGGCGCCACTCGCGGTCGTCGAGCCCGTTCTCGCCGTTGCCTGCCGGTGAGGCCGCGGGCGAGACCGAAGCCCGCGACGCGGCGGACAGGGCGGTCGCCGCGACCGGGACGCCCTGCTCGCCAGCGCGCGCCAGCTCGTTCAGGCGGCGGACGACGCGCCCGGAAACGGTGCGTCCGGCGCGGGTGCGCTCGCCGCGACACGACGGGCAGAGGATCCCCGGCACGTCGGGCGAGAAGAACACGGGGCGGTCCTCCTGGCCCCAGGGTCGACCGCACTCGCCGCACGCGACGATCTCGGCGCTCAGTCCGAGGGCGCGGAACGAGCGGGCCTCGAACCGGGCCAGCGCCTCCGCGAGGCGTCGCTCATCGGCCGCCGCCGCGAGCCGTTCGAGCGTGGTCATCGCGGTGTCGAAGAGCTCCGGTGCGGGCTCTCCGGGCGTCCCGACCGCCCGGAGGAACTCCACGACGTACGTCGCCGCCGCGTGGCGGGATTGCAGGCGACGGATGCCGCGGAAGCCGTCCAGCTGGGCGGCCTCGGCGACGATGGCGAGGGCCTCCGATCGCGGGCGGTGGACGTAGACGATCTGCGCCAGCGTGGCGAGGTCGAACGGCGCCTGAAATGGGCTCCGCTCTCGGTAGACGCCCTTGGCGATCGCGTCGACGACGCCATGGTCGCGCGTGAAGAAGGAGACCACCTGGCTCGTGTCGCTGAAGTCGACCGTGCGGATCGGGATGGCGAGCGTGCGAAGCTTCAGGACTCCGTGGCGCTGTGGGCGCCCTCCCTGCTGACGGTGACGCGTATCCGCCGCACCATGCGGTCGTCCGCGTCCACCACCTCGAAGCGCAGCGTGCCGTGCGTGTACGACTCGCCGGTCGCGGGGATCCGTCCCATGGCGCTGAAGAGGAATCCGCCCACGGTGTCGAAACCGTTGCCCTCGGGGATGGTCGCCTCGAGCTCGGCTCCGTGCGCCGCGTTGAACTCGCTCACCGGCACGCGCGCGTCGACCTCGATCTCACCGGCGGACACGCGAACGATGCGCGACCGTTCCTCGTCGAGCTCGAACTCGTCCTCGATTTCGCCGAGGATCTCCTCGATGACGTCCTCGATGGTGATCAGCCCCGAGGTGCCGCCGAACTCGTCCTGCACGATCGCGATGTGGAACCGCTGCGACTTGAACTCCTGGAAGAGCTCGCTCACCTTCTTGTTCTTCGGCACGAAGTGCGCCTTGCGGACGACGTCACGCAGCGAGATGTCGTTCTCGGCGCGGCTTTCCCAGTACTCGAGCAGGTCCTTGGCGTAGAGGATGCCGACGATGCGATCCTTGTTCCCCGCGTAGACCGGAACACGCGAGTGCCCGCAATCGCGCGCGATCCGGACCGCCTCGTGAATCGATGTGTCGACGTCGATCGCGACCATCTGCGTCCTCGGCGTCAACACCTCGGCCGCGGACCGGTCGCGGAATCGGAAGATCGCCTCGATCATCGACATCTCGGTCGCCTGGAGCAGACCCTCGCGCCCGCCTTCCTCGACGGCGGTGAGGATCTCCTCCTCGACGACGTCGAGCGGCTTTCTCGGCGGCTGGCTGCCGATCGCCGCGGCCGCGGCGTTGACCAGCTTCTCGTAGCCGCGCATCGGCGCCGCCATGCACCGGTAGACCAGGTTGATCACCGGCAGCGCGCGCAGCATCAGGCCCTCGGGCGACATGCGCGAGAGAATCCCCGGAATCAGCTCGAGGCAGACGACCAGCAAGGCGACGACGCCGAGGATCACCAGGAGGAACCACCCGAGCTGCGCCGCCGGATCGGGCGTCACCACCGGCCTCGGAAAGAGAAACGCCAGACAGACGACGACGAGGATGCGCGTGCCCTGATCGAGGACACGCAGGCAGACCTCGTACTCGTCGCGGCGATCGAAGAACGTCACGAACCGGTCGCGGTCGCCCCACGCGAGCTTCTCCTGCAGAGCCTTGCGCGAGAAACCCGCGAGCGTCTTCCGCGCCGTCGCGACGGCGACGCCGAACACGAGCGACGCGGCGGCGATCCACAGCCACGGGGCGGGCGTGTCAGCGACCATGCCGGTCAGAATGATCATGACCTCAAGAACTGCCGAATCGTTTGCGGAATCGAAGTGCGATCATCGCTGGAAGATCGGCAAGTACTGGATGGGCACCTCGAGGATCAGCGCCGCCATGGCGGTGCCGTACTCGTCCCCGTAGCTGTCCTCCCAGCTCCCGGCCGACTGCTGCTTCGAGAGCAGGTACTTGCGAATCTCCGCGCGCCAGCGAGCCCACGACTCGCCGCCCCTCTGGAAGAAGGCCTGCGTGGCGTACATCGCTCCATAAAAGAAGAACGGATCGCGGATGGCGCGTTGCGGGCGGTGCTTCGCATCCGCCAGCTCCTTCAACATGTAATCGAAGCCCCGCTCGAGCACCTCTGAATTGTAATCCCCCGCCGCGTGCAGTGTCGACACCGCGGCCGCGGTCAGGGCGAACGTCACGCGCCCCCCGTCGGAGAGCTTGATCGAGTACTTGAAGCCACCGTCCTTCACCTGACAGTCGTGCACGTATCGCTTGGCGTTCCTGATGACGGTGGAGTCGACCCCGAACCCGACGTTCTTCGCCGCGCGGAGCGCCTGCAGCGCGCCGATCGTCACGGACGCCTCGTCGAGGTGGTCGGAGTTGTCCGCGTAGTAATACCACCCGCCGCGGCGGCTCTGGGCCCGCTCGATGCACCGGATGCCGTTGCGGATCACCGCCGCGACGCGCGGCTGCTGGTCCGCCGGCAGCTCGCCGTGGATCTGCGTCAGGAAGAGGATCGCGAAGCAGTGACCGTGCATCCGGCTCTCGCCCTTCTCCGCGCCCTCGGTGATGAATCCCGTGTTCGTGTTGCCCGCGCAGGAGAGGATGTACTGCAGGCACTTCTCGATCTCCGTGGCGTACTTGCCGCCGTGCGAGGGGCGATACCCGGCGCCGAGGAACGCGAGCCCCGCCAGGCTGGTGACGGCCACCTTGTACTGTCGGCCGATCGAGCCGTCGGGCAGGCTCTTCGAGGCGAGATAGCGGAGCGCCTTCTCGATCGCCGCGCGCTCGATGCGCACCGCGGTCTCGCGAAACGGGGTCACCGCGGCCGGCTCGCCGACCGACGTGCCGTCCTCGGCTCCGCGGAGCCCAGAGTTGGTGACGAGGAGCGCCAGAAACGCGAGCAGCGCCGCACGTCGACAGCGCCGCCCCGTGCAGGGCGCGTCGCGTCGACCCCGTCGTCCTCGGTCTGCTTGTCGTGCCGGCCTATTCAGATCTGCGAGGGAGTCGCTGTGGTCGTCGGCGTCGTGCCGCCTCACCGCCATCCTCCACCCGGCGCGCCCGCGCGCCGCCCGCCGTCCCGCCGCTCTCCGGCTGGCGCGGGCAGGAAGCCGAACACGCTGAACCTGACCGGATCCGCGCCGTCTCGCACCCCACCATCGCGGTCGGCGCCTCCGGTACCGCCCTCTCCGGAGCCTTCCCCCTCCTCGCCGTGGTCGTGATCGCCCTCGCCGGGCGGCTGCGGGTCCTCGAGGTCCGTGGCGATCTTCTTCGTCATGTCGGTGATGCTACTCTGCTTCTGCGACAGCCTCCCGACGGTGCGCTCCCAGATCTCGGACTCCGCGTCCGCGCCCGCCTTCCGCGACAGCTCGAGGTCGACGGTGCGCTTGTGGACCTTGGTCTGCATCTCACGCAGCATGATGAGCTCGGCGATCGGTGGAACGAGACGCGGCCGGCCCTGCTGCTGTTGCTGCTGCTGGCCGGGCTGCTGGCGGCGCTTCTCCGCCTCGCGCTGCGCCTCGCGCATCGACTCGAGGAGTCGCTCGATCTCGGCCACCACCTCGCTGCCGAGGAACTGCGTCACCCGGCCGGTATCGTAGTCCGCGAGGGCCTCCTGGATCTGCTTCATGTCCGACGAAACGCCGCGCAGCACGAACGCGAAGACGCGCGAGATCTCCTCCTCGAGCCGCCTGGTCATCGGGTCCAGCCGGGTCACCAGCGCTCCCTCGCGCTCGGAGAGGTCCTTGATCTTGCGACGCGTCCTGCGTGACGGCCGACGGCCGTCGCTGTCGGCGTCGAGCTCGCGCATCTCACCGTTGATCGCCACCTGCTCGTCCTTCACCGCGACGAGCTCGTTGACGATGTTGCGGAGCTCCTGCTCCTGCTTCAGACGCGCGAGCTGGTCCTCCTCCTGGCGCAACGCCTGCTCGGCCTGCTTGAGGTTCTCGAGCGCCTCCTCCTCCTTGCGCCGCGCGCTCTCGGCGTCCTCCCTCGAGAGGCTCTGCTGCGCTTCCTGCATGTCGTTCGACGCCCGATCGAGCGCCTGCGCCCCCTGCTGGCCCGACTCCGATGCCTCGCGCCGCGCGTCGCGCGCCACCTTGCGGGTCAAGCGCTCGAGGCGATCCTGCTCCTTCGCCTGCTCCTTGAGCGAATTCCGCTCGAGGCGGGCGAGCTGCTCGCGCCGCTTCTTCTCGACCCACTGCTGCGCCTTCTCGAGGTTCTCGCGCGCCTGCTGGCCGCTCTGGCGCGCCTGACTCTGGTTCCCCGAGCGCTGCCCGGTGGCGGCCTGGCGCATCTGACCGGCCGCGCGCGAGAGCTGCTGCGACGCGCTCTCCGGATCCTCGTCCGGCTTCTTCTGGCCGAGCTTGCGTTCGAGGCGCTCGGACTCCTCCTTGAGTTGCTCCGTCTCGCGGGCGAGCTTGCGCTGCAGGTCGGCCTGGCGCTCCTTCTCATCGCGCGCCGCGAGCGCGTCGCGGGCTTTCTCGAGGGACTGGCGCGCGCCCGCGAGCCGCCGCGACGCCTCCTCGCCGGCTCGCTGCGCCTCTTCCCTCTGACCGCCCGACATCGACTGGCTCTGCGCGTCCTGGGCGCCCGCCGCTTGCTGCGCCTCTCTCGAGGCCGACTCGAGACCCTGCTCGGCCTTCGGGCTGCCGCTCCGCTGCGACGCCTCCGCCATCTGGCGTGCCGCATCGCGGGTCGCTCGCTGGAGCCGCTCGCTCTCCTCGGCAATGGCGCGCTGGCTCGACTCGCGCTCCCTGCGTGCCGCATCGAGCGCCGCCTCGAGCCGCTGTCGAGCCGACTGGAGCCTCTCCAGGGCACGCTCGCCGCGCGCGACCGCCTCGCTCGATGGGCTCGACTGCTCGCTCTGGTCCTGCTCGGATTGACCCGGCTCGGACTGGCCCTGCTTCGACGCGCCCTGCTTCGACTGTCCCTGCTTCGACTGTCCCTGCTTTGACGCGCCCTGCTTCGATTGCGCTCCCGAAGGCGCGCCGGCGTCCCGGGCGCCGCGGGCGAGCTCGCGGAACTCCTTCTGCGCGGCGTCGACGTCGCCGGCCGCCTTGCCGGGGTCGCCCTGGCGCTCGATGTCGCGCGCGAGGGACTCGAGGTCCTCCGCGAGACGCTCGGCGGCGTCCCCGAGCTGCGGCCTCGACGAAGTGCCGTCCTTCGCAGCGTCCCCGGCAGCGTCCCGGGCAGCGTCCCCGGACGTGTCCTTCGAGCCGCCCTTCGCGCCGTCCTTCGAGGAATCCTTCGAGCCGCCATCCTTCGGGGACCCGTCCGCCGTCTTCCTGTCGCCGTCCTTCGCGGTCCCTGCGTCGCTCGCGCTCGAGTCGTCGGCGCCCTGCCGGTCGGTGGCGCTCTTCTGTCCGCTCTCCGCTCCCGCGTCCCGGGAGCTCTGCTTCGCGGCCGACCGCGCGCGCTCGAGCAGCGACTGCGCCGCCTTCTCGCTCTCGGCGAGCCGGGAGAGCAGCGACTCGAGATCGCTCGCGTCGCCGGCGGGCTCGCGGTCGAGCTTCGCGATGCGCTCGTTGAGCGCGGACTGATCGCGCTCGAGCGCCTCCAGCGTTCCCAGCGCTCGCTCGACCGACCGGGTGTCCTCGTCCTCGCCGGACGCCCCGGCGTCGCGGTTGAGCTCGTCCTGCTTGCGCATCAGCTCACCGAGCTTGCTCCCGAGCTCCGCGAGATCCTTCAGCCTCGCCATGTTCTCGAGCGCGCGGCGCGTCTTCGCGAGCAGGCTTTCCTCCTGGTTTCGGAGCTTCGACACGTCCTTGCGAACCTGCTCGAGGCGCTCCAGTCGCTCCTCGAGGTCGCTCTCCTCGTCGAGCTTTCGCGCCTCGAGGATCTCGATGATCGACTGGATCTCACGAATCACCGTGTCCTGCGGCGTCACCGTCTCGAGGAAGTCGGCGCCCTCGAGTCGCTCCCGGATTTCCTCGATGCGGCTGCGCAGATTGATCTCGGAGACGCGACGCCAGGCCTGGTCGAGCTTGCGCGCGTCCTCCGGCTGCTTCTCGCGCAGGTTGGCGGAGATGCGCTCCATCTGGCGGCTCACCTCCTCGACGGACTCGCGGATCAGCGCCTGGTCCTTTGCCAGTCGGCGGGCGATGTCCTCGGAGATGGCCTGCGCCTGGAGCGGTGAGGCGCGGCACACGACGCCGAGCACGGCGACGGCCAGCGCGGCGAGAGCTCGCTTCGAAATCAGCATGTCGACCTCGATCGTTTCACCGACCCGGACACCCGGATCTGCCCGGTGACCCGGGAATCAGGATACCATCTCCCGAGCGGCGTGAGAAAGTGCTGGGCCGTGGGCCGTGGGCCGTGGGCCGTGGGCGTGGGCGTGGGCGTGGGCGTGGGCCGTGGGCCGTGGGCCGTGACCGCGGGCCGTGACCGTGACCGTCTTGGCGTCGTCCAGCGAGTTTTGTCCATTTCGCCTGGAGCCATTACCTGGAGCCATTACCTGGAGCCATTACCTGGAGCCATCGGGCCCCTGAATCTGGTCGATGACGGTTTCCCGGATCTCGAGCTGCCGCTTCAAGATATTCCTCCACTGCTGGATGACGGCGCTGACATCGCCGTACTCGGTCAATCGCACCGCGATCGACTCCAGCGCCCGCTCGATGTCCCGCTGCTCGTCGACGATCGGCGGGATCTCCTGGGGCGTCCTCGACCCGTCCTGGGCGGCGTCGCGCAGCGCCTGCAGGTCGCGCTCGATCGGCTCCGACTGGGTGCTCGCGACCTCGCGGAGCTCCGAGGCGACGCGCTCGAGCCACTGGCGGTCCTTCTGATCGCCGACACGATTCTGGGTCATCTTCTCGAGAATGCGGCCGAGCTCGGACGACGCGAGCGAGACGCCGCGCGTGACGCGCTGCTGGCTCTGCCGGTGGCGGGCGATGGAGCCGGAGTCCTCGGGTATCAGCGCATCGCGCGTGGCGATCTTGCGGGCGAACTCGTCGAGGTCCTTGCGGGCCGATTCCTGCTGTCGCTGGACCTCCTCGATCTGATCGCGCACGATCATCACGCGGTTCTGCAGCAGTCGCAGGATTTCCTCCTTGCCGACGACGTGCAGGAAGCGCTGCTCCGACTCGCCGACGTTGTCGCCGAAGTCGCTCGCCTCGGCCAGATACTGGAACCGCCAGCCCTTGGCAGCGCCGAGCGCGGCCATGTCGATGACGTGGTCCGCCTCGCGCTCCGTCGACGCGGCATCCGGATCCGCGGCGGCGAGCTGATCCAGCGGCACCTCGACGGTCTTGACGACGCCGCCCTCGACGTCGAAGAGCACGCCGCGGAGCGAGCCGCTCCGGACTCCGTGATCATCGCGCGCGGTCACCTTGACGTCGACGCTCGCCTCGGGCGAGACCTCCTCGTTGACCTTGAAGGGCTCGACGACTCGCACCACCGGCGCGCGGTCCGCGATCGCCTTGACGCGGAATCGCACCGGCTGGCGATTGATCAGTCCGTTCTCGCCGCGCAGGTGGAAGAGGTAGTACCCGTCCTCCTTCACCGTGAAGGAGCCGGTGAGGCGTCCGCGATCGAACTCGGCGGTCCCCTCCTCGTCGACCTCGGCCGCCTCGGCTGCCGAGATGGTCTCGACGGGCAGCTTGACGAGCTCGACGCCCCCGGAACCGGCCTCCGGCGGCCAGTCCGGCTCCTGTCGGTCGGGTGATGCGCCGCCGGCCTCACCCTCGCGACGCCGGCTCGTTTCCCTCGCCGCCTCGATCGGCAGGAAGCGGAAGAACGCCTCGGCCACCGGCACGTTGGTGAGCGCCTCGAAGCGGACCTCGGTGCGCGCGGCGACCTCGAGGTGGCCGTGGCGGAGTGGCTCCTCCTCGGGCGTCGGCGGCGTGCCGGTGTACGCGGGGTACGTGCACCAGACCTTGACCCCGGAGATGCGCGGGCGGATCTGCACCACGACGTCGACCGCGGGGAGGACGTCGTCGCCGCCCCGCACCTGGAACGTGAAGGCGCGCGGGACGTGCGGAAAGACCTTCCGGAACCGGCCGTCGGGGGCTGCCTTCATCAGCTCGGTGCGCGTTTCGCTGCGCTGCCCGCTCCGCGCGCTCCACGAGCGGATCTCGACATCCGTCGGATCGCCGCGGACGGCGCGCACCTCGACCGGCAGGTCCTCGCCGAGCGCGATGGTCACCGGATCGGAAGTCGGACGCACGAGGACGAGCTGGACACTCTTCGGCCACCGCTCCGACCCGAGGAGGCAGACGCGGCGGAACCAGATCCCGGCGAGGTCGGGACGCGCCGCGGCCCCGCCGCCGATGGCGACCACCAGCAGCCCGAGGAGCACCGTCGCGCGCCCGAGCCGCCCGAACTGGAAGACGCGGTTCATGCCGATCAGCGGCAGGTTGCGCTCCACGTCGGCGACCACCGACGCGATCATGTCGGAGGAGAGGTACCGCGCCGACCGGCTGCCGGGGCGGGTGAGCTCGACCGCGGTGACCAGAGACTGCTTGAGCTCGGGGTTGCTCGCCTCGACGAGGACGGCGAGCTCCTCGAGCGGCAGGGCCACGCGTCTCGGATGGAGCAATCGTCGCGCGATCACCGATGCGAGCCCGACCGCGCAGACCAGGATGAGCACGAGCCGGACACCACGCGGCAGACCGAGCAGGTAGTCGAGCACGAAGGTGATGACCACCGCCAGGCAGAGGGCGATCACGAACGCGATGAGGCCGTCGACAAGGAACATCCTGCGCACGCGCCCGCGCAGGCGCTCGAGCGCGCGCAGCGTGCGAGCGGGTGCCGGCGAGGCCGCCGGGGTCGGTGTCGCGGAGGTTGTCGGCGCGGTGGTCATCGCTCGGTGATCGGCAAGTACTGGAACGGCATCTGGAGGATGATGGCGGCCATCGCCGTGGCGTAATTCTTGCCGACGAGGTCCGACCAGCACCCCTCGGGCTCCTGCAGACTGCGCAGCTCGGTCTGGACGAGATCGTACCAGCGGGCCCAGTGGCGCCCGCCGGCCTGGAAGAACGCCTGCACCGCGTAGTAGTGCCCGTAGTAGAAATCGAAGTGGCTTGTGGCGACCCGCGGTGACGGCCGGAACTTCCACATGAAGTCGAGACCGGCGGTGATCTCGCGCGCGTTGTACTCGCCGGCACCGTAGAGCGCGGCGACGCCGCACGCCGTGAGCGCGAACGAGTCGCGGCTCGGCCGGAAGTTCTCCTCGAGCTGGTACGTGAAAGACCCGCGGCCGGGCTTGAAGCTGCGCCGGACGTAGTCGATGGCGCGGTCGATGGTCGTCTTCGGCACATCGATCCCCGCGTTGCGCGCCGCCCGGAGCGCCATCACCTGGCAGACCGTGATCGACATGTCGGAGTCCCGCGCCTTGGGAAGGTACCGCCAGCCCCCCTCGTGGTTCTGGGACATGACGATCAGCCCGATCGCCATCTTGAGCTTCTCGCGCACCTCCGGATCGCCCGTCATGCCGTAGATCTCGGCGAGGAACAGCGTCGCGAAGGCGTGGCTGTACATGCGCGAGTCGTGCGCGGAGATGAAACCGGTCGGCTGCACGTGCCGCAGCACGTAGTCGAGCGCCTTGCTCACCTCCGCGGCGTACGGACCGCGATCCGGCAGGCTGCCGTTGGCGAGGAACGCCATGCCGGCGAGCGCCGTGACGCCGATGTGCTCCGTCACCGTGCCGTGGTAGCTGTAGTGCACCTTGCGGCCGACGCGGTCGATCCACGATCCGTTGGGGCGCTGCGTGCTCTTGAGGTACTCGAGTCCGCGGCGGATCGAGGCCCGCGTGCCCGCCGGGATGGGGATCCCGCGCTCCACCGGATCGGGGCGAGCGGCGAGGACGCTGGTGGACAGCGTCACCGCGCACGTCACGACGAGGATCGGGAACCCACGGGCCATCAGAACTCCTCTCCGGGCAGGCTCGCCCTCGGCACGAACGACGACAGGAGGTCGCGCGACGTCAGCACGATGCGGTGACCCGCGATCGAGACGTTTCCGGGGTACTCCCCGTACTGGCTGCGCTGCAGTGGGCTCTCGGTGAGCGGCACCACCTGTTCGAGAGTGTAATCGATGAGGTTCACGGACGTGCGAGTGCAAAAGACGATGCCGCGATCGACGAGGGCGGCGCGCCCGTACACGCGCGTATTTCCGGCGGCGCGCTCGTCCGTGGCGCGGCCGAAGTTGCCGCCGGGCCCGCCGTCGACGTCCAGCGCCGCGATGCCGCCGGGCCCGCCGAAGTAGATGCGGCCCGCGCGATACCCGAGCGGGTCGCGCAGCATGCCGCTGCCGTTGAGGTAGCGCTTGACGATCCGGCCGCCCTCGGGCGGCGCGCCGCCGCGCTCGCTGTACCGCAGCCCGGTGTCGATACCGTAATACGAGTGCGCGTCGCGCGGGGCGACGTAGAGCACGCCGCCGGCGAGGATCGGCGCGCTGGTGTTCCAGACGATGTCACGGAGCTCGGGGACCGGCCCGAGCGTCGGCGTCGTGGCGATCGGGTCGTACGTCCCGATCCAGCGGATCGCGCCGGTCTCGGCCTCGATCGCCGCCACGGCGCCGAGCTGCGTGACGTGGTAGATGATCCCCTCGTCCTCGACGAGAACGCTCGCGAACGGCTCGCGCGCCGGCTCGCCGAACATCGTCAGCTCCATCTGGCCGCTCGCCAGCCGTCGCTGCCAGATCGGGGCGCCGCTGCGCGCGTCGAGGCAGACGACGACGCTGGTGAAGAGACCGGCGAGGTAGACGCCGCCGGCGTAGATCCGCTCGCCGCGGATCAGCGGCGGCGTCACCAGGCTGATCAGCTTCGGATCGTCCGGCGACCCGGCGAAGAGCCGTCGCGTGTTCCAGAGCCAGCGCCCCGATTCGACGTCGTAGGCGACGAGCGACCGCGTCGGCCGGTCCTCCGTGATCATGTACTGGAGGTACGACTGCTCGGGGACGAGGTGCGTGATGGTATGCGTGTAGACGATGCCGCCGGCCTCCGTCGCGGTGTAGAGCGGCGAGTCGCTCGACTCGAGGTAGAGCTCGTAGGCGTCCACCGGGACCACCGGCTTGACGGGGCTGTCGACCAGTCGACCCGTCTCGAGATCGATGCGCCAGAGGTGGAAGACGCCCGAGAGGAACACGTCCGAGCGCGTGAACTCCGGCGTGAAGACCAGGAACTGCGACTGGTCCATGAATCGGCTGCGCGAGTAGAGCATGTACGGCGGCGCGATGCCCTGCTGGTGCGCCCACCAGTGGCTGTTCCACTCGAGTACGTAGCTCGACGGTCCGCCGTGGAGCCGCGGCAGCTGATGCGAGAAGCTCCGTCCGACCGTGCCGCCGAGGGTCGGGACGACGACGGCCGGCGGCGCGCCGAGCGGAATGCGCGATTCGAGCTCGGCCAGCTTCGTGAATCCGCCGAGCGTGCGCTCGGGCGGCAGGCCGTCCAGAAGACGCTGCCGCTCGGCGACGAACGCCTCGCGCTCGCCGAGGACGCGCAGCACGGCGATCAGACGCAGATGGACCGACTCCCGATCGACGCCCGATGCGGCGGGAAGCGCTCCGCGGTCGAGCTCGAGCAGCAGTCGCAGCGCGCGCCGGAAGTACCCGCGGGCGACGAAGCGATCCGCCAGCAGCGAGCGCGCCGCAACGCCGCTCGCGGTGGCGGCGTAGTGACGCGCGACTCGAGAGAGCAGCGCCGCGTCGTTCTCCCGCCGCGCCTGCTCGAGCAGCGCGGTGGCCGTCGCCTCGTGGGCCGTTCGATACGCCTCGACTCCAGCCGGCGGCAGTCGGGCGATGCGCCGGCGAGCCTCCTCCGCTGCGGGAACGGCGACGACGTTGTTCCAGCCCGATCGGCGCGGCGCCGCCCGCGGCCGAACGAGCCCCCGCGGCCGGATGCCGACCTCATCGCCGGCGACCGGGTCGCCGGGGCCGACGGGCTCGTTCTCCTCGACGATGACCAGGCGGTCCTCGCCGAAGACGACGACACGCTGGAGCAACTCGACGGCGCGCGCGAAATCCCCCTGCGCCACCGCCGCATCGGCCTCCGCGAGCGTGGCGCTCCAGCGGCCGGTGTCGAGGGCGTCGATCTGGACGCTCGTCTCGGCGCACAACGACGCCGCCGACGCGACCGCGAGAATGGCCGCGACCAGGGCGCCCGGGCCTGCCAGAAGTCGTTTCATGATAGCGTGTACGGGGCCGTCACCGGACCACCGCGCCGGCAGCGCGGCAGGGGGGGCGGGCGAGCGGCTCTCTCTCCGTCTCTCCACGCACGGCTCGCCCGGACTCCTCCTCGCGTCCGCTCCGGGCTCACAGGAGCCGTGCCAGCTTTCTCAACACCCATTCGGCCGCGATCACCCCGGTGAACAGGAGCAGCACCCAGTACTCGTCCCAGAGGTCGTCCTGACGCTCGGCGACGGGGATCTTACGCGGCTGCGCACGCTCCACGAGGTACTCGCCAATACTCCTAACTCCGTGTAAATCATAATACTTACCTTCTGCGAGGCGCGCAACTTTTTTCATTCGCTCGCGCGCCAGGCGCGGGTCGCGGAACTCGAGCGGCGGCACCTCGACGGTGAAGCTGAGGAACGCCACCGGCTCCGCCTCGGTGCCGAGCCAGAGGTCGTGACTGCCGAGCTGGCTCGCGGTGATGGCGCCCTCGTAGGCGCCCGCCTCGCGCGCCGGGTTGAGCTGCAGCTCGATCGCGGACGGGGGCTCGAAGTCGCGCCCCTTGACGCGGTGGTAGACGGTCGTCGTCGGATCCTTCGACGGCTCCATGTTGGCGTCGAAGATGCGCGCGTCGATGGTGACGCGCTCGCCGATGGTGTAGATCTGCTTGTCGGTGGCGAGGCTGTAACGCGGCGTCTTCCCGAGCAGCCGCCCGCTCGCCGCCCACCGGATCACCTGGCCCCAGAAGCGGTAGAAGTAGAGGTTGTCGACCCCCGCGCGCCACCGCCAGGTGTTGTCGACGCCGCTGTAGAACACCTTGCCCTTGCTGTAATTCTGCACGGCGAAGATGACCCGGCGACCGTGCACCGGGTGCGACAGGTCCTCGTGGACCGCGAGCGGAATGGCCGCGAGCTTCGCCTTCTTGACCTCGGCGAACCAGTAGAAGCCGGGGAGGTGGTTCTCCACCACGCCGTCGGTGTTCTCCCAGAGCTGGCTGTTGCGATCCGCGTCGCTGTCGAGCCGCATCACCGGGTGCTGCTTCCCGGCGCCGGTGAGCTCGACGTGGAAGCGGTCGGTGATGATGCGCTTCGAGAAGTCGGTACCCGATTCCGCGATCTCCACCGGGAGCAGCGGGTAGAGCGGCGTGTGGAGGTAGCCCTGCGGGTTGGCGCGCGGCCCGGCGATGAAGACCACCCCGCCGCCGGAGTCGCCGACGAACCTCTGGATGAGCTCCAGGTTGTCGCGGAAGGGTCGGCCCGATGGGTCCTGCAGCCCCGGCTCGACGTCGCCGATGATCAGCACGTGATACTCGAAGAGCTCCTGCTCGGTCGCCGGGAACTGGACCAGCGGCTCGAGCCCCTCGGAGGTCTCCTGGCGGAACTTCCGGTCGGCGGACAGGAGCAGGATGCGCGCCTCCATCGTCGGGTCGCGGATGAGCGCGTTCTTCAGATAGCGATACTCCCAGCGCGGCGGCCCCTCGACGTAGAGCACCTTGATCTTCTGGTCGAGGACCTTGACCGAGCGCGAGAAGGTGTTGTCGTCCCAGAAGAGCTCGCCGCCGAGCTTCTCGACCTGGACGGTCACCGTGAAGTCGCCCGGACGCTTCGGCGTGTACTCGAGGCGCACGGTCTGCTTGACGCCGTCGGCCTCGAGGCTGACGTAGTCCCTGTCGACCAGTTCGTTGCCGACGAGCAGATCGACCTGGACGTTCTCGCCGCGGAAGCCCTCGGTGACGATCGACGCGTCGAAGCTCACCTCGTCGCCGACGAGCACCACGTCGTCGACGTCGAGCCCGACGACACGTATGTTTTTCGGCGGATCCGGATTGCCGAGCCCGACGACCAGCAGCGGGATGCCCCGCTGCTTGATCTTGAAGGCCATCTCCTCCGGCTGCAGCACGCCGGAGTTGTTCTGCCCGTCGGTGAAGAGAACCACCGCGACGACGCCGTGATCCTGCGGCGCGAGCGCGTCGCCGCGATGGTCGAGCAGCGTCTCGAGCACGGAGTCGCCGATCTTGGTCTCCTTGACCCGCGCGTCGGCCTGCACGCGGTCGAGGTCGGGGAGGCCGGTGAAGATCACATCGCCCTCGCCGCGCCGGCGGCCCTCGCGCGGGATCTCGGCGATCTTCCGCGCCGACCCCGCGAAGGTGTAGACCGACACGTTCATCTTCTTGCGCAATTGCGCCAGCAGGGACGCGCCCTCGCCGCCGCCGCTGCCGTCGACGCGTCCCAGCAACCGATCGACGAGACCGTATCGCGTGATCTGCTCGATCACCTCGGGGCTCGTGTCGAGCATCTCCGCGACGCGCGCGGGGATCTCGCGATTGGAGAACTTGTCGACGATCCCCATACTCAGCGAGTCGTCGACGAGGACGATCAGCTGGGGATCGCGTGTCTGGTACGTCACCGTTCGAAGCACCGGCTGCGCGAGGAACGCGAGGATCGCCAGGATCACCGCGACGCGGAGCGCGACCAGCGGCCAGCGCGCCCAGTGGTTGCCCGCCAGGCGCTCGCGCCGGTAGACGGCGGCCACCAGCAGCACGACGAGCGGCACGACGATCAGGAAGATCACCCACGGCGCGGGGAGGTAGATCCAGTCGAACTCCTCGCGCACCTCGGTCGCCTGGAGCAGAAGCGTCATCGCGATCCCCTCCCGAAAAAGAGCGCCAGGAGCGACTCGGCGACGAGCAGCAGCAGCACGCCCCAGAGGACCGAACGCCACAGCTCCGTGCCGGAGGCGGCGTTCTTCGACCGCGTCATCTCGCGGATCTTGTCGGCGGCGTCGAAGACCTCGGCGTTCAACGCCGGGAACGACCTCGTCAGCTCGGCCTCGGTGATGCGCCGCAGGTCTCCCTCCGCCGGGTCGAGGTTGACCGCGAAGATCGAGCGCCGGTCACTCGCCTCGCTGCCGACCGGCTGCTGCAGGCGGACCTCGTAGACGCCGGGGTACACGGTCTCCTCGTGCGTGAGCTCGAAGCGGTTCTCGTCGGCGAGCTTCTGCATCTGCTTCGGGATCGCCGACGGCAGGCCGGCGGCGGCCTCCTCGCGCGGCCGCGGCGGGATCACCACGACGCGCGGAGAGTACTCGTACGCCTCGTACACCTGCCGGAATGGCTCCCCCAGCGACAGGTTGATCCGACTCTCGCCAAAGCGCACCAGGTACGGAATCGTCTCGTGCACGAACGGGATGAAGTCGGGATACTTCGCGAAGTCGTTCCACTCGAGATCGGCGGTGCTCGCGAACCACATGATGCGGCCCTCGCCGGACGCGTGGTCGAACGCGGCGAGGCTGTCGGCGCCGTCGTCGAAACGCATCAGCGGACGGACGCCGGCGTCGGGTCCCGGGTCCTCGAAGCGGAAGTATCTGCGGAACTCGATGAACGGGCTCTCGAGATAGGAGTACTCGCGGCGTCGCTGGAAGTAGCTCGCCACGGGGTGGTCGTCGTCGACGAAGCGCAGATGCACCGGCGACGTGTCCCGGTTGACCCGGTCACGAATCGGCACCGCGAGGAGCGGGTCCGGACCGGCGCCGAAGACGCGATTGTATTCGTCCGGCGCGACGTTGCGGCCGAGGTAGACGAGCAGCGCGCCGCCCTGGCTCACGAAGCGCTTGAGGTCGTCGACGAACGACTCCGGGAGATCGCCGGCGGCCACGTTGGCGAGCACCACGGCGATCGACTCCCCGAGGTCCGGGCCCTCGGTGCCGAGCTGATCGACGATTCGGACCACCGGCCGGTACGGCGCTCTGCGGAAATCATCCGACTCCTCCGGCATCAGCGCGAGCTCGAGGAGGATGGTCTCGCGCTCGACGCCCCCGGCGCCCGGCTCGCCGTCGACCAGCAGGATGTCGGCCGTCTCGCGAACGTTGACCGCGATCTGGCGGACGTTGTCGACCGGGAGGTCGTCAACCAGAGCCTCGACCGTGACGACGTGGTAACCGGGCTCCGTGAAGCGATACTGCAGCGCCCTGGTGACCGTCTCGCCGGCGGCGATGCGCACCAGATGCGGCGGCTGGTCGGTGTCGTCGACCCGGAAGAGGATCTCGACGGCGTCGAAGTCCTGGCGGCCGTGGTTCCGCACCGTGGCGAAGAACTCCACCCACGTGTCCCGGCTCGCGATCGGCGGCGACATGCCGATGTCGCTGACGACAAGGTTGGCGTCGGCACCGCGGAGGTCGGCGCGACTGACGATGATCCCGGCGCCCTCGAAGCTCTCGAGCAGGCCGTTGACCGCCGGGTCCCTCGGCCCGTCCTCGAGCAGCCAGTCGCGGCGCTGGAAGTCGCTGAAGACCACCAGCTTCTTCGAGCTGAGCGCGATCTCCCCCCCACCGACGGTCTCGAACTCGCGCGCGACGTCGAGAACGAGCTGCAGCGAGCTCGCGACGTTGACGCTCTCGAACCCCGGTCGCAGGTCCGCGACCGCCTGGAGGATCTGCCCGCGGACGCTCTCGGTCACCTGGCGCGGCGGCACGACGACGCGCGGGCGGTTGTCGAGCGTGACCACGGCGACGCGATCTCCCGGCTTGACGAGCAGCTGCACGATGCGGCCGATCGACTCGCGAGCGGTCTCGAACAGGCTCAGCGTGCCGTCGCGCAGCCCCATGCTGTAGGAGGTGTCGATCGCGAAGATCCAGTTCTCCGGCTGCGTCGAGCTGGTGCCGAGCACCCTGCTGCGGACGAACGGGCGCGCCATCGCCACCGCGATCAGGAAGATGATCGCGCACCGCACCAGCAGCAGGAGCAGGTTCTCGAGCTGCAGCCGGCGCCGGTTCTTCTTCATGGCGCGGAGCAGGAACTCCATCGCCGCCCACTTCCGCCGGCGGAACCGCTGGCGGTTGATGAGATAGATGATGATCGGCACGGCGATCAGCAACGTGCCGATGAGCATGGCCGGTTGGGCGAAGAACCCGCTCAAAGCGTTCGCTCCCTACGCTCGCCTGAGACGTCCGGCCCGCGCGGCGAGATACGCCGTGAGGGCGACGTCGAGCCTCTGAGACGTGTCGATCCTGACGTAGTCGATCCTGGCGTTGCGGCACGTCCGCTTGAGCTGCTCCTGGAAGGTCTCGATCTCCTCGAGGTAGGCGTCCCGCAGCGCGCGCGGGTTGACGAGCAGCTCGTCGTAGCCCTCGAGGCCCTCGAACAGCGTCATGCTCTGAAACGGGAAGCGCAGCTCGTCGCTGTCGAGGAGGTGGAAGAGGATGACCTCGTGATTCTTGTGCCGCAGGTGCATCAGCCCCTTCTCGATGTGATCCATCCGATCGAACATGTCGGAGATGATGAGGATCAGTCCCTTGCGCTTGGCGCGATCGGCGAAGGTGCCGAGGATCGCGCCGAGGTCGGTCTTGTGCGCCGTCTCCTGCCGGTCGAGCTCCTGAACGATGTTCATGAAGTGCGCCTGGCTCGTGGCCGGCGGCAGGAACGACCGCACGTTCTCGTCGAACACGGAGAGCCCCACCGCGTCTTGCTGGCGCATCAGCAGGTAGGCGATCGCCGCGGCGATGTAGGTTCCGTAGGTGTACTTCGTGACGCCGTCGGATCCGTACTGCATCGATTCGGACGCGTCGAGCAGGATATACGACTTGAGGTTGGTCTCCTCCTCGTACTGCTTGATGTAGAAGCGGTCGGAGCGCCCGTAGACCTTCCAGTCGATGTGACGGATGTCGTCGCCGGGGACGTACTCCCGGTGCTCGGCGAACTCGATGCTGAAGCCGTGGTAGGGGCTCTTGTGGAGCCCGCTGATGAATCCCTCGACGATGAGCCGGGCCTTGACCTCGAGCCGGAGGATCTTCTGCAGGACCCGGGGGTCGAGGTAGTCTCTAGGATCCAAGGACTTTTGGTACTCGGCCATCCTTCAGGGTTCCGCTGTCGCTGACGGGCGTCTCCCGGATCAGGCGGTCGACGATGTCGTCGGAGGTGATTCCCTCTGCCTCGGCGCTGAAGTTTGTGAGGATCCGGTGGCGCAGCACCGGGTGAGCGACCGCCTGGATGTCCTCCGCAGCAACGTGGTAGCGACCGTGAAGGACGGCCCGCGCCTTGCCCCCGAGAATGAGATACTGCGACGCTCGCGGCCCCGCTCCCCACGCGAGCCACTCCTTGATGAAGCCCGGCGCCTCGTCCTTCTGGACCCGCGTCGCCCGCGTCAGGCGCAGGACGTAGCGGATCACCTCGTCGGAGATCGGCACCTTGCGGACCAGCGACTGGAGCTGCAGGATCTCCGGGCCGGCGAGCACGCGGTCGACCTTCGCCTGCACCTCGGTCGTGGTGCGCTTCATGATGAGGACCTCCTCGTCCTCGCTCGGGTAATCGACCCGCACGTTGAACATGAAGCGGTCGAGCTGGGCCTCGGGCAGCGGATACGTGCCCTCCTGCTCGATCGGGTTCTGGGTGGCGAGCACGAAGAACGGCTCGTCGAGCACGTGCTTCTGACCGCCCGCGGTCACCTGACGCTCCTGCATCGCCTCGAGCAGGGCGGCCTGCGTCTTCGGCGGCGTGCGGTTGATCTCGTCGGCGAGGATCACGTTGGCGAAGATCGGCCCGCGCAGAAAGCGGAACTTGCGATCGCCGGTGGCGCGGTCCTCCTGGATCACCTCGGTGCCGGTGATATCCGACGGCATCAGGTCCGGCGTGAACTGGATGCGCGAGAAGCTCAGGGAGAGCGACTCCGAGAGCGTGCTGATCATCAGGGTCTTGGCGAGTCCCGGGACGCCGACGAGGAGGCAGTGCCCGCGCGCGAAGATCGCGATGAGGATCTGCTCGAGGACCTCGTCCTGGCCGACAATGATCTTCTCCATCTCGTCGCGGATGCTGCGGTAGCCCTGCCTGAGGCGCTCCACGGCCTCGAGGTCGGCTCCGGCCGGCGCGGCGTCGGTGCCGTTGCCGGCGGCGGGGTCGTCGTGACGCGCTTCTGACGTCTGGGCGTCGTCGGTCATCGAGTTCTCCTTGTCGTCGCCGGGCCCGGAAGTTCCGAAAAAGCGTCACGAGGCCGGGCCGCTCTCTTGGATATCGGTCGTCGCCGCGATGGCGTGCAGGCCGGAGTGAGACGACGCGCCGCCGGCCGGGGAAAGCCGTCCTCCCGGCCTCGCTCGGGCGCCCCCCGCCCCGGCGACCGACCCGCCGCCGCGACACGAGGTCGTTAAGTCGACTTATTTTACACGTGCCGGGGGTGGATTCACGCAAATCCGCAGCGAGGTCCCCGGCGCCGTTGGCGGCGCGGCGCGGCGGTGGCGACCCCGTGCTCCCTGCGGCTTGCGCGACGGCCGGCAACCGAGTATTTTGGCCCTTGACTCCTTATCGGCCTGCTGTAGAGTCGCCTGTTTTCTCATCTTTTGTTCGATTGCAGCCGCGCGAGACGCCGCCGCGACCCGGGAAGCGGGGGGAGCGCGGCGCCGGGGACCCGGAGGTGAAGCGGATGGACCCAACTTTTCCGCAGGACGGCGAGACGGCCGTATCGCTCTTCGGCCGCAAGGAAGGTCTGACCTACAACGACTTTATCATCCTGCCGGGGCACATCAGCTTCAGCGTGGGTGACGTCGACCTGAGCACGCGGATCACCCGCCGGATCACGCTGAAGACGCCCATCTGCTCCTCGCCGATGGACACCGTCACGGAGTCGAAGATGGCGATCCACCTCGCGCTCCTCGGCGGCATCGGCATCATCCACTACAACAACTCGATCGAGGAGCAGGTCGCCGAGGTCCGCAAGGTGAAGCGGTTCGAGAACGGCTTCATCACCGAGCCCCGGGTCCTCAGCCCGGACCACACCATCGCCGACATCGACCGCGTCCGGCAGCGGGAGGGGTTCTCGGGGATCCCGATCACCGAGGACGGCACCACTGCCACCAAGCTGGTCGGCATCGTCACCAACCGCGACATCGACTTCGAGCCGGACCGCACGCGGCGGCTGCGCGACCTGATGACGCCGCGTGATCAGATGGTCACCGCGCCCGAGGGCATCTCGCTCCAGGAGGCGAACCGCCTCCTGCGCGAGTCGAAGAAGGGCAAGCTGCCGATCATCGACCGCAAGGGACGGCTGGTGTCCCTGGTCTCGCGGACCGATTTGAAGAAGAACCGCGACTTCCCCGACGCGACCAAGAACCGGCAGAAGCAGTTGCGGGTCGGCGCCGCGATCTCGACGCGCGCCGAGGATCGCGAGCGGCTCGCCGGGCTGGTGGAGGCCGGTGTCGATCTGATAGTCATCGACTCGGCCCAGGGCGACTCGGTCTACCAGATCGAGGCCATCGAGTACATCAAGGAGAACTTCCCGCAGATCGACGTGCTCGCGGGGAACGTCGTCACGCAGGCGCAGTGCCGGTCCCTGATCGACGCCGGCGCCGACGGCATCCGGGTCGGCATGGGCCCCGGCTCGATCTGCATCACGCAGGAGACGATGGCCGTCGGGCGCGCCCAGGCGACGGCCGTCTACAAGACGGGCGCCTACTGCCGCGAGCGCGGCATCCCCGTGGTCGCGGACGGCGGCATCGCGAACATCGGCTGTCTGGTCAAGGCGCTCGCCGTCGGCGCGAGCGTCGGCATGATGGGCAGGCTCTTCGCGGGGACCCAGGAAGCGCCGGGCGAGTACTTCTACAAGGACGGCGTGCGCGTCAAGAAGTACCGCGGCATGGCGTCGATCGAGGCGATGCAGCGCGGCGGCGGCAAGCGCTACTTCGTCGACGAGGCGGACATCAAGGTCGCGCAGGGGGTCTCCGGCATGGTCGTCGACAAGGGGTCGGTGCTCGATCTCCTCCCCTACCTCGTGCAGGGGATCAAGCAGGCGTTCCAGGACATGGGCTGCCGCACGATCACCGATGTCCACGAGGCGCTCGACGGCGGCCGCCTGCTCTTCGAGGCGCGCACGGCATCGGCGCAGCGCGAGGGCGGCGTCCACAGCCTGTTCTCGTACCAGGAGCCGGTCCTCGGCGTGAAGGAACGCACCCCGTGAGCGTCGCTGCGGGCGCACTGTCTCGCGGCGCGCCGCTGGCCACCCGCCGCCCGACCCGAGCCCGAGGAGCCGCATGGCCGAGCTGATCGCGATCATCGATTTCGGATCGCAGTACACGCAGCTGATCGCCCGCCGCGTACGCGAGAACCGCGTCTATTGCGAGATCCTCCCGCACACGACGCGACCGGAGGAGCTCCAGCAGCGAGCCCTCCGTGGCCTCATCCTCTCCGGCGGGCCGTCGGGCGTGTACGAGGAGGGCGCCCCGCGCTGCGACCCCGGCATCCTCGACCTCGGCGTGCCCGTGCTCGGCATCTGCTACGGCATGCAACTCGCCTGCGAGCACGCCGGCGGCAGCGTCGCGGCGTCGCGGCGGCGCGAGTACGGCAAGACCGCGCTCGATATCGTCGAGCCGGAGCCGCTCTTTCACGGCATCGAGTCGAATACCACCGTCTGGATGAGCCACGGGGATCGCGTCGAGCACATCGGCGACGGCTTCCGCGTGCTCGCCCGCACGGAGAATTCGCCCTTCGCGGCGGTCGCGAATCCGCAACGGCGCGTCTACGGCCTGCAGTTCCATCCCGAGGTCACGCACACGATCGGCGGCAGCGCGATCCTCAACAACTTCCTCTACCGCGTCTGCGAATGCGCCGGTGACTGGACGCTCTCGGGTTTCATCGACCAGCAGGTGAAGGCGCTGCGCGAGCAGATCGGCAGTGACGGCGTCGTGTGCGCCCTCTCGGGCGGCGTCGATTCCTCGGTGGTGGCGCTCCTGCTGCACCGCGCGATCGGCGATCAACTGCACTGCATCTTCGTCGACAACGGACTGCTCCGGAAGGGAGAGCGCGATCAGGTCGAGTCGACCTTCCGCGAGCACTTCCACATGAACTTTCACCTCGTCGACGCGTCCGAGCGCTTCCTCGAGCGCCTCGTCGGGGTCACCGATCCCGAGGAGAAGCGCAAGCGCATCGGTCACGAGTTCATCGACGTCTTCAAGGAGGCGACCCGATCGTTGCCGCCGATGAAGTTCCTCGCGCAGGGGACGCTCTACCCCGACGTCATCGAGAGCCACTCCCCGATCGGCGGACCGTCCTCGACGATCAAGAGCCACCACAACGTCGGCGGCCTCTCCGAGGAGCTCCACTTCGAGCTCATCGAGCCGCTGAAGTACCTCTTCAAGGACGAGGCGAGGAACCTCGGGAGGGAGCTCGGCCTTCCCGAGATGATCATCAACCGCCAGCCGTTCCCCGGGCCCGGTCTCGCCATCCGCGTGGTCGGCGAGGTCACGGCGGAGGGCCTCGAGATCCTGCGCGAGGCCGACGCCATCGTCCAGGAGGAGCTCGCCGAGCTCGACCTCTATCGAAATATCTGGCAGTCGTTCGCCGTGCTGCTGCCGATCCGCACCGTCGGCGTCATGGGCGACAAGCGGACGTACGAAGCGGTGATCGCGCTGCGCGTCGTCGAGTCGATCGACGGCATGACGGCGAACTGGACCTACCTCCCGGGCGAGGTCCTCAGTCGCGTGTCGAATCGGATCTCGAACGAGGTCCACGGGGTGAACCGCGTCGTGCTGGACATCTCGAGCAAGCCCCCGTCGACCATCGAGTGGGAGTAACGGGGTGGGAGTAACGGAGTGGGAGTAGCGGAGGTCAGGTGATGCCGGGCAAGGAACAACGTCACTTCGAGGGGCGACTGGACGCGCGGAACGCGACGTTCGCGATCGTCGCCTCGAAGTTCAACGAGACCATCGTCAGCGCGCTGATCGAGGGCGCCCGGGGCACGCTGCGTCAGTTCGGTGTCGAGGACGATCGCGTGTGGACCGTGCGCGTCCCCGGCGCTTTCGAGATCCCCGCCGTGGCGCACCGGCTGGCCCGCAGCGGCAAGTTCGATGGCATCATCTGCCTCGGGGCGGTGATTCGCGGGGCGACGCCCCACTTCGACTACGTCGCCGGCGAGTCCGCCAAGGGGATCGCGCGCGCGGCGCTCGAGAGTCCGGTGCCCCTGGTGTACGGGATCCTCACCACCGAGACCATCGAGCAGGCCGTCGAGCGCTCCGGGACGAAGGCCGGCAACCGGGGATCGGACGCGGCGATGGCCTGCATCGAGCTGGTCGACCTCGCCCGGCAGCTCGACCGCGCGATCAAGCCGAAGCAGCCATGAGGCCGAGTGTGCCCGCCGTATGGACGAGTCGAGGTCGGGACCAGAGCGCGTGACATGAAGCAGCGAAAAAGGACCCGGGCGCGCGAGATCGCCATGCAGCTGCTCTACCAGCACGACATCTGCGCGCGGGCCGCGGCGGTCGCCGCCGAGGAGGGGGCCGGCGGCGGCGGGGAGGGATCGATCCCCCCCGAGCTCGCCGGCGCGATCTCCGACGGCATGCCGGACGAGGCGGCCATCGAGAGCCAGCTCGCGACGATGACCGACGACCCCGAGGTCCGACGTTTCGCGCACGCGCTCTACGAGGGTGCGGTCGACTCGCTCGAGACGTCGGACGGGCTGATCGGCGAGGTGGCCGAGCACTGGAAGATCGAGCGCATCGCCGCCATCGATCGCGCCATTCTGCGGCTGGCGATCTTCGAGCTGGCGGAGATGGAGGACGTACCGCCGAAGGTCGTCCTCAACGAGGCGATCGAGCTCGCCAAGCGCTACAGCACCGCGGAGTCGGGGCGGTTCATCAACGGCTTGCTGGATCGCATGCTGTTCTTGCGCGATTCGAATGAGCTCGGTCGGGAGCGCGCCGGCGGCGCGACGGACCGCGCCCCGGGAGAGGGACCGTAGAGATCATGCTCAAGAAGTGGTTCGGCAAGAAGCGACCCGCGGAAGCAGACGAGCCGGCCGGCTCGCCGCCCGATGACGAGCCGGCGGCCGATGCCGGCACGGACACCGCCAGCCACGCCGCGGAGAGCGGCGAATCGAAGTCCGACTCGGTCGCGCTCGACGAGCCTGCGAAGCCGCGCGCGTCCCGGTGGGGCTTTCTGCGACACGGCTTCGAGAAGACGCGACAGCGTCTGCGCGGCCTCTTCGGCCTGCGGGGCAAGCTCGACGACGATTCCATCGACGAGATCGAGGCGGCGCTCTTCGGCGCCGACTTCGGTCCCGCGATGGTCAGCGATCTGATCGACGGCGAGGGCGGGCTGCGCGAGGCGTGGAAGGCGGGCGACATCGACAAGCAGGAGGACGTGCTCGACTACCTCAAGGGTCGGCTGAAGTCGATGCTCGAGGACAAACCGACGGAGCTGGCCCTGACCGCGGCGCCGCCCACCGTCTACCTCGTCGCCGGCGTCAACGGCACCGGCAAGACGACCTCGATCGCGAAGATCGCCAATCGGCTGCTGAAGCAGGGACGGACCGTGCTCCTCGTCGCGGCCGACACGTTTCGGGCCGCGGCGGTAGAGCAGCTGACCATCTGGAGCGAACGCCTCGGCATCGAGATCGTCACGGGCAAGGAGCGAGCCGATCCGACGTCCGTGGCCTACACCGGCGTCGAGAAGGCGATCGCCGCCGGCGTGGATTTCGTGATCGTCGACACGGCCGGACGCCTGCACACGGACAAGAACCTGATGCGGGAGCTGCACAAGATCCGCGACGTCATCCGGAAGAAGATTGACGGCGCGCCGCACGAGTCGCTGCTGGTGCTGGACAGCACGAACGGGCAAAATGCGATCCAGCAGGCCGAGTCGTTCAAGCGGGAGATCGACATCACCGGGATCGTGCTGACCAAGCTCGACGGCACGGCGAAGGGCGGCGTCGTCTTCGCCATCCACCGCGCCCTCGAGATCCCGGTGAAGCTCGTCGGCGTCGGCGAGAAGGTCGATGACCTCGAGACCTTCGATCCCGACCGCTTCGTCGACGCGCTCTTCGAGCAGGAGTGAGCTCGAGCGGTCGAACGGGAACGGGGACGGGAACGGGGACGGGAACGGGTACCGGGGGAGGCATGATGGCGATTGGCGATCGATCGAGACTCCTCGTGTGGCTGGCGGCCGTCATTCTCGCGGCGACGTCGACACCGGCGGGCGCGGGCGAGCCCGATCCCGGTCGGGTGCGCGAGGCCGTGGTACGCGGACTGCGACTCGTGGAGAAGGCGGCGGAGAGCTATCCCGAGCACCGGGGCTGCTTCTCGTGCCACCACCAGACGCTGCCGATGCAGGCGATGTCGATCGCCGCGGAGCGCGCGGTGCCCTTCGACCGCGAGGTGCTCTCGCGACAGGCGCGCTTCACGCACCGCTCGTTCGCGCAGCGAAGCGACGAGATGCTCTCCGGGAAGGGCGTCGGCGGCGCGTCGCTGACGGTCGGTTACGGTCTGTGGGCGCTCGACCTCGGCCGCTGGAAACCCGACGAGACGACGACGGTGATGGTGAGCTACCTGCTCGGCAAGCAGCGCAAGGACGGCTCCTGGCGACGATCGACCAGCCGGCCGCCGCTCGAGGACTCGAACGTCACCTGCACCGTCCTCGCGGCGCAGTTCATGCGCAAGTACGCCTCACCCGAGCAGCGGCAGGACGTCGAGGCCGCGGCGACGCGTGCTCGAGCGTGGCTGCGCACGGTGTCCCCGGTCAGCCAGGAGGACCGTAACTCGCTGCTCGGAGGGCTCGCGCTGCTCGGCGCCCCGCCCGCGGAGCTCGCCGCGGCGCGCGACGCCGTCATCGCCGCCCAGCGAGCGGACGGCGGCTGGGGTCAGCTCGACGACATGCCGAGCGACGCCTACGCGACGGGGCAGACGCTCTTCACGCTGCAGCGGACCGGAACGCCGGTGACCGACCCCGCCTTCCGGCGCGGGCTGCGCTTCCTGCTCTCGACGCAGCTCGAGGACGGCTCGTGGCACGTGAAGTCGCGCTCGAAGCCGATCCAGCGCCTCTTCGACAACGGCGACCCGCACGGCACCGACCAGTTCATCTCGACACCGGCGACAAGCTGGGCCACCGCGGCGCTCGCTCTCTCCCTGCCGCGGGTGCGGCGGGCGCGATTCTGACGCGTCCCGTTCGTGCTCACCGTTGCAAAAACGTACCCGTACCCGTGCCCGTTCCCGAGGGCTCTGGTTGCGGAGTCCGATGACCGAGTCCGATACCGATGGCCGATACCGACTCCGACTCCGATGACCGATACCGACTCCGACTCCGACTCGATGCGCGGGGGTTTTCTGCGCAGCGGGGGGCGGCGGCGTCGGCGAGTCGAGTGTAACCGGTACTCGGTCGAGTCAAGGATCCCCTCGCTTCGCTCGGCGACT
>JBFFXF010000084.1:0-27315 GCA_041569895.1 Planctomycetota bacterium | reverse complement strand
GTCGGTGCCGATCATCATCCCGCCGGGGAACGCGTAGTTCTCGAGGATTACCTGGTGGATGATCCCGGAGCCCGGCTGCCAGAACCCGACGCCGTACTTGGCGCTGGCAGTGCGCAGGAAGGTGAACACCTCGTCGTTCGTCTTGCGCGCCTGCTCGAGGTCGGCCGCGGCGCCGACGCGCGCCTGGATCAGGTGGTCGCAGTGGACCGTCGCCGGGACCGCCGTCGAGGCGCGGCCGGCGAGCATGAACTGGAGGATCGCCATCTGAGCCGTGGCGTCCTGCATGGCGACGCGGTCCGGCCTCAGGTCGAGATAGCTCTTGCCGCGTTCCCAGGCCTGGCCCGACGGGTCGTCGAGATGGGCGAAGAGGATCTTCTCGGAGAGCGTCAGCGGCCTGCCGAGACGCTGGCGGCCGATCTCGACGCGTTCCGGAAACTTCTCGTAGGCCTCGGCGACGGCGGTGGGGTCGAGACGGGAGGTGACTTGACGTCCGTTGTTCATGGGGGCGATCCTCGGTCATGTCGCCGCTCGCGACGCCATTGCCTCGCGACGCTATCGCGAGACCGTCGGGCCGGCGACTCGCACGATTCGAGGGTGGGATTATATGCGACGTCGCGCGACAACGCAAACGGAGGCGACGCGAAGCGCCGGGCGCCCCCCGGAACGTTGGGCTATAATCGCGGTGCTCGGGCGCACGGCGTTCCCGATCTGACCACCGTCTGGTGAATGCATAGGCCGGCACGATTCTGCCAGTGAGAACTCCGATGACACACTCCGCCCGATCGCGCGACGCCGTCCTCGCTCCGCTCGTCGTCTTCTCCTTCCTGTGTTCCGCCGGACTCATCGCGGAGGACTGGCCCCAGTGGCGCGGACCGAAGCGCAACGGCGTGTCGGGCGAGTCGGTGCGGCCGGAGACGTGGCCGGACGGCAAGCCGGCGCTCGTCTGGGAGGCCCAGGTCGGCATCGGGTTCTCCTCGATCTCGGTCGTCGATGGCCGCGCGTACACCATGGGGCACGTCGACGGCAAGGATGTCGTCTGGTGCCTCGACGCGAGCACCGGCCGCGAGCTGTGGGCGCGCCGGGACGCGGCGAAACTCGGCGACGACCTTCACGAGGGAGGACCGGGCGCGACGCCGACCGTCGACGACGGCCGCGTCTACACCATCAACAAGTGGGGCCTGGTGCTCTGTCTCGACGCGCGCTCGGGCGAGGTCGTCTGGCGTCGTGACCTGGAGCGCGAGGGGAAGGTCAAGCCGAACGACTGGGGGTTCGCGGGCTCGCCGCTGATCCTCGGTGACCGCGTGCTGCTCAACGTCGGCACGGCGGGCGCCGCGCTCGACCGGCGCACGGGTAAGACACTCTGGCTCAGCGGCACGGACAAGGCCGGCTACGCGAGCCCGGTCGTTCTCGACGCATCGACCGCGAGCGCCGCGACGGCGGGCGCCGACCCGACAGTGCTGATCTTCGCCGCGAAGGCGCTCGTCGCCGTCAATCCGGCAAGCGGCGCCGCCCTCTGGCGCAGGCCCTTCCGCACCGGCTACGACAACAACAACGCCGACCCGATCGTCTGGCGGAACCGCATCCTGATCACGAGCTACGATCAGGGCGCCGAGTGCCTCGAGCCGACGCCGTCGGGCGATGGCGTCACCGTGCGCTGGAAGGAGCGCTCACTGAGCACGCACATGGCGCCGCCCGTCGTGGTCGGCGAGCAGGTCTACGGCTTCAGCGGCCACTACGGACGGCGAGCGACTCTGCGGTGCGTCGACCTCGCCACCGGAAAACTGCGCTGGCGCCGCGAGGGCATCGCGGCGGGCTCGGTGATGATCGCCGGCGACGCGCTCGTCATCCTCGACGGCCGCGGCGAGCTGATCGTCGCACGCCCCGACCCCGAGGAGCTCCGCGAACTGGCCCGCGCCCGAATCCTCGACGGCCGCTGCTGGAGCCCCCCGGCGCTCGCAGACGGCCTGCTCCTGGCACGCAACTCGCGCGGACTGCTGCGATGCGTGCGCGTGGCGCCGGAGAAATGATGCGCGCCGCCTGTGTGATCGATCGCTGATCTCGGATCTCTGTCTCGGATCTCGGAAATCGGATCTCGGAAATCGGAAATCGGAAATCGGAGTCGGTCATCGGAGTCGGAATCGGTATCGGTATCGGTATCGGTATCGGACTCGACGTCAGTCTCGACCTCGAACCCCGACAGCCCCGGCCCCGACGTCGAGAACGCGAATGACGACGAGGGATTTCGGGCACGGGAACGGGAACGGGAACGGGAACGGGGACGGGAACGAGGACGAAACCGAATCACCGTTCCCCCGTCGCCCCATCGCCTTTCCCCGCCAGACACACCACCCGGCCATCCCCCGTCGCGAGATACAGCCGGCCGTTGGCCGCGGCCAGGCCATCCCAGACCGGAACCGAGGGCAGCTCGACACGGCCGCGTGTCTCGCCGCCCGTGGCGTCGATCGCCAGGAGGAGCGAGCCCTTCTCGCCGCGGAGCGCGGCGTCCTGCTCGACGAGCCGCGGGCTGACCGTGGTGTCCGCCTCGATCAGCTTCTTGAACGTCGACTCCTCGTCGATGACGTCCGGCGGACCCGCGATGAAGAGCGTGTCGCCGGCGAGGACGATCGCGCGCACCAGGATCGGCACGTCCTTCGTCCAGTGATGGCGGACGAATGATCCGCCGGCGCGGTTGGCGCGGCCGCGAAACTTGAGTGCGTTCCCGAGCTTGCCCTTGGTGACGGTGACACCGGTCGCCCTGCCGTGATTGCCATTCCCGGAGCTGTCCGCGCCGTCGCCTGAATCGAACGAGCACGACAGGACGAGCTTCGCCCCGCGGGCCGGCGCGCGTCCGAGATCGGACGAGCGCTGTCGGATCTCGTCGTCGGTGAGCGTGCCGTGATAGACGCGCACCTCGTCGATGGTCCCGGCGAAGAGCGCCGGCGCGCGATAGTCCCCCACCGAGCCGGCGTCGTCCGCGCCGATCTCGAGCGCCTGCGCCGGATCACTGGTGATCAGCGACGGAGCGCGGGCGGACCCGGCGAGCTTGCCGTCGACATAGATGCGCACTTCCTTCTCGGGAGTCAGCACGCCGACGAGGTGCGCCCAGTCCTCGCCGATCGCCTCGGCGGCGACGGCGCTGGCGAGCTTCGAGTCGGCCCGGACGGAGAAACGCGGCTTGCGACCCTGGAAGTGCAGCGCGTAGCCCTGTGCCGGTCCGCCGCGGGCGAGCACGACGCCGCCGCCGCGATCCAGCTTCACCCACGCCTCGACGACGATCGGCTTGCCCGTCGGGTCGAGGCTCTCGGACTTGCCGACGCGCACCATCGAGGGACCGCCGCGACGGATCTCCCGCGCGGACGGCGGCTCCTTGCTCGTCGAGAAGAGGTGGTGCTCGAGCGTCGTCGTCCAGCGGTAGTACTGCGGCTTGCGGGCGAAGCCGTAGACGTTGTCGTCGTCGAAGACGAGGATCCTGCCGGAGGGAGCGAACTTCCCGGCCTGGTAATAGCCGGAGTGGCCGCCCGCGTAGCTGCGACCGTAGACCCAGTACGCGCGATGGAACCAGGTGTCATCGAGGAAGCCCATCGGCGCGAAGATGTGCTTCCCCTCACCGGCCTGGACCGATCCCTGCTCCGACGGCTGCCCCGAGTGCGGTCCGAGCTCGAGCCGGCGCCCGGAGGAGTCGAAGCGCTGCGAACGCATGTAGATGAACTGGCCGTCGGTCGAGAGGATGTCGGCGAGTCCCGCAGTCATGTTGAGGATCTGCAGTCGCGCCTGGATGTTCTCGCCGCTCTCGGGGTCGCGCTCGTCGACGTTCGACGTGCCGAGCACCTTGCCGGTCCTCGCGTCGAGCTTGTAGAAGCGCAGGCCGCCGTCGAGGAAGTTCGAACGGCCGGCGACGAAGAAGGCCTTGCCGTCGTCGACGAGCACGCTGCCGTGGACCGGCCAGACGGACTCGAGCTGCTCGAAGGCCATCAGCCGCAGGTCGCGCGGCGCGGCGAGGAATCGCCAGATGAGCTCGCCATCGGAGGCGCGCAGACACGTGACGCGGCCGTCCGCCGAGCCGAAGAGCACGCGCCCCTCCCACACCGTCGGCGGAGAATCGATCCGCCCGCCCGCGACGTGGCTCCAGACGGCGTTGCCGGAATCGGCGTCGAGCGCGTGGAGCGTGTGCGCATCCACCCGGGCGACGTACAGCCGGCCGTCCGCGACGACGATGCTGCTCAGCCTGCCTCCGAGGCGCGCCGCCCAGCGGCTCTCGAGCTCCGCGGGCACCGCGGTCGTCGTCCTCCCGCTTCGCGCCGCGTCGCGGCGGTACGTCGGCCAGTCGCCCTCGCGGCCTTCGCCCTGGACGTTCGCCGCGAACGCCGGTCCGCGCTCGAGACGCTCCGCCTCCGTGACGGCAACGGCGTCGGACGCGCGCGAGGCGGACGCCGGCGCCAGCGCGTTGAAGCCGAACAGCTTCGCCTCCGGATAGCACGCGCAGTTGTGCGGTGGCGCGTAGAGCAGCCCGTTCGCCGGCAGCACGCCGTAGAGGCAGCCGCCCCGCACCCAGTGGTGGATCTCCCAGCGCTTCTCGCGGAAGTCGACGAACTCGATGCCGGTGCGCGACGGCAGGATGAAACGATCGGTCGCCTTGGCGATGTGGCAGCGGTGGTGGAACCAGTACGTCTCGACGTCCGGCGGGAACTCGGCCTTCACCTCGCCGGTGCGCACGTCGCGGCCGGTGAACACGCCGGTGTCTCGCGTGCTCGTCGTGGGCGCCGACCAGACGAGCCCGCCGACCACGAGGAGGTCCTCCGGAGACTGGTAGCCGGAGCGGCCGCGCGTCGCGCTCCAGAGCTCCTTCCCGGACTCGGCGGACAGCGAGCGCATGACGCCGTCACCGCCGGCGAAGAGGACGACGTCGCCGTACACGACGAGACGGGGACCGAAGTTCATCGTCACGTTGCGCCGCCGCGACGCCGGCTCGGAGCTCCATCGCTCATCGCCGGTCCCGGCGTCGAGGCAGACCACCTTGTCGCCGTCGTGGAAGTAGACGCTCTCGCCATCGGAGCAGAGCGTCAGCGGCACGACGCGCTCCTTGCGCTCCCAGCGGCGACGGCCGGTCGCCGCCTCGAAGGACACGATGAACCGCTCCTTCTCGTTCCAGAGGAACTCGTTCGCGACGCGCTGCTGATCGCCGACGTTGAGCTTCGGCACGTACCGCGACAGCTCCGACTCGCCGCGGTTGACCAGCAGGAAGAGCGAATCGCCGGCGAGGAGGATCTCCTCGGTCGACTTGCTCTCGTCGTAGGTCCTGATGGTCTCGCCGGTGTCGCCGTCGAGCGCAACGAGCGGCGCCTCGAGGCCGAGCGTCATGTAGACGGTGCCGTCGACTGCGACGAGGCGCCGCGCGAGCTGCGTCGGGCCGCTCTTGAGCGGCCAGAGGTGGCTGTGCCACGTTGGGATCTCACGCTTCCAGAGGATGACGCCATTGAACGCGTCCCTCGCGATCAGGCGCCATTTCGGCGGCAGCTGGATCGACACGCGCGATCCCTCGTCCATGATCAGATAGAGCCGTCCCCGGTCCGAGACGAGCGCGCTCATGCTCGCCATGCGATCGTGATGCCGGGACCAGCGCGGCGTGCCGAGCCACTGCAGGTGACGCGGCGGGCCGACGACGGTGTCGCTGGCGACCGCGTTCCCCGTGGCGTCGTGGAGGTAGTGGGTCCAGTCGTCGATGTTCCCGGGGCGCGGCTTGACGGTCTTCTTCCACGAGTCGCCACGCCTCGTGTACGCGACGCCGCCCGGCGCGAGCACGCGCAGGATCTCGTCCATCGACACGTCTCCGGGCTCCTCGGCGACGACGAGGTTGACGAGCCCATCGACGTACGGCAGCGTCGAGCCGCGCAGCCGGTCGACGGAGACCTCGCCGTGATCGTCACGTCCGGCGAGGCGCCTGCGAGCCGCGCGCACGTCCCCGGCGTCGCGGTCGAGTCCGTGGACGAGATAGCCGTCATTCGCGCGCAGCGCGGCGGTGAGCTCGCCGTCCCCGCAGCCGAGGTGGACGATGAACCCGCCGCGGACGCCGGTCGCCGCGAGGATCTCGGCAGCCCGATCCCGGGCAGACGCGTCCTCTCCGGATCGGAGCGCGGCAACGGCAGTCAACGCGACGATGAGCGCGAAGGAGAACGCCCTGCGATAAATCATGGCTACCCTCTCGGAGACCCATAGAGCGCTATTTGGTGATCATCACCGGCGGTGATCGCCGGCACCCATGGCGACATTGTAACGAGAGGCGTTCGTCGATACCATCTGGCCACGAGAACAGACCGGCGGGAGCGGAGTGGTCCTCGCCGAATTCGTTCCCGTTCCCGTACCCGTTCCCGTGCCCGGCTCCGGAGTTTCGGGGACGGGTACGGGCACGTGTACGGGACGGACCACCCAGATCATGTCCGCGTATCAACCGTCATGGGGGTATCGCCATGAATCGACGCACCGCGCTGAAACGGATCGGCGCCGCCGGCCTCGCGCTCGGCGCCGCGCCGGGTCTGCTCGCCGGCAGGACGCCGCCGAGCGAACGGTTGACCATCGGGGTCATCGGGTTTCGCGGCCGCGGCAGGAACCTGCTGCAGGGGTTCCTCGCGATGAAAGACGATGTCGATGTCGCGGCGCTCGCCGACGTCGACTCGGGAGTGCTCCGTTCGGGCGCGGAGGAGGTCGAGAAACGCCGCGGCAAGCGCCCGGCGACTCACGGCGACTTCCGCCGCATCCTCGACGATCGCTCGATCGACGCCATCGTCCTCGGCACGCCCGATCACTGGCACGCGATTCCGAGCGTCCTCGCGTGTCAGGCGGGCAAGCACGTCTATGTCGAGAAGCCGTGCTCGCACACGATTCACGAGGGGCAGATGATGCTCCGCGCCGCGCGACGGCACGATCGCGTCGTGCAGGTGGGAATCCAGTCGCGCAGCGGCAGTCACTTCGCCGAGGCCATGGAGTACATCCGCTCGGGCGCGCTCGGGCGCGTGACCTTCGCCCGGGCGTGGGAGAGCACGAAGCAGGGCTCCCTCGGCCGGCCAGCCGACAGCGATCCGCCCCCGGGAGTCGACTACGACATGTGGCTCGGGCCGGCGCCGAAGCGCCCGTTCAATCGGCTGCGGTTCCACGGCAACTGGCGGTGGTTTTTCGATTACGGCACGGGCGACCTCGGCAACGACGGCGTGCACCGGATCGACATGGCGCGCCGGGCGCTGGCGGCGGCGTTCGAGGGCCAGAAGATGACGCTGCCGGACTGGCCGCGCGCGGTCTCGGCGAGCGGCGGCAAGCTCGTCTTCGACGACGCGCAGGAGTGGCCGGACACCATGCACGTCACCTGGGAGTACCCCGGCGCGCTGCTCGTCTACGAGATGCGGGTCTGGAACCGGTATCCGTTCGAGGGCGAGCACGAGGGCGCGGCGGTCTACGGCACGGACGGCTACGTCGTGATCGGCAACGGTCGCTGGCGCGCGTTCGACGCCGGCGGCGCGCTGATCGACGGCAAGGGGACGTCGAGCCTCAACCGCGACGATCACGACCCGGCGCACAAGCGCGACTTCCTCACGGCAATCCGCGAGGGGAGACGCGCGAGCTGCGACATCGAGCCGGGACACGTCTCGTCGTCGCTCTGCCACATGGGCAACACCGCCTGGCGAGTCGGCAGAAAGCTCCGCTACGACCCGGAGACCCATCTGTATCGAGACGACCCGGAAGCGAGCCGCCACCTGACCCGCGAGTACCGCCGCCCGTGGGTTCTGCCGGACGTCAGTTGACGGGCCGCCGGGAGGAGAAGACTTAGAAGGAAGGTAGGAAACGGACGGAGGGAGGTAGGCGCCTCTACAGAAACACCCCTCTGTGCGTCTCTGTGCCTTTATCTCGTAGAGAGCCTCTGCCTCTCTCGTGCGTCCTCGACCTCGAACTCGAACGTCGAAGTGATTCTCTCTTTCCTGGCTTCCTCCGTTGCCTGCATTCCTGCTGGGTCTTCCGTTCGAGAGAACCGACGCCTTCGAGCCTACCCGTCCGCCTTTCTCTCCGCCCGCCCGTTCCAGTAGATCTTCACGTTGTGGGTCTGTCGCCCCACCGCGACGATGTCGATGCGGCCGTCGCCGTCGAGGTCGCCGGCAGTGAGGTCCTCGACGGCGACCGCGCCCGGGTCGATCACCTGGCGGCTCCACTCGGCGCCCCGGGCGTCGCGCGGGTCGTAGATGCGGACGCCTCGCCTGTCGGTCTCGTCGAGGTCGTCACGGACGCCGATGATGAGCTCCTCGGCCGGGTCGCCGTCGAGGTTGGCGCACCACACCGCGTGACCCCAGCGGAGGCGGTCGTCGAGCACCTTGCGCTTCCACAGCCAGTCACCCTCGCGTGGCCGTGACCCGTCGGGACGCGTGTACACGACGACCTTGTTGCCGTGCCACGGTTCGATGGTCGCGATGTAGTCGCCGCCACCGGCGAGTCGCCCGTGCTTGATCTCGCTCGCGCCGCGGGAGGGCTTCGAGTCCTGATCGCCGGCGCCGACGCGCGTTCGCTTCCACGCGCCGGCCTGCGTGCGCTCGAGCAGGCTGACGCCCTCGAAGCTCACCACGAGGAGGTCGACGCGACCGTCGCGGTCGAGGTCGGTCGGCCAGAAGTTGTGCGCGACGTGGAGGTCGTCGTCGATGACGCGGGGTTTCCATTCTCCACCGACGGGATCTTCCGGCGTGTCGTAGACCAGGATCCTCACGCCGCTCTGGTCGAACGACGGCGGACTGGTGTTGCGGCCCTTCAGCGGCAGAACGATGAGCTCCTCGCGACCGTCACCGTCGACGTCCGCGAAGTTCATGCGGTGGGTGGTCGGCTCCTCGCCGATCTCGTGGTGCGTCCAGATCGAGTCCGGCTTGCCGCCGTTGCGGATCCACGCGATGGTGCCGCCCGACCGGGTGTTGTTGAACTGCCAGTCCGCCCCGACGGCGAAGTCGACGTCGCCGTCGCCGTCGATGTCGCTCGGCGCGAAGCAGACGTTGTCGTGGGGCTTCGAACGGTCGGCGATCATGGTATGCTCGCGCCAGGAGGGATTCTCGAGCCAGAGGATGCGCTTGCTGTCGACGATCGCGATGTCGAGCCGTCCATCGCCGTTCATGTCGAGGAGGCGCACCGCGTACCCGACGCCGAGGCGCGTCTCGAGCTCCTCGCCGCGAAAGCGGATCTCTCCCGCGGAGGTCGAGGCAGCGAAAACGCCGAAGCTGACACAGACGACGAGGACCGCGGCGTCGAGGATCCGGGCGCCGGGAAGAGCGGCAGCGAGGGTGCGAATCGCGGGCGTGCGCATCGTGTGACTCCTCCGAAAAACGCGAAATGGGGCCGAAATGGGGCCGGCGGGGCTCAGACCGAGTAGTACGGACGGGATCTTGATCGAGAACAGTAGACACGGCGGCGGAGACGCTGGCAACGGGAAACGCGCCGGGCGACGCGAGCCACGGCCCGCCCGTGGTCCCGGAGCGGAAGAATTCCTATAATCGATGGTCATGGACCGAACCGACGCGAACCAGCCCGAAGACGCGCCCACGCTCCCGACGGGAGGCTCGAAGGCGGCTCCCGGCGATGCCGAGCCGGAGGGTTCTCGCTCGATCGGCCACTACCGGCTGATCAGGAGCCTCGGCCGCGGCGCGCAGGGCGAGGTCTGGCTCGCCGAGGACATCGTCCTGCGCCGCAAGGTCGCGCTCAAGATCCTCTCGCGCGCGCTGGGCTCCTCGCCGTCCGAGGTGACACGCTTCCAGCGCGAGGCGGCGGCCGCGTCGAAGCTCGACCACCCGTCGATCTGCTCGGTCTACGAGGCCGGCGAGGCGGACGGCGTGCCGTACATCGCCATGCGCTACGTCAACGGCGAGACGCTGTCGCGGCGTCTCGCCTCGGCGCGGTCGAACGCGATCTCCGAGCAGGGAACGGTGGTCGCGGGTCGGACGCCGGTCGAGGAGCCGGAGGAGGACACCTCCGACGCGGGCACCTCGACGGCGACGCCGGCGAGCCGCGACGAGATTCTCCGCGCGGTGGGCCTCATCGAGAAGACCGCCAGGGCGCTCCACGTCGCGCACGAGGCGGGTTTGATCCACCGCGACATCAAGCCGGGGAACATCATGATCACCCCGGCTGACGATCCGGTGATCCTCGACTTCGGCCTGGCGCGAGACGAGGAGAGCCAGGCGCAGACGCTGACGCTCTCGGGCGATCTGCTCGGGACGCCGGCCTACATGTCGCCCGAGCAACTGCTCGCCCAGCGCATCCAGCTCGACCGGCGCACCGACATCTACTCCCTCGGCGTCACGCTCTACGAGTGCGTCACGCTCCGCCGCCCCTTCGACGCGCCGACGCGCGACGCGCTCTACCAGCAGATCCTCACCGGCCACCCGCCGGATCCTCGACGGCTCAATTCGCGCATCTCGACCGATCTCAAGGTGATCATCGAGACCGCCATCGAGAAGGACCGCAACCGGCGCTACCAGACAGCGCGCGATTTCGCCGAGGACCTGCGGCGGTTCCGCACCCACGAACCGATTCTCGCGCGTCCCGCCGGTCCGATCCTGCGCTTCTCGCGCTGGGTGCAGCGCAACCCGGTGGTGGCGACGGCGACGCTCGGCCTCTTTCTGGTCCTGCTCACCGGACTGGTGATCTCGCTCGTGCTCTACAGCAAGGTGAAGGACGAGCGCGACCGCCGCGACCAGCTCGTCGCCAAACTGGAGGTCGAGACCGCCGACAAGACTCACGCTCTCGCGAAGCTCGAGCGCGCGCTCGCCGATCGGCAGACCGCGCTCGGCGAGGCCCAGCGCGAGCGCGACAAGAACTCGGCGCTCTATCTGACGGCAAAGGCGCACGCGGTTCTCCCGCGCTCCGCGGGCACGGCGCTGCTTCTCGGCGTCGAGAGCGCGAAACGGCACCCGAACCACCTGACGAACCGGCTGCTGATCGACGCGCTCAATGAGCTGCGCGAGGAGCGCACGCTCGACGGGCACCGCGGTCCGCTCAGCCTCGTGAAGTACAGCCCCGATGGTCGTCTCGTGCTGACGTGCGGCGACGCGGCGAGCGATCGCACGTCGCGCGTCTGGAACGCCGCCACCGGCGAGCTGCTGGCGATCCTGGGCGGTCACCAGCACGGCATCAGGTCGGCCGCGTTCAGTCCGGACGGCTCCCTGGTCGCGACCGGTTCGGACGACGTGCGCGCGTGGGTGCGCGAGACCGCCACCGGACGGCCCGTCGCGGAGCTCGTCGGGCACGAGCACTGGGCCACCGTCAACTCGATCGCCTTCAGCGCGGATGGGCTCCGCGTGGTGACGGCCTCGGACGACGCCACGGCGCGCGTCTGGGAGGCGCGCACCGGCAGGCTGATCGCGACGCTCGACGGCTCCCCGGGGGCGACGGATCCTGCCGAGCGCGGACACGAGTGCGCCGTCGCCACCGCCGTCTTCAGCCCGGACGGGACTCGCGTGCTCACCGGCTCGACCGGTATCGTCAAGACGTTCCACCGCCGCCCGAACGGCACCATCTACAGCTGGTCGACGGACAGCAAGTTCGGCGCGTCGCACGCGCGAGTGTGGGACGCCGAGACGGGCAGCCACCTGTTGGAGCTCGGGGAGAACCTCGGCAGCGTCGACGCCCGGTTCAGCGACGATGGCAGTCGCATCATCTGTGCGTCGCAGACCGGCCTGAAGATCTGGGACGCCTCGGACGGCACCCTGATCGCCGACTCGACACCGTTCGCCGAGGAGAAGGGCGCGCTGCAGGGCTTCCTGAGCGCGCTGCGCTCGATCCGGGTCGACCACACCGTGCTCAGCCGCAACGGACGTTTTCTGGTGCTGGCGACCTCCGCCGGGGAGGTCCAGGTCCTCCGCACATCGGACGGGGAGCGGCTCGCGGCGCTGACCACCGGTCATCCCGGGTTCTCGGCGATCGCCATCGATGACGCGGGCCAGCGTCTGCTGACCGTGCCGAAGGAGGGCGACAACAACATCGAGCTCCGGGACGCGACGTCGGGCGACATCATCACGGTCCTGCGCGGTCACGACGACACCATCGTGGCGCTGGCGTTCCACCCGGACGGCACCCGGGCGATCTCCGCCTCGACCGACGGGACGGCGCGCATCTGGAACACGGGAGAGATCTCCGGCGTCGGCCGTCACGTGGAGATCGCGGCGGCCAGATCGGCGAGCCGCGATCCGATGCTGAGCCCCGACGGCGAGCGCGCGGTGATCGACGGGAGACTGCTGATCGACACCGAGACGGGGATGGTGCTCAAGGAGCTGGTCCCGGCGCTCACGCTCGAGCTCTTCGGCAGGATCCCCGTCGACCACGCGTTCTTCGCGACCGACTCGTCTCGCATCATGACGCACTCCCGCCAGGGGCACGCGCTCGCCTTCGACGCCGAGACCGGCGATCCGAAGACGCCGCTCCTGCTCCTCGAGCGGCGCTTCATCCAGGGCGCCTTCAGTCCGGACGGCAAGCTGTTCATCGATCCGAGCCCCGGTGGATCGATGCGGGCGATCCCGATGGAGCGCGACGCGGTCGGCTTCGGCCTCGAGGGGCACACCGCGAGGGTGGTCTCGCTCTCGTTCAGCGCCGACAGCACGGTGCTGCTCTCCGGATCGGAGGACGGGACGCTGCGCGTGTGGGACCTCGCCGGGCGCCGCGAGGCGTTGAAGATCGACAGCGGCATGACCGCCATCGACTTCGTCGTCCTCAGCGCCCGCGCCGCACGGGCTCTCGCCGTCGAGAGGGACGGCGGCCTGCGCATCTGGGACGGGCGCTCGGGAGAGCCCGCCGGCAAGGAACTGCCGATCGGGGAGATCCGGGATGCGCGATTCAGCCCGGACGGCGAGCTCGTCCTCGCGGTGTCGCGCGCCGGGCAGTTCGCCGTCTTCACGCCGGATCAGACGATGCTGCACGTCGGCGAGCCGCAGAGTCCCGCGCGAGGCGCCTGCTTCGATGCGGACGGTCGCCGGCTTCTGACCATCCACGAGAACGACTCCGCCGTCGTCTGGAGCGTCGACCGGGCGAGCGGCCGCGTCGCGACCGTGCTCAGCCTCGCGGGGCACCGCGACCGCATCGCCTCGGCGAGCTTCAGCCCCGACGGGGCGCTCGTGCTGACGGCGTCGGTCGACGGCACGGCGCGACTCTGGGACGCGACCAGCGGCGCGACGAGGAGGATCCTGCGCGGGCACGAGCGATCGGTGCTCTCGGCGGCGTTCAGTCCCGACGGCTCGCGCATCGTGACGTCGTCGCTCGACGACACCGCGATCGTCTGGGACACGGCGACGGGGAAGCGTCTGCGGACGCTCGAACAGCGCCAGATGAACATCTTGCTCGGCGAGCGACACCTCTGGTTCAAGCCGCAAACGAATCGAGAGCTCGACTCCTTCAGCGCCCACTCCAGTCGCCTCCTCACGGTGACGCCGAAAGCGATCACCATCTGGGACGCCGCCACTGGCGAATCGGTCTTCTCGCGCAACTCCCCGCCGCCGGTGTTCACCGGACGGAGCCTCTACCTCAGCGGCAACCTGTCCGTGCTGAGCCTCAGCGACGACGGGCGGCTGGTGCTGCTCCCGGCTGGCGAGCTGGTCAACTCCGCGTTCCCGCTCGTGTCGCAGTCGCTCCGCCAGTCCGGCAAGGCGTTCGCGCTCTTCGACCACATGGCGCGTGAGGTCTGGAACGTCGACGCCGGCGCCCGCGTTTCGAGGCTCAGCGGGGACGAGGGAGGCGTGGTCGAGGCGGCGTTCAGTCCCGACGGCCGGCTGCTGGTCGTCGTCGATCGCGCGACGCAGATCTCGATCCACGATGTCGCGACCGGCGCCTGGCTGCGCGGCGTGGCGTGGAACAACCGCAGCTCCGTGCCGCGTGTGCTCTTCAGTCCCGACGGCCAGAGGCTCTTCGTCCACGGATCGAGCTCGGCCGCTCTCTTCGGCGTCGCGACCGGGAACGAGATCGCGTCGCTCGCCAGTCCTGCTGGCGGCGTCGTTCACGCCGCGTTCTCGCCCGACGGCGAGCTCCTGGCGACGGCGGAGAGCGACCGCACCGTGCGGCTCTGGAACGCCGACGGCACGCTCGCCGCATCGCTCGGCGGCCATCTCGACGACTTGCGGTACGTCGACTTCGACCGCAGCGGCGCGCGACTGGCCACGGCGTCCGAGACGGAGGTCACCGTGTGGGACGTCGCATCGCGGGCGGCGATCATCTCGGTTCCACCGCTGGAGGGCGTTCGCTCGGTGCGGTTCTCGTCCGACGGCGCTTCGATCACGGTGCTGCACGCGACGGGGATCTTCCGCTGGCCTCTCGACGTCTTGCCGATCGCGCTGTCGCGCACGCCGAGGGAGCTGACGCCGGACGAGGCGGCGCGACACGAGGTCGGTACCGCCCGGGATCAGGAGGCCTTCCGCCTGACGTATCAGCTCCGGCAGCTGGAGCGCGACTTCGTCGTGCTCCGGCGACACGGCCTCCCGGACGTGACGGTGCGAAACGAGCTCGCATCGACGCTCGACAGCTATCTCGGGCTGCTCGAGAACGAGTCCCCCGGCGAACGGACCTCGAGGGCGCTGCAGACGGCGCGGTCGGTGGTCGAACGGGTCGGTCCCGATTCGCCGCGGCTGCTGGCGACCCTCGCCGGGTACCAGGCGCGCGACGGCCACGTGGCGGACGCCGTGAGGACGCTCGAGCGCGCCGCGGAGCTCGGCCCGCTCGACGTCGCGACGAGTCGCCGCCTCAGGAGCTATCGCGATGCGGTCTGGCCCGATCTGGTGTCGTACGCGTCGATCGACGCGGCGGTCGACCGGGAGATCGAGCTCATCCGTGAGGGCGACACGTGGAAGTTCTTCCGTGGACACGGCGCCCCCTCCCCCGGGCTCGAGTGGACGGCGATCGCGTTCGACGATTCCCGCTGGGAGAGCGGCGCCAGCGGCTTCGGATACGGCGATGGCCCGTACGGTACGGTCATCGACGACATGCGCGATACGTACACGACGCTCTACCTGCGACGCGAGTTCGACATCGACGATCCGCAGCGGCTGGGGAGCCTGCGGCTCTCGGTGCAGATCGACGACGGGTTCGTCGCGTACCTCAACGGAAGCGAGATCGGACGCGTGGGCGCTGGCACGGAGGCCATCCCCGGCCACACGGCGACCGCGGATCGCACCGTCACCAACGGCGTGCACGAGGAGCTCGTCGTCCCGGCCACGAGCCTCGTCCGCGGGCGCAACGTCCTCGCCGTCCTCGGCCTCAACGCGAGCCGGACGAGCTCCGACCTGACCGTGACGCCTTCCCTCGCGGCGGAGCCGGTCGCGGATGTCACCCGGGACCGCGCGCGGTTCGCGGAGTTCCTGAGCCAGTGCGATGACCGCAACCGCGTCGAGTACCTCGACGGGTGCCTCTTCGACAGGGTCGGTCGCCACGATGCGGCGGTCGAGAAGTTCCGCGCCGTCGCCTCACGCGACCAGTCGAGCCCGCAGCCGGTCTCGCGGCTCGCCCGGAGTCTCGCCGCCTCGGAGAGCTGGGACGAGTCGCTGGCCGCCCTGAATGCCGCCTTCCGCGACGGCCTCCGCGGCGGCGGGCTCGTCGACCTCTGGTTCGAGGCCGCTCTCCTCGGCGTCCGCAAGACGCCGGTGGAGGCCCTCGACATGCTGCCCGCCGAGATGCTGTCGAACCCCGGCAGCGAACGCGCCCGGAACGTGCTCGAGACGGTCCGCAGCCTGTCCAGGAATGACACCATCCGCATCAACTGCGGCGGTGATCAGTATGTCGACTCCCGCGGCCGCACGTGGAGCGCCGATCGGTTCCAGACCGGCGGCTTCCGGTTCTACGAACAGCAGGGGAACAGCATGCCCTACGCGGGGGAGATCCACGGCACGGAAGACGACATGCTCTACGCCACGGAGCGCTGGTTCGATCGGCCGAGCGCCGGTCTCCCGGGCTACCGCGTCCCGGTGCCGCCGGGCGAGTATCGCGTCACGCTCCACTTCGCCGAGCTGGTCTTCGAGAAGCCGAACACGCGGCGCTTCACGGTCGTCGTCGAGTCATCGCGGGTCCCGAAACTGGTCGATTACGAGCCGGTCGGCGTCGGCATGGCGACGGCGGACGCGCGCACGGTGGACGTCCGCGTCGACGACGGCAGGCTCGACATCGAATTCGTTCACGGCGTGAACAACCCGAAGATCTCCGCGATCGAGATCGAGCTGCTCCGGCTCGCGAGATAAAGAGCACGGAGCGCGTGACCTGACGAACCTGACAGGAGACGCCAGATGTCCCGCCCGCGCTACCTCCACGTCTTCCAGATTCTCACGTTGATGCTCGTGACGGTGTGGCTCCCCTCATGTCGGATCGACGGAGAGGGGGATGGCGCCGCCGGGGACGCGAGCCCCTCGGCGAAGCCGCGAGCGCGCCCCAGCATCGTCTTCATCATCACGGACGACCAGCGGTGGGACTGCCTGAGCGTCGAGGGTCACCCCTTCCTCCGCACGCCGCATCTCGACCGGCTGGCGCGAGAGGGGGCACGCTTCGCGAACATGTTCGTGACGACGTCGCTGTGCTCCCCGAGCCGCGCGTCGTTCCTCTCGGGGCTCTACGCGCACACGCACAAGGTGCTCAACAACTTCACCGACTATCCCGTCAACCTGCAGAGCTTCCCGCGACGCCTGCAGGATGCCGGTTACGAGACCGCGTACATCGGCAAGTGGCACATGGGCGAGCAGAGCGACGAGAAGCGGCCCGGCTTCGACTACTGGGTCTCGCACAAGGGGCAGGGAAAGTACTACGACACGGAGTTCAACGTCAACGGCGAGCGCAAGGTGCTCGCGGGCTATTACTCCGAGCGCGTCACCGACGTCGCAGTCGAGTGGCTCGAGAAGCGCGGCGACCGTCCGTTCCTGCTGGTGTTCGGACACAAGGCCCCGCACGGCCCGTTCGTGCCGGAGGAGAAGTATCGGCACATCTTCGACGACGTCGACGTGCAGTATCCGGAATCGGCGTTCGACCTCGAGACCAAGCCGGACTGGGTCAAGGAGCGCCTGACGACGTGGCACGGAATCTACGGTCCGCTCTACGAGTTCCGCAAGGACTTCCCCGATACCAGCCCGGAGGGCGTCAAGATCTTCGCGGAGTTCGTCAAGAGCTACACGGCGACGATCAAGTCGGTGGACGACAGCGTCGGCAGGGTCTACGAGACGCTGCGACGCATCGGGCGGCTCGACGACACGCTGCTCGTGTTCACGAGCGACAACAGCTTCCTGCTCGGCGAGCACGGCATGATCGACAAGCGCACCATGCACGAGGAGAGCATCCGCGTGCCGCTGCTGGTGCGCTACCCGCCCCTGGTGCGGGCGGGGACGGTCGTCGAGCAGATGGTGCTCAACATCGACGTCGCGCCGAGCATCCTCGACATCTGCGGCGCGCCGCCGCTCGGGAACATCCACGGCATGTCGTGGAAGCCGCTGCTCGAGGGAGACGCGAGCGGCTGGCGGACGGCGTGGTTCTACGAGTACAACTACGAGAAGCAGTTCCCCTACACGCCGAACGTGCGCGGCGTGCGAACGGACGAGTGGAAGTACGTCCATTACCCGCACGGGGACGGCTCACCCGACCGGCACCGCGCAGAGCTCTACCACCTCACGTCGGACCCCGGCGAGCGCAGGAACCTCATCGACGACCCGGCGCACGCGGCAAAGATCGCCGAGCTCCGAGGAACGCTCCACGACCTGATGGCCGCCACCGGAGCGCTGCCGGACACGATGCCGATCGACGAGGGAATCAAGACGAAGCTGCCGGAGAAGTCAATTCGATAGACTTGTCCGACGAGGAACCGGCAACGAACCACAACGATTGGGTAGGCAGTTGATAAGGAATGCAGGAAGGGCTTGCGTAATTCGCAAAGACGCCTCTGATACGAGAGGAGGGGCCTGGAGAGGAAACCGGGATCGAGCCGCGCCGTTCGCGCGGTGTTCGTCTGTCGACCGTTTCCTGCCTTCCTCTTCTTCCTGCCTTCCTTATGAATCCGTCGGCCGTTTCGCCAGCGCAGTCGAGCAGCCCTGTCGGGACCGGGTCTGGGTCCGGGAACGGGAACGACTGCGGCCGATCAGGCGACGACCGCTTCTTCCAGGATCGGGCGGTCGCACTCGTCGTCGAGGCGGGAGTTTTCGAGGAGGAGGATCTCCACCTGGACGCCGTCGGAGAGCAGGAACGCGCTGTCCGGGCCCGCGTCGGGGAAGAACTGGAAGAAGCCCGACTTCCACGTCAGGATCTCGCGCAGCACGCTCATCATGTGCGCGCGGATGCCGTCCTCCAGCTCGCGTCGGTCGATCTTGCCGAGCTCGAGGAGGACCAGGCCGATCGGCTTGCGCTCGGGAAGCCGCTTCTGCTCGCGGAGCGCGTCGCGGAGGTCACGGATGGTGATTCTGCGCTGGCGGACGAGGAACGAGCCCAGACGCTGGCAACAGTCCGACCGGCAGTAGACGACCCGACCCGAGTTGAGCAGGATCTCGCCGGTCCCTTCCTGGCAGACCAGGCTGAGCAGCCCGGAACGCTTCACCAGGCTGACGACCTGGAGCACTTCCGGGAGCGTGACGTCGTTAAGGATCCCGTGGAAACTCACCACACCCCTCCTGACAAGAGCTTTCCCGCCCACAACGCGGCAATCGGCGTGCCTGACGGCCGGGATGGTCGAGCGCCGTGTGGGGATCCTTCGGGCGCGTCAGCTTACGAAAGGTCCGGTACGCCACCGGCGCGCTCGACGACACGGAGGGACGACCAGGGGTGACATTTTTGGGCGGTCGTGCGACGCACGCGCGCGGTTTCGCGCAACTTACTCGGAACGATCCCCGGCGGGACCGATCTGCGATGAGTGGAGGAGCAGCGTGGCGTGGAGCTGGTCGCGGCGGTAGACGCCGAGGAGACGCACCAGACGCCCCGCCATGCCATCGCGCACCGCCGTCTTCCCGTAGCGGAAGGCCGGCGTCCTGGCGCGCAGCATGATGCGCCAGAGGATCGCGAGGCCGGGGAGGAACACCGCCTGACGTGATGGCTTCAGCTTCGACGGGGGCCCGTCCTGCAGTGTGGCGACCATCAGGTCGCGCAGCTGCTCGAGCGACACTGCCTCCGTCCCGGCGCACCGGGCGGCGGCCTTCGCGGTGCCGCCGATGGCCACGAGTTCGGCGTGGTGCCGGAACGGCAACGCCTGCAACTCGGTGTCGATCTCCACGCCGCTGCGCTGCAGGTACTGCGCGCCGTCCTGCTTCAGGGAGCGGAATCGATACTCGTTCCGGATGGCGCCGAGACGGAGGCTGCCCCATGTCCGTATGGCCCCGTCCCGGAACCATGCCCACTCCGTCGTCGCGCCGCCGAGGTCGACGAGGAGCACGTCCCCGTGCGGCTCGGGCTGAAAATCACGAGCCATCAGCCTGGCCTCGTCGGCCCCGCTGATCACCCGGACGCGGACACCGGCCTCATCCTGGATCCGCCCCGCGAGCCGCGCCGCCTCGGGAAGCTCGCGGAACACCCCGGTCGCCACCGCGATCATGCTCGAGACCGGCAGCTCCTCGGCGACGCTCTCGACGCCCCGGATTCGCTCGATCACCTCGGCGGCCGTGCTCTCGGCGATGGTCCCGTCGCGGAAGTAGTCGTGCGCGATGCCCCATGGAAACTTGTGCGTGCTGATCGACGGCGGACCGGAATCGGCCCCCGGACGCACGAGATAGAACTTGAGCGAGTTCGACCCGAGCTCGATCAACCCGAATGGACGATCCCCGGCCAGCGGATCGTGCTCACGACGAGACACCTTCAACCCTCCAGTCGCCCGGATCTTTTCTCGTCCTCGTCCTCGTCCTCGTCCTCGTCCTCGTCCTCGAAAACCTCTGAGACCGATGTGCGATTCGGATTCAGATGCCGATTCCGATTCCAATTCCGATGACCGACTCCGATGACCGACTCCGAGTCCGATTCGGTCTCCGTCCTGGGTCTCGAGACCGAGCACGAGCACCATCGGGGTTACCCCCCGAACACCTGATCATACCCCACCGCCATCACCGCCACATCCGCGAGAATATGACTCACCCACGGTCCCATCAGGGACCGTGATCGAACGTAGAGCCGGCACCAGATGAAACCGCCGAGCGCCACGGCCAGCGAGAACGGCATGGTCGTCGTCCAGAAGTGCTCCGCGGGGATGTACGCGTTGACGACGATGACGTGGTGCGCCATGAAGGCGAGGCTCGAGATCACCGCCGCGGTCAGCGAGCCGACGAAACGCCGGAGCTCGCCGAAGACGTACCATCGCCAGTAGTACTCCTCGAGGAACGAGTGCACGAGGGAGAGGAAGATGGCGAAGCCGATGAAGCGGAGGGGCTCTCCGATGCCGAAGGCGTCGACCTTGGCGCTCAGGAGCTCCGGCATGGCGCTCAGCGCCTCGCTGCCGCGGAACAGGCCGACGTAGACGCCGACGATCACGGCGGCGATGCCGACGCCGGTGAGCAGACCGGCGCCGACGCCTCGCCACGACGGTTTGAGGGCGAGCTTTCTGCCGCGCACCCAGACCAGCCAGACGATCGGCAACGGGAACTGCAGCACCTTGCCGAGCCCGTAGAGCGCCTGCACGAACTCCGAGTCCGCCATCTTGACGAAGTAGATCCAGGCCGCGAACGACGGGAACGCCATCGCGAAGATCAGCACGCTCAGATCGGCTGCGTTCGGTGGTCTCTGCTGGTCCATCCGTCTTGGCCGTCGATGACCCTGTTTTAGCTGTAGATGAGATGCTGCCTCAGGAACTGCTCCACGGTGCGGTAGAAGTGCTCGATCGTCTCACGCTTTCGCCAGCCGTGCCCCTCGCCCTCGTAGACGTGATAGACGTGCGGCGTCCCGGTGCGCTTGAGCGCCTCGACGATGGTGTCCGACTGGCTGCGCGGGACGACCTGATCGATCTCGCCCTGGAAGACCGCGAGCGGGCGGCGGATCCGGTCGGCGTGGAAGATCGGCGAGCGCTCGCGATAGATCTTGGCGGATTCCGGCAGCGGACCGAGGAGCGAGTCGAGATAGCGCTCCTCGAACTTGTGCGTCTCCGCGGCGAGGTGGAACTGGTTCGAGACGCCGAAGAGGCAGACGCCGGCGGCGAACGCCTCCGGGCTCGTCACCATCGCCTGGAGCACGGTGAACCCGCCGGCGCTCCCGCCCATGATCGCCGTCCGCGCCGCATCGATGCGGCCGTCTCGCGCGAGCGCCTGCATGCCGCTGATGGCGTCGTCGACGTCGCAGATCCCCCAGTCGGATCGAAGGCGCAGCATGTACTCGCGGCCGTATCCGGTGCTCCCGCGGTAGTTCACCGTGAGCACGGCGAAGCCGCGCGTCGCGAAGAACTGCGACTGCGCGCTCCAGGCCGCGCGCGCCTGCCCGGTGGGCCCGCCGTGGACGAGCACGACGAGCGGCGGTTTGCCGGTGCCCTCGAACTTCGAGCTCGCCGGCGCGTAGTAGATGCCGTGCGCCGTCTCGCCGCCGGTGGTCTCCCACGAGAGCGCCTCCGGCGTCGCGAGCGCCCCGGCGGGCACCGATTCGCTGGACGAGCGCGCCACGACGCGCGTGTCGCCGGACTCGAGGTCGTGGACGACGATTCTCGGCGGGGTGGTCGCGGCGCTCGCGACGAACGCCACCAGACGACCCTCCGGCGCGACGCTCGGCTGCGCGACGTCGGTGTACGCCGCCGCCCCCTCGAGCGCCGTTCGCTTGCCGCTGTCGAGGTCGATGCGCTCGAGCGATGTGAAGCCGCCCTCGCTGCGCGCGCCGATGACGTGCCGCCCGTCGGCGCCCATCGCGAAGGTCCGCATCCCCTGGGCCCACGCCGGCACGCCGTACTCCGCCTTGCCGTCGGTGAGCTGGGCGCGCTTGCCGCTCTTGAGGTCGTGTCGCCACAGGTGGCCCCAGCCGGTCTCGTCGGAGACGTAGACGAGCGACCGCCCATCCGGCGTGAACTCCGGCTGGAAGACGGCGACGTCGCTGCCGCCGGCGACGACGCGGATGTCCTCGAGCACGGGAAGACCGTCGGCCCCGCTGGTGACGCGCCCCACCTCGATCACCGTGCCGTCCCACGGCATCTCCGGGTGATCCCAGGCCACCCACGCGAGGTGTCCGCCGTCGGGGCTCCACCTCGGCTGCATGTAGAAGTCGTGACCCTCGGCGAGAATCCGCGGCCAGTGCCGCCCCTCCGAGTCGACGACGCCGATGCGGTCGACGCGCTCCGTGTCGTGGTGCACGAACGCCACCCAGAGGCCATGGGGAGAGACAATGGGCGACGCCGCCTTCCCCCACGCCGGCGTGATCGGCGCGGCGCGCCCGCCCGCGATCTCCTGCCGGAAGATGCGGCCGGTCTTGTGGACGACGAAGTAGACCGCGCCCTCGTGGACGGTGAAATCGCCGCCGCCGTAGCCGACCTCGGCGCGCACGCTGAGATCGCTCGTCAGATCGCGCGCCGCGTCGTGCTCGTGCTCGCGCACGACGAGCACACCGGTGCCGGACCGCCCCTCGCTCCACACGAGCCCGCCGCGCGAGTCCCACTGCACATCGCCGAGCCGCAGATCCCCGGCCAGACTCGTCGGCGTGATGGGACTGTCCCAGAGCCCGAACTGCCGCTGTCGCTTTTCGGTCATCTCTTCCCGTCCCCGGTCCCGGACCCGGACTCGTTCCCGGTCTCGGCACACCCGACAACGTACCGCACCGCCGTCACGCCTCCCCGCCGGTTCAGCTTCTTGTGGAGGATCAGGTGCGCCTGGATGGTCTTGAACGCGCGCCGTGTCCTCTCGTCGTCGGTCATCGCGGCGGCGCTCGCCGGGGAATCGGCCGAGGGCGCCGGCAGGCGACGCGCCAGGGCCTCGGCCTCCTCGACCGGCTCGCGGCACGCGTAGACGAAGAAGAGGACGCTGCCCGCGTCGGTCTCCCAGGGCCACGCGCGACCGGCGGTGGCGTCCGGCGTCGACGATGGGCCGGGCACCACACTCGCCCCCGCAGGGATCGGATTGCGCGTCTCGAGACGCGGGTCCGGAAAGAGCGTGTGCTCGCGGCCGTCGCTGTCGACGGCGAAGACGTAGACGTGATGCGGGTCGCGTATCTCGATCGCCAGGGACACGGTCTCGCCCGGAGCGAGGATCGACCCGGTCTCGCGCAGCGGCTCCGTCTCCGAATCGCCGGCGCTCGCCGTCGTCTTCACGAGGTCGATGCGGACGATCGACGCCTCGACGAAGAACGGCAGCACCGCGAGCACGGCGAGCAACGCCAGCGGGAAGACGAGCACGAGAACGAGAACGACGCGCCGCGTGCACGTCGCTCGTTCCTGTGCGCCGACTGTCCCCTGTCCCGTCACGCTCGCCGTCTCGTCCACGATCGTCTCGTCCGCCTGTCGATCCGAAAAGCTCTGTCCGATTCGAGCCCACCATGCTACCTTCTCCGACCATGATGGCGCCACTCGTTCTGCTCGCCGCGGTCATACCGGCCCAGGCAGCGCCGCCGCCCGCCTCCGTCTCGGTGGAAATCCTCTCGACAGGTCCGCTCTTCGCCGGCACGTCGACCTCGCTCCGCCTCACCGCCCTCGACGGCTCGGGAACGCGTCTCTACGCGTTCAACGATGCCGTGAACCTCGACGGCGTCTGGTCGTTCTCGGATGGCGAGCCGATCACGCGAACCGGCGCGTTCGAGAACGGCGTCTTGCTCCTCGAACGCGTCGTCCTTCCGGAGGGGCGCGCCGCCGTCCTCGATGGCGACCGCGCGCTCGGCGAGTCGGCCACGCTCCGCGTGCTGCCGGGATTCCTGACGCTCTTGCCGCCGCTCGTCGCCATCGTCCTCGCGCTGGTGACGCGGCAGGTGCTCCTCTCGCTCGTCACCGCCGTGTGGCTCGGCGCGTCGATCGCGCACGGCACGCTGAATCCCCTCACCGCCTTTCTGAGGACCGCGGACAGCTACATCGTGCCGGCCCTCGCCGACACGGATCACGCGTACATCATCCTCTTCAGCCTCAGCCTCGCCGGCATGGTCGGCATCATCACGGCGTCCGGCGGCATCCGCGGCATCGTCGACGTCATCTCTCGCTTCGCGCGTGACAACCGCAGCGGGCAGGTGAGCACCTGGCTGATGGGCGTCCTGATCTTCTTCGACGACTACGCCAACTCGCTGATCGTCGGCAACACCATGCGGCCGTTCACCGACCGCGTGCGCATCAGCCGCGAGAAGCTCTCGTTCATCGTCGACGCCACCGCCGCTCCGGTGGCGACCATCGGCGTCATCTCGACCTGGACCGCGTACCAGGTCGGGCTGATCTCCGAGGAGATCGGCGACCAGGAGGCCTACGGCTTCTTCCTGCGCTCCATTCCCTACGCGTTCTACAGCCTGCTGATGCTCTGCTTCGTCCTGCTCTGCGGCCTGACGCTGCGCGACTTCGGTCCGATGCGGCGAGCCGAGTCGCGCTGCCGCGACACCGGCAAGGTGCTCGACGACAACGCGCGGCCGCTCGTCGACGAGCAGCTCGATCGCATGGCGCAGCGCGCCAGCATCCCGACGCGGTGGTACAACGCCGCGATCCCGATCGGGTGCGTGATCGGCTTCACGATCATCGGGCTCTTCGCGACCGACAGGGACGCGTTCCGGTCGCTCCTCTGGGCCGCGCTCGGCGCCTCGGCGGTCGCCGCCGTGCTCGTCATGGCGCAGGGCGAGTCGCTCTCCGCGGTAACGTCGAGCTGGGTGGACGGCGCCCGGTCGCTCGTCCTCGCGGTGATGATCCTGATTCTCGCATGGTCGATCGGCGCCGTGTGCAAGGACCTGCACACCGGTGACTACGTCGTGACCATGACGCGCGGCCTGCTCTCGCCGCGGCTCATCCCCGCGCTGACGTTCGTGAGCGCCGGCGTCATCGCGTTCTCGACCGGGACCTCGTACGGCACCATGGCGATCCTCATCCCGATCCTGCTGCCGCTGGTGTTCAGCCTCTCCGGCGAGGCGGGCTTCGAGGACGCCACCACCCGGACGCTCGCCCTCGCGACGCTGGCCGCCACGCTCGGCGGCGCGGTCTTCGGGGACCACTGCTCGCCGATCTCCGACACCACCGTCCTGAGCTCGATGGCGGCCGGCGCCGACCACATCGATCACGTGCGCACGCAGCTCCCGTACGCCGCGACCGTCGCATCGATCGCGCTGCCCTGCTACGTCGCCGTCGGGCTCGGCGTGCCGGTGGCCGTGGTGCTCGTGGCCGGGCTGGCGCTCGTCTGCGGCGTGCTCTTCTGGCTCGGGCGGGGAGACGAGGTGCGAATCGCCGCACCGGACGGCGCCGAGGCGAGCGGCGCGGAGACGCCGACCGGCGCCGACATCTGAGCATTCCGCATGGCTACCAGGTGATGTCGGTGCGTCCCCTCGGCAGGTCGGCGCAGACGATGAGGCCGTCGTCGCCCCGCAGGAACGACCCCGCATCGATCGAGCTCCGACGGCTGACCTCGCGCAGCGATGCGGGCACGCCGTCGTGGGAGATGCGTGGCGCGCCCTCGCGGACGCCGGCGACCCGGAGCGTGAACGCCGGGCAGGCGAAGGGCGCGCGCAGCGTCACCCTCGCGCCGTCGCGCTCGATGGCGGTGAGCTCCTTCGCGGCCCAGTACCGGGCGATCTCCGAGACCTTCATCCAGAGCGTCCGGTCGGCGAAGCGGCCCGCCAGCGCGACCACCACCTCCTTGAAGTCCTCGAACCCCTGCTTCGTGCCGTGCGTGTACATCCCCGGCCAGTGGCAGAGCATGACCGCCGGCCGGCCGCTCTCGATCAGCTCGACCATGCGCCCGGCGGTCGCGTCGCGATTCGCGTAGAGGTGTCCGCGACTCTCGAGGTCGCCGTCCCAGCCGCCGAACCAGTCTCCGGTGCCGGCGGGCACGTTGACGGTGACCTTCGGACGGCCGCTCCCGAGGTCGCGGACGTGCTCGAGCTTCGGCTCGGTGCTCTCGTCGCCCCCGGAGACATACTTGAAGTAGTGCGGGATCTCGACGTCCTGGTAGACCTCGCGCACGGCGTCATGGACGGCGAGCGACAGCTCGGTCTTCACCGCGTTGCCGAAGCCGCCGGGCGTCGTGATCCCCTCGCACGGGAGATCGCAGTTGCGCAGGATTCGCAGCGCGTACGCCAGGTACGCCGTGAGCTCGTCGACGCTCTTCTTCGTCTGCGGGTAGGAGTTCTCCATCGTCGCGGCGCTGATCTCCTCGAGCGGCCGGCCGGTGCGGAGGTCGATGACGCGGGTGTGCGTGATCATCTCCGGGTGGATGTCCCAGCCGGGCAGCAGCAGCTCGCGGACCAGCTTCAGGCTCTCCAGCAGCTCGCGGCGCGACCAGCCCGGAAGCTCGCGGTCGAGCCAGCCGACGCACGCGGGATACGGCACGACGCTGTACTTTCCCTTGACCCCGTGCTCCGAGCACCACTCGCCGAACTCGCGAACGAACGCATCCGGGATCTCGCGCGGCCACGTCTTCCAGGGCTTCTTGTAGTTCTGGCGGTGCGGCCACGCCTCGGCGAACTGCGGCATGCAGAAGGCGCCCATGTTCACCAGGCACGTCGAGTCATCGATGATAAAGGAAAGCGGCACGCGACCACGCGGGTGGAGCACCTCGACACCCTCCGCTCGACGCGGACGCTCGCCTGCGGGCGCCTGCGCCAGAAGCCGAGCTGCAGCGAGCCCGGCGCCGGCCGCCGCCCCGGCGCGAAGAAAATCCCGACGAGTTCCTTTCCACATGGCCAACCTCCTGGAAGAATTACCCGGGTCCAGAATACCCGAAACGCCTCGCGTATCGGAAGGTCGCAGGCGCTGGTCGAAAGACGGCGACGACGCAAGGACGATGGACCGTCGGTCTGTCAACTTCCGGGACAGGGCGACGTCGAAGTGCCGCCGGGGAGAGCCGGAGGCGGTTGCAACGCAACCGGCTGTCGTTACGGGAATCGCTTCAGTACAATGGCACGCCGGTTGCCCTTGGAGAGAAGAGTCGACCGGGGACGTCATGTCCTCGCCTCGCGACAGCATCCAGTACAGCGCATCCCGAGATCGAAGAGGTGGGCACACCGATGGAAAAGCGCAACGAGCCGATCACTTTTCCCACCGCGACACTGCCGGGGACGACCGGAGATGGTGACATGGTGAGCGGGAGAGGCGCCTCGAAGAACGTCGTGATCTTCGGCCCGCCGGGAGTCGGCAAGGGCGAGCAGGCCGAGATCCTCGCGCGGCGCTTCTCGCTGCCGCACCTCTCCACCGGCGAGGTGCTCCGCGAGGAGATCAAGCGGGGCACGGAGCTCGGCAAGAAGGTG
>JBFFXF010000083.1:0-27333 GCA_041569895.1 Planctomycetota bacterium | reverse complement strand
GCGACGGCGGACTGGGCGGCGACGTCACGGTCGAGAGCTTCAACCCGCTCATCCAGGCGCGCGGCGCGATCATCGCCTTCGGCGCGAACACCACGGTGGACGTCTCCGGCGGAGTCGGCGACACCGGCGGCGACGGCGGCACCTTCACGGTCGATTACCGGAACGCCACGCGCTCGCGCGTCACACTCACGGGCACGATCGACGCCAGCGGCGGCGCCGCGAGCGCGGCGGGGACCCGCGGGGGTGACGCCGGGGACATCGACGTCGACGTCCACGACATGGCGATGCTCTCCGGCACGTTCGACGTTCGCGGCGGCGCCGGCGATGCCACGGCGGATGGCGGTGACGGTGGCGCGATCGCCGTCGGCACGAACGCAGCCCCCTCACGCCGGTTCTTCATCGGCGGAGCGGCGAGCGGAACTCCGATCGACGTGAACGTCGCGGGCGGCGCCGCCCTGACCGACGTCGGCGGGGACGGCGGCAGCGTCACCGTCGAGGTCGATGAGGGACGGGTCGACTGGACCGGCGACATTGACGCCAGCGGCGGCGCCTCCACCAGCGGCAACGGCGCCGATGGCGGCGATGTCGAGTTCACCACCTACGGCGCGCGGAGGGCGGACATCCGCTACTTCGGCGACATCACGACCGCCGGCTCCGACGCGGCAGTGGACGGCGTCGGAAGCGCCGGCGGCGACATCGAGCTGCGGTCGCTCGACGGTTCCGTCTGGGTGATCGGGATCATCGATTCGCGCGCCGGGGACGCGGTGGGCGTCGGCCGGAGCGCCGCCGGCGCCGGAGGCAACGTGTACTTCCTCGTCGACGACCTCAGCGCGGATCCGAACACCGATCCGGGCGGCGTCGATCTGCTCGACAACTTTGGAGGCACGGTGTACTTCTTCGGTCTCATGACCACGACCGGTGGGGACGCCGGCAGCGGCAACGCGGACGGGTCGGACGGGGGCGACGTCGTGATCGACTCCGACTCGGACGACGGCGAGCAGAAGACCAACAGCTTCGGCCGCATCGAGGACCTCTCGGTCATCGACGCCTCTGGAGGCAACGGGGTCGGGACCGGGACGAACGGCGACGGCGGTGACATCACGCTGCGCGCCTCGAACCGCCGACTCGACAACACGACGCCGAGCGGCTGCATGATCGGCACCGGCACGACCTTCACGGTGACGGCGGGGACCGGCGGCGCGGTGGCCGGCGCCAACGGCACGCTGACGACCGACTGAGGGTTTCAAAGACCCGGCTCCGGTTGGGGGAAGTGAAAGCGGCCCTCGTGCTCTTCCGGGCGCGAGGGCCGTTGTTTTTTGCCGCCGGCGGGCGAGTTACTCGGAGTCCTCGGTCTCCGCGCCCACCTGGGTCTCCTCGACCACTTCGGACTCCTCGTCCGCCTCGGTCTCCTCGTCCGCCTCCGGCTCGTCACTCCAGTCGATGCGCCGCTCGATGGCGGCCAGCGCGCGCCGGCGGACCGTCTCGTCCGCGGCGCTCGATGCGATCTGGCGGAGGACCATGTCGGCGTCGATGTCGTCCGACTGCGCGAGCACCTCGATGAGCGACCGCTGCACCTCCGCCGGAGGCTGCTCGTCGAGGACGTCGAGCGCCAGGTCGACGAGGTCGCCGGGACTGGTCGCGGCGTAGAGCTTCACCGCCTCGGACTGGACGGCGGGAGCCCCGTCCAGGAGCGCGAGGTCCTCGAGGAGCTGGACGTCAAACTGCGCCTCGAGACGCGCCCCGGCGACGAGCGCCTGCTGTCGAACTATCGGGTCGGGGTCACGCGCGGCGATCTCGGGCAAGTAGACCGCGAAGCTCGAATCCCGGCGGGAGACGGCGTTGGCGATCATCGTCATGCGCGTCTCCGGATCTCTGCTCTTGTTGAGGATCTCCTCGACCACCAGGATGTCGCGCGCGTCGAGGCTTCGCGTGAGACGGTCGAGAAACACCTGCTCCACCGTCGGGTCGTCGAGCCTCCGGAGAGCCTCGAGCGTCCCCTCGATGCCCGCATCTCCCTCGACCCGTGACAGCGCGGTGAGGAAGAGCAGTCGCGAGTGCCCGTCCTTCTCCTGGTCGAGTCGATCGAGGAGCAGGGGCACCACCGTCTCCCCGAGCGCCGCGAGCTCATCGGCCGCCTGCTCGAAGATCTCGAGACGCTTCTTGACCTTGAGCGCGCTCGGCATGCCCGTGGCGTGGACGATGTCGGAGTAGGCGCGCTGCGCCGCCGTGATCTTCGCGACGAGCTCCCCCTCCGGCGACAGCACATTCTCCGCTTCGGCCGTGACGCTCGGGTCGGCCTGCGGAACGACGTCGGTCCCGATGTTCTTGACGACGAGCGACGCCGACTCGCCGACTCCCTCCGACATTCCGCGGGCTCCCGACGAGTGGAACACGACGAGAACCGTGACGACCAAAGCTGACGCGAGCGCCAGTGCGATCAGTACCCTCCGCATGGTGCAGTACTCCACTTTCCGGACGGACGTCCCTCTCTGCTTTCCGGCCTTTCCGTCATCTCTTTCGTATCGATTTCCGGGTTTCTTCAGGCGCGAATCCCGTCGCCCGGCAACCCGGTTGCGTTCTCGGAACCTCGCCCGTAGGATCGAGGTCGGGTCGAGAGAAACAGGTTCCGAGTATCAATCGCAACGCCAGGACAATGTCGTCGAGCGGTGTCGCCAGGACGACGTTCGCTCCACAGGAAGAAACACCATGAGAATGCATGCATGTATCGTCGTCGCCGGCCTCGTCGCCCCGCTCGTCACGTGCAGCTCCACCGCGTGGGCCGAGGAGACGCTCGGCGCGGAGCTCCTCGCTCTCGAGGGCGCTCTGGTGGCGCGGCTCGACGCCATCGGGAGCCCGCCCGCTCAGGGTGACAAGCTCGAACAGCGTCGCCTGGGAGCGGCGCTCCGGGCGCTGTCGCGTCACCGCGGGCGAAACGACAGGCGGGACTTCCGGGCGATCGCCAAGGCGGGGAAGCTCATCGCCCGCTCCGAGACCGCCGACGACGCCGTCCTCGTCGCTCGTGATGCCCTCGTCGAGGCGGTGGCGCGCGTCGTCGAGCACCAGCGAATCGTCGCCGGGGCGATCGGGGAGACTCTGCTGAAGGACGCCTTCCGCGAGCGGGTCTCGCGGGCGATCGAGCGCGCCTCGAGTCGGCTGGCGAGCGGGCTGGAGCGCGCCGGCGGCGACCCGGTGGCAACCCAGGCGGCGCTGACGCGGGCGCACTTCGCCTTCCTGAGGTCCAGACGGCTCGGACGGACCCTCTCGCTGCGAGAGGAGAGGCGCAAGCTGCCGCCGCTCTGCGTCATCATCAACCCGCGCAGCGCCGGCAGGGTCTTCCTCGTCAACGTGCGTCCGGGAGCGATCGAGATCGAGAACGTCCGCTACGACGTGCAGGTCACCTTCGAGGGTGGCGCCGAGGGTTCGATCGCCTTCGCCGCCAGGGACCTCGATCCCGCGGCCTTCGACGCCGGCAGGAATCGTGTGGAGCCGTTCACCTCGTACGAGATCACCCGCTGGCTGCTCGACGGCGTCGACGAGGAGGCGGTGGACTATCGCGGCGAGATCATCGTGCAGATGCGCCGGCTGAAGACGCTGCCGGTGCCGTACGAGTTCTCGGTGTCGTCTGGCGTGAAATGATCTGAACTGCAGGTCGTTGTGGACCGTGGACCGTGGGCCGTGGACCGTGACCGTGGGCCGTGACCGTGACCGTGACCGTGACGGCCAGCAGTTGGCGGCTGTACGCCCGGCGGTGGCCGGAGCGACGGCGGCGAGAAAAAACGCGCCGGTGCGTGATCTTTCGCGGCGGCGGATCGGGCGCGCGGTCTCCCCGTGCCGGACACGAGGTCACGTCCGTGTCGACCGACTCCCTCGCCTCAGCTTCGCTTGAACGCCGGGGCGAAGAGACCCCAGAAGAGCAGTCCGACGCCAGCCAGGCCGACGACGATCCCGACCGGGAGCAGGACCACACTCACACCGAGCCCGATGCCCGCAATGATGCAGGCGATGCCGAGAAGGACGGCGAGGACTCGCGGCGCGAGCCCGTCCTCCCGCTCCCCCTCACCGCCCTTCCGTCGAGGGGCGGGCATCGCGAACTTCGGGTGCGGCTTTTCCTCGGGGGCCCGAGGTGGACTGTCGTTGTCGTTCATGGCGCTCCTCCCGTGGAAACCCGAGAACATCAGAGGGAGCGCAAAGCGCGTGCCGCTGGCCCGGGCAGCGGTGGCGAACGCTTTCTCCGTTGACTCCCGGCCGCCCGGTGCGGTACACGTGTCGCCACGTTTCAGGTGTTCCCGTCTCCCGCGAGACGGGGCGGAGCTCGCCGTCGACACGGCGGGCGAACAGGGAAACCGGTGAGATACCGGTGCGGACCCCGCCACTGTGACTGGGGACCGCCCGGCCGTGGGATCGGCCTCGTTGACGCTCCGGCGCCACCGAGACGATCCCGGCCACTGGCGTGACTCGATCGATGGTGAGATCGGTCGGCGCGCTGGGAAGGTCGGCCGGACGGGACGATCCAGAAGCCAGGAGACCTGCCTGAAGGGAGCCCGATCGACAGGGTCGGTCGCGGCTCTCGCTCATGCCTTCGGGGAGGGTCTCGCCGACGCGTCGACTGTCCCTCCCCGGGGCGGGTCCCGGAGCGATCCGGGATCTCGAACCGTGCGTCGCCTCCCGCGGGCTGTTTTCGGGAGGCGCCGCCCGAAAGGAGGGTCGCATGACCACCTCTCGCACCTTCTCCCCCGCTGCCGTCACGTCGTCGCTGCTCCTCTCGTCGTTGATCGTTGCCGTGCTCTCCGGCCCCGTGCGGGCGCAGGGACGCTCGAGGATCGACGTCCCCGACGGCTTCGTCGCCACCGACCGCTTCGTCTTCGGCGTGTCGCCCGAGTTCACCCGCGCGCTCGGCGGGCTGGAGTTCTCGCCGGGGGGCGATCCGATCGTCTACGAGAACGGCGAGATCCGGCTCCACCGCGGCGACTCGGTGACCGTGCTCGCGGAGTTCGATCCGCCGGTCTTCGGCTCCTTCCTCCGCATGGCTCCCGGCGGTGAGGCGGTTCTCTTCGGAGAGAGCTCGGAGTCGCTCGTCCACTCCGTCCCGCTCGCCGGAGGCGCGCCGGCGGTCGCCGACTCGATCCCCTTCAACTTCGATCTGGCGTTCGCGCCGGCGACGGCCGGCGAGGGGATCGCCGGACGCGGCTTCGTCTCCGCGCTCGAGGAGGACGGCACGAACGCCATCGTGCTCCTCGACGACGACCCGACGAGCCGGAACGACGAGATCGTCACCGGCATGCCGACGTTCTCGGGCCCCGTGACCTTCGACGACGCCGGGAACCTCTACTACGTCACCGCGGGCGCCGACTTCTTCGAGGTCTCCGGGGGCACCGAGTTCGGCCAGCGGATGGTGCGATTCTCGCCGGCGCAGCTCGCCTCGGCGATCGGCGGGGCGCAGCTCGCGTTCGACGACGCCGAGGTCGTCGCCAGGAACCTCGACGCCTCGTTCAACATGGCGTTCGACGGCCGCGCCATCCTCGTCTCGACGCTCGCCGGCGCGATCGAGCGGATCGACGTGCTCGGCGGTTTCGAGGTGACGCGGTTCGCGACGCTCGGCATCGACGACGGTCCGGCGACCGCGAGCGCGCTGGCGCTCCACCGAAGCGACAGGCCGTTCGAGCCGCGCGCCGGCAGGAAAGGCGGGGCGCTGCTCGTCGCCTACGGCAACTTCGTGGACGTGAGCAACGTCGCGCTCATCACTCCGGAGACGCCGTTCGTCCGCGGCGAGATCAACGGCGACGGGGTGATCGACATCAGCGACGCCATCTCGATCCTCGACTTCCTCTTCGGCGGCGGCGACGCGCCCGACGTCATCGACGCGGCCGACACGAACAGCGACGGCAAGGTCGACCTGAGCGACGCGGTGTTCCTGCTGGAGTTTCTCTTTCTCGGGGGGGCTCGACCGGTTGAGTGAGGGGGGCGTACCCGTACCCGTTCCCGTTCCCGTTCCCGTTCCCGTGCCCGTGCCCGTTCCGGTCCTCGAGGGTTCTGGTTGCGGAGTCCGAAACCCGACTCCGATACCGAGATCCGAGACCGACGTCCGATTCCGACTCGGAGACCGATACCGATACCGATGCCGATACCGATCCCGATTCCGAGATCAGAGGTCAGAGGTCCGACGCCAGGGGGCCGGAGGTTGGGACGCTTCGTCTCGGCAAACGGCTTCGCCCCCTCTGCGTGAATCTGCGTAATCTGCGTAATCTGCGTTCCCGTTCTCAGTCGGCGATCCGGGCGATGGTAGAATTCCCCAGCCATGTCATTCCGCGCTGTCGTCACCGCCCTGATGGTCTCGTGCCTCGTCGCGATGGTCGCCATCGTCGCCCTGCTCTTTGTCGAGGGCGGCGGTGGTGATTCCCGGACCGACGCCGAACCGCTCGCCACCGGGGCGCCGGCCGGCGGCATCGATGCGGACGACGACGCGCGGACGGCCGCCGAGACGACGCGGAGCGCCGTACAGCCCGCGACGGTCGACGCGCCCGGCGAGGCAGCCCGTGACGCTACCAGCGACGACTCGCCCCGGGCCGCTCGCGACACGCTCCCCGACGGGTTCGGCGGCCTGCGGGTCGCCGTCGTCGACGGGCGTGAACGGCCGAGGGCGGGAGTCGAGGTCGCGCTGGCGACCGGCCGTCGGCGGTTCAGGGCGACCTCGGGCGCCGACGGCGTCGCCGACTTCCGATTGCTGCCCGCGGCGTCGTACACCGTGCAGGCGAACGCGCCGCGCTCGCCGCTACTGCATGCGAACCGCGACGTGCGCGTCACGAGCGGCGTTCGCGAGTCGATCACGGTGGTCCTCGCCTCGCTCGACGCGTCGATCGCCGGCGCGGTCAAGCTCGCGAGCGGCGAGCCGGCGATCGAGGTGGAGGTGCGCGCCGAGCCGGTCCCGGGCGATGCGTCGCGGCTGCTCCTCTTGCCCGCGACGCCGCCGCGGGTGCTGACCGACGCGACGGGACGTTTCGAGATCGCGATGCTCGCCGCGGGCGAGTACGGCGTCACGGTGCACGCCGGCCCCGGCTTCGCGCCGGTGCGCGAGACCGTCAGCGCGCCCGCGGAATACGTCGACCTGGTGCTTCACGGGGAGCGTCGCGTCGCGGTGTCCGGCACCGTGCGGGACCCCGACGGTGAACCGATCCCCGGCGCGACCGTCTCGGAGGCGATCTCTCCCGGCAGCGCGGTCACCGATCAGAACGGCGCGTTCCGCCTCGAGGTGAGCTGCCGCGACACGCGCGGCGCGACCATCGTGATCAGCGCCAGGAAGCGCGGGTACCGACGGGCGGAGCAGGTGATCCGCGTCGACGAGGCCGCGGGCGCCTCGAAACGCACCGCAGGCCGAACGCCCGTGATCGAGGTCGATCTCGTCGTCGAGCCGGCCGCCGAGCTGGCGACCATCACCGGACGCATCGTCGATGGCGACGGCGCGCCGGTGATCGGCGAGCGCGTCCACCTCCGCAGCGCGAGGCTCAACGAGCAGTACAGCGCCGCGTCGGACGCCGCCGGGCGGTTCGTCATCGAGCACGTCCTAGTCTCGGACGACTATCGGCTCTGGGTCTACCCCAGACGCATGTATCGTGACTCGGTGACGGAGCCCTATCGAGTCAGCGCCGGCGCCAACGAGCTCGAGATCGTCCTCGAGCGTCTCGAGACCGGCTCGATCAGCGGCACGCTGATCGACGCGAGCGGCGCGCCCCTGCCGGGTTTCGCGATGCGCCTGCGCAGTCGCGAGTCGCTGGCGAGCTCGATCGCCGTGCGCACGGACGACGAGGGACGCTTCGAGGCCGCCGAGGTGCCCGCGGGGCAGCTGGTTCTCGAGCGCCAGTCCGCGCCGCGCGTCCTGGTGCACGGCATCGCCATCACGGCCGACGAGGAGACGCGCGTCGAGGTGACGATCGGCGCCGGCGACAGGACGGTGCGCGGGGCTGTCACCTCGGCGGAGGGCGAGCCGATCGGCGGGGCCCGGCTCGAGGTGCGCTGGGAGTCCACGCGCGACGGTCTCCGCAGCAGTCTCGCTCACGATGCGATCGCCGACGAGTCGGGCCGCTTCGCCGTCTCCGGCCTCGCGCCGGGCGGCTGCACGGCGACGGCGACGGCGCCCGGCTTTCGTCCGGCACAGACGCGATTCGAGATCCCGCCGGAGGGCGACGCGGACGAGCTCGCCATCACGCTCGAAGCGCAGTGACGCCCGGCGTCGCGCGTGCCTCCTTCCTGCCGCGAGCGGCTCGGCTATAATGTCCGGTCAGGCATCACGCGCCCGCGCACCATGAAAGGACCGCCCTCGGGACTGATGACGGGACACCGCTCGAGCATCGCCGTCCGGATCGCCGCGCTCTGGCTGGCCGCCTGCCTCGCCCCGGCGCCGGCCGCCGCGGCGCCCGGCGTGACCTTCTCGCACGACGTCATGGCGGTGCTCTCGAAGGCCGGCTGCAACCAGGGCGTCTGCCACGGCAACCGCAGCGGCAAGGGCGGGTTCAAGCTGTCGCTGCGCGGCCAGGATCCGGCTGCCGACTTCGACACGCTCACCGCGGAGCTCCTCGGCCGCCGGGTCGACCGCATCGACCCCGCGAGCAGCCTCGTGCTCCTCAAGCCGACCGGCGTCGTGCCGCACGAGGGCGGCGTGAGGTTCGAGCGCGGTTCGGCCGACTACGCCATGCTGCGTGAATGGATCGAGCGCGGCTGCCCGCCCGACCCGTCCTCCCTGCCGCGACTCGAGCGCATCGCGACGAGCGTCGAGGAGGTCGTGCTCGACGCCGACGAGAGCGACGTGCGCGTCTCCGTCGAGGCGTTCTTCTCCGACGGATCGCGGCGCGATGTCACGTCGCTCGCCGTCTTCGAGCCGGTCGAGCGCCTGGCGCAGGTCGTCGACGCGGGCCGAATCCGCCTCGAGGGCCCGGGCGAGGCGACGGTGATCGTCCGCTACCTCGACCGCCAGCGGCCCGTTCGACTGACGCGCGTGCCGGCGCGCGAGGGCTTCGCGTGGGAGGACGTCGAGGAGCGCACCTTCATCGACACGGCGATCTTCCGGAAGCTTCGCACGCTGCGGATCCAGCCGTCGGACGTGTGCGGAGACGGCGAGTTCATCCGCCGGGCGACGCTCGACCTGCTCGGAATCCTGCCGACCGCCGATGAGGTGCGCGAGTTTCTGGCCGACCGTCGGCCGGACCGTCGCGAGCTCCTCGTCGAGCGACTGCTCGAGCGCCCGGAGTTCGCCGAGTTCTGGGCGCTGAAGTGGGCCGACCTGCTGCGCGTCGAGGAGAAGACGCTCGACCGCAAGGGCGTGCAGATCTTCCATCGATGGCTGACGCAGGCGATCGCCACCGGGCTGCCGCTCAACGAGCTCGCGCGCCGGCTGGTCGCGGCTCGCGGCAGCACGTACATTAATCCGCCGGCGAACTTCTATCGCGCGAGCCGCGAGCCGATCGAGCGCGCCGAGGGCGTCGCGCAGGTCTTCCTCGGAATCCGGCTCGGTTGCGCCAGGTGCCATAACCACCCGTTCGACCGCTGGACGCAGGACGACTACTACAGCTGGGCCAACCTCTTCGCGCGCGTGCGGTACAAGGTGCTCGAGAACCGCCGCCGCGATCGCAATGACAAGCACGAGTTCGTGGGCGAGCAGGTGGTCTTCATGGCGGACCGGGGCGATGTGCCCGACCCGCGCACCGGCGCGCCGCGACCGCCGCGCATGCTCGGCGCCGCGGTCGATAGTGGTGACAGCGCCAGCGGTCATGGCGCCACCGCCGGTCGCGCCGGCGACACCGACGCCGGCGACGACCGTCTCGAGCGGCTGGCCGACTGGATCGCCGACCCCGACAACCCGTTCTTCGCGCGGGCGCAGGCGAACCGGATCTGGATGCACCTGATGGGGCGCGGGCTCGTCGAGCCGGTCGACGACTTCCGTCTCACCAATCCGCCGAGTCACCCGGAGCTGATCGAGCGGCTCGCCGGGGAGCTGGTCGCGTCGGGATTCGATCTTCGACGGATGATCCGCATCATCATGAAGTCGCGGGCGTACCAGCTCTCGTCGGTCCCGAACGACACCAACGCCGACGACGAGGTGAACTACTCTCGAACGATCATCCGCCGCCTCACGGCCGAGCAGCTCCTCGATGCCATGAGCAGCGTCACCGGAGCTCCCGTGCGGTTCAACGGGTACCCGGTGGGCACGCGCGCCGGGCAGCTGGCCGGGGTGCGCGCGATCCGCGCTCGCGACGCGAGCCCCTCGCCCGGCGACCACTTCCTGACGCTCTTCGGCAAGCCGCCGCGGCTCGCGGCGTGCGAGTGCGAGCGCTCGGTCGAGACGACCATGAGCCAGGCGTTCCAGCTGATCAGCGGGCCGCTCGTCGACGAGCTGCTGACGCGTCCGGGAAACCGGCTGGACCGGCTCCTCGAGTCCGGCAAGACATCGCGCCGGATCGTCGAGGATCTCTTTCTGTCGGCCCTGGCCCGTCCGCCGGCCGAGGTCGAGCTCGAGCGAACCGTCGCGGCGCTCGACTCGTCCGGGAACCGGCGTGCGGCGCTCGAGGACATCGTGTGGAGCCTCCTGAACGCCAAGGAGTTCGTCTTCCGCCACTAACCGGGTTTTTCTCGCCGACGGCGAGAAAAACCAAGGTTGGCGCGAAAAAGAGCGGCTTTTGCTGTGCGCGAACGGCTTGCATGAGAAATACAGACCTGGCGATCAGATTTGGCCGCGGTCCAACCCTCCCGACCATCAGACGGGATAGAATAGACCCGAGAGGCGGAGAACGATGACCATCGACCGCGAGATCGCGCTCTCACGTCGGCTGATGCTCAAGGCGGGAGGCCTCGGCATGCTCGGGCTGACCCTGCCCGGGCTGCTGCGCGCCGAGGCCCGACGGCCCGCGGATCGCAAGGTGCGCGCGAAGTCCGTGATCTTCCTCTTCCAGTTCGGCGGGCCGAGCCACATCGACATGTTCGACCGCAAGCCGGACGCGCCCGACGGCGTTCGCAGCCCCCTCGCGTCGATCCCGACGACGCTTCCCGGGGTGTCGATCTGCGAGCAGATGCCGCGCATGGCGAAGCTGATGGATCGCGTGACCCTGATCCGCAGCCTGCACCACTCGATGAAGAACCACAACCCGGCGGCGTACTACGCCCTCACGGGACACGCTCCGCCGGTCGACGACATCCGCCTGCGTGACTCGATCGAGCTCTTCCCCGCCTACGGCTCGGTGGTCGACCGTCTGGCGCCGAACGACAACGAGGTGCCGACGTTCGTGGCGTATCCGTACCGCATCCGCGACGGCGCCATCACGCCGGGACAGCACGCGAGTTTCCTCGGCAAGGCGCACGATCCGCTCCTCATCACCGAGGACCCGAACAGCCCCGACTTCCGCCTGCCGGAGCTCAGCCTGCCGGACGGCCTGTCGATCGACCGCCTGCGCAGCCGTCGCGAGCTGCAGAAGCTGATCGACGGGCAGTCCGGACTGCTCGAGCGGTCCGCGGAGGCGCAGGGGCTCGACGCGTACTACCGAAAGGCGCTCGCGATGCTCGACTCGACCCGCGTGCGCAGGGCGTTCGACCTCTCGCAGGAGCCGGACGACCTGCGCGACCGCTACGGGCGCCACACGTACGGTCAGGGATGCCTGCTGGCGCGCCGTCTCGTCGAGGCCGGCGTGCGATTCGTCACCGTGTACTTCTCGCCGAACATCGGCGGCCAGAGCACGACGTCCGGCGGCTGGGACACGCACGGCTTCAACAACACGCGCATGTACCCGATCGTCGAGAAGTACCACCTGCCGCTGACCGATGAGACGGTGCCGACTCTCCTCACCGACCTCGAGGACCGCGGCCTGCTCGACGAGACACTCGTCCTCTGGATGGGAGAGTTCGGGCGCACGCCAAAGATCAACGGCAACGCGAGCCGCGATCACTGGCCCCAGTGCTACACCGCGCTGCTCGCAGGCGGTGGCGTCAAGCGCGGCCACGTGTACGGCGCCTCCGACGAGCGCGCCATGTACCCCGCGAAAGATCCGGTGCGTCCCGACGACCTTGCCGCGACGATGTTCCACCTCCTCGGAATCGATCCGCAGATCGAGATCCACGATCGCACCGATCGGCCGCTGGTGATCGCCGAGGGGAAGCCGATCATGGACATCGTCGCGTGAGCGCCGCATCGACGGAGCTCGACGGCGCGGCCGGACCCTCGACGCTCGCCGTCGTGCTCGTTCTCGTCGTGTCGCCCCCGACGTTCGCCAACGCACCCGAGATCGGGCGCATCACGCCGCGCGCCATCGCGCCGGACACGACGACCGAGGTGCTCCTCGAGGGCCGTCACCTCGGCTCTCCTCTGGCTCTGTGGACGGGCTTCCCCGCGGAGGTCACTTTCGCGGACGAGCGGGGGGATGGCACGCGGCTGCGGTGCTCGATCCGGCCGGCGCCGGGAGCGCACGTCGGCGTCCACCCGCTGCGGCTGGTGACGCGCTCGGGGATCTCCGATCTCGAGCTCGTTCTCATCGACGACCTCGCTTCCACCGCCGAGACCGGCGGCGAGGGCGACGCTGCGCCGCAGCCGCTCGACGCGCCGGTGGCGGTCGACGGCAACTGCGAGGAGCTCCACACCGACCGCTTCACGCTCGAGGGTGTCGCGGGCGAGCGACTCACCGTCGAGGTGGTGGCGGCGCGGCTCGGCTCGCTGCTCGATCCCGTGTTGACCATCCACGATCCGGACGGGCGGGAGCTCGCGCATTCGAACGACGCCCCCGGGCTCGGCGCGGACGCCCGGCTGTCGTTCTCCCTGCCGTCGAGCGGTCGCTGCCTGATCGGGGTCCGCGACGCGATCCACGGCGGCGGCGACCGACACTTCTACCGCCTGCGAATCGGCGACTTCCCCGAGGTGACGACGCCGTTCCCGCTCGGCGCACGGCGGGGCGCCACGACCAGCCTGGCGTTCGCAGGCGCGGGCGCGCAGGAGACCATCGCGCCCCTCGAGCTGTCGATCGCTCGTGATGCCCCACGCGGCATCACGGCCGTCGGGGCCCGCTCCCGTGGCGGCAGCGCCTCCGGCCTCGCGACCGTGGTGGCGGACGATCTCGACGAGCTGCTCGAGGCCGAGCCGAACGACACGTGGAGCGCTGCGATGCCGATCGGCCACCCCGCGGCGATCAGCGGGCGCTTCGACGCGCCCGGCGACGCGGACGTCTACCGTCTCGCCGCGCGCCGGGGCGATCGGCTGCGCCTCGCCGCGCGAACCCGCAGTGTCGGCTCACCGGCGCACGTCGCGCTGAAGCTGATCGACGCGGGCGGTCGCACGATCGCCAGGTCCGATCTCGACGCCGCCGACGAGGGCGTGATCTCGCACACGTTCGAGCGCGACGGCGAGCACGCGCTCGTCGTCGAGGAGCTCACCGGATCCGGCGGCGACGGCCACACCTACCGCGTCGAGATCGGCCGCGCGACACTCGCTGTCGAGCTCACCGCGGCGGCGGACACGGTCTTCGTCGAGGGCGGCACGGAGCTCGCGGTGGTGGTGCAGTGCGATCGAGAGAAGTTCAAGGGCGACGTGCGCCTCGAGATCGAGGGACTCGGCGAGGAGGTCACGCTCGAGGACGCGGTGATCCCCTCAAAGGAGAAGGAAACGAAGCTCCGGGCCCGGCTCGAGAGCCTCGGCGACGGTCACCCGCTGCGAGTCATCCGCATCGTCGGCATCGTCACGTCCGGCCCGGAGAACAACCGAACCGAGCATCGCATCCCGGTGAGCACGAGGCCGATCCTCGGCAAGCGCTTCCCGAGAATGGAGCACTTCCCGGGGGACGTGGAGGAGAGCATCACGGTCTTCTTCGCAGAGATGCGCCGGACGGGGCGTTTCTGACTTCGTCCCCGGACCCGGTCCCGTGCCCGGTCCCGTGCCCGAGAACCATCATCGTCGATCCGATGACCATCGTCGCGGCGCAGCCGTCGAAGTCCCGGTCCGAGCGGTCCAAGATCGGCAGGGAGACTCGACTTCTGGAGGCTTGCTGTCAGACGATTCATGAGGAAGGCAGGAAACTCAGGAAGGCAGGAAACGGAAGGACTGAGGGGGTTGATCTTCGTGAGCTTCGCTCGAGCCGTCGAACGGACCTTCCTTTCTTCCCGATCTTCCTTCGTTCCTCATAGGTCGTCGGCAGAAGCCGCCCATGCCGTCGTCGGCTCCCATCTACTCCCCATCCTTCCGGCGCGCCCGTTCGATGTCTTCCCGGATTGTCCTCCCCAGGCTCCCGAGGAAGCGCCTGATCACCCGCAGGGCCGGGCGGTTGATCTTGACGAGCAGGGTGTAGATCACCACGAAGAGGATGCTCAGCGCGACGAGGTTGAAGTAGAGCTCGCGGTCGCCCTCGCCCATGAAGAGGCGCTTGATCCAGTTGAAGAAGAGCGTCGCGTAGAGCAGGATGCCGACGAGGACGGGGATCTGCCACTGGCCGCGGGTCGGCGCGGTGGTGTCGGACGCCGTACTGGCGGGCGCACGGCTGGTGGCTGCCCTGTCGGCCGGCTTTCGTCCGGTCGCGCCCGGCGCCGGCGCGGGCGCCGGTGGAGTCGCGGCGCGGGCCGCGGGCGGCTGCATGATTCCTCGGTCGGTGTCCTCGTCGGACGGCGCCCTCGACTCGCGTCCCTGGCCGTGGAGCACTCGCTGGATCGCCTCGACGAACTTCCTCGCCGTGGTGAATCGATCGGCGGGGTCGAGCGCGATCGCCTTCATCAGCAGGCGCGACAGACCGGGGAACTCCGAGAGCTCCGGCCGAAACACCTCCGGCGGTCGCGGTGTGAACGTCTCGAAGAGGCGCTGCATCTCCTCCGCGCCGGTGCCGGGATAGGGGCGGACGCCGGTGATCGTCTCGTAGAGCACGACGCCGACCGCGTAGGTGTCGGTGTGGAAGCCGATGTTCTCGCCGGAGAACTGCTCGGGCGGCATGTACGAAGGGGTCCCGAGCCACGCCCGTCGCTCCATGGACTGTCCCCCGAGCTCGTGCGCGACGCCGAAGTCGAGCACTCGCACGGATCGGTTGCCATCGACGGTGACCAGCATGATGTTCGCCGGCTTGATGTCACGGTGTACGATGCCGAGCTCGTGCGCCGACTCGAGCGCGCGCAGCACCTTGCGCGCCAGCCTGAGCGCGTGGCGGATCGCGACGGTGCCCTCGCGCTTGAGGATCGAGGTCAGCGTGTGGCCGTTGCAGAAGTCCATCGTGTAGTAGAGGCGGCCGTCCTCCGTCGACCCGACGTCGCGGATCTGCACGATGTACTTGTTGACCAGCTTCATCGCGATGCGGATCTCGCTGATGAACTGCTCGCGGTAGAAGGGGTCGTGGCTGATCTCCTCGGGGAGGATCTTGAGGGCGAGGTTCTGGCCGACCATGCCGTCGGTGAGCTCGACGAGGTAGACGGCGCCGAAGTTCCCCCGTCCGAGCAGCCTGACGGCGCGGTACTTGCCGGCGATCGTGCTTCCGATCAGCGCGACGTCCGGATTCGACGCGTTGCGGCTCGATCGCTTCTCGCTCGCGGGCATCTTCTCAACCAGGACGCATCGCCCGACCGCCTCGCCGGCGGCGCGGGGTCAGGGTCGAAGGACGATTTTGGTCGAGACCGGGCGTCTCGATCGGCTACCATTTTAGAGCATTCCGTGAGAATACGGTTCGAATTCCGAACCTGCCCCCTGCCGGAAAACCCGGGCGGCCGACCATGTCGAAGACCAGACCCCACGACTCGCGACTGACGCGAAGGCGTTTCATATCGAGGACGGCCGCCGTCGCGTCGTCGGTCGCCGTCCTCCCATCCGGCAGCCTGCGCTCCGGGGCGCCGGGGAAGATCCCCGTCGGTCAGATCGGAGTCGGGCACGCCCACGCGGACGGCAAGATGCGCGCCTACCGGCAGTCGCCCGAGTGGCACGTCGTCGGCGTCGTCGAGCCGGACGAGGAGCTGCGACGGCGGGCCGAGCGCTCCGAGGTCTACCGCGGTCTGCGCTGGATGACGCGGGACGAGCTCCTCGGGACCCCGGGACTGCGAGCCGTGGCGATCGAGACCCGCGTGCAGGATCTCCTCGATAACGCCGAGGCGGCGATCGACGCCGGGCAGCACATCCACCTCGACAAGCCCGCGGGCGCGTCGCTGCCCCATTTCCGCCGCATCATCGACAGGGCCCGCCGGCGGAAGCTCACCATCCAGCTCGGCTACATGTATCGTTACAATCCCGCGATCGTCCTGATGCGCGAGCTCCTCGAGAAGGGCTGGCTCGGCGAGCCGTTCGAGGTGCACACGGTGATGAGCAAGGTGGTCGGCCGCGGAAGCCGTGCTGCCCTGGCGCGCTTCGACGGCGGCCTGATGTTCGAGCTCGGCTGCCACATCATCGATCTCGTCGTCAAGACCCTCGGGCGGCCGGACGAGGTGCTCCCGTTCAAGCAGCACGTCTCGCCGATCGACGACGGTCTCGCGGACAATACGCTCGCCGTGCTTCGCTATCCGCGCGCGCTCGCGACCGTCAAGTCGAGCGGCGTCGAGGTCGAGGGGTTCGCGCGACGTCACTTCGTCGTCTGCGGCAGCGAGGGCACCTGCCACGTGCAGCCGCTCGACGCACCGCACGTCCAGCTGGCGCTCTCCCGCGACCGCGGCAAGTACCGCCGTGGCACGCAGGAGGTCCGCTTCGGCGACTACCCGCGGTACGTCGGGGACGCCGCCGACCTCGCGCGCATCGTGCGCGGCGAGAAGGAGCCCGACTTCTCCCTCGATCACGAGCTCACCGTGCAGGAGACGGTGCTCCGCGCGAGCGGGATGCCGGTGGATTGATGGAGGCGGCGGTCCCCGCGTACGAGGACGTGCTCGCGGCCCGCGACCGCATCGTCGGCCGTGTCCACCGCACGCCGGTGCTCACCTCGCGCACGCTCGATCGGCTCGTCGGCGCGTCCGTCCACCTCAAGACCGAGAACTTCCAGCGCGCGGGATCGTTCAAGATCCGCGGCGCCACCAACGCGGTGTCGATGATCTCGGACGCGGACGCAGCGCGCGGCGTGGCGACGCACTCCTCGGGAAACCACGCGCAGGCTCTCGCGCTCGCCGCCAGCGAGCGCGGCGTGCCGGCGTTCATCGTCATGCCGTCGGACGCGCCGGCGGCGAAGCGCGCCGCGGTCGAGGGGTACGGCGGGCGCATCACGTCCTGCGAGCCGACCCTCGCGTCGCGGGAGGCGACACTGCGCGGCGTGATCGAGGAGACCGGCGCCGCCGAGGTGCACCCGTTCGACGACGAGCGCATCATCGCCGGCCAGGGGACGGTCGCCCTCGAGCTCCTGGAGGACGTGCCCGATCTCGAGGTGATCATCGCGCCGGTCGGCGGCGGGGGACTGCTCTCGGGCACGGCGATCGTCGCCGCGCACGCCGGCGGGATCGAGGTGATCGGCGCGGAGCCGGAGCTTGCGGACGACGCGCACCGATCGCTCGAGCTCGGCGTGCGACAGCCGCCCGCTCCGCCCCGCACCGTCGCGGACGGTCTGCGCACCGCCCTCGGCGTCAGGAACTTCGCCGTCGTCCGCGAGCACGTCGCGCGCATCGACCTGGTGAGCGACGAGGAGATCCTCGAGGCGATGCGCCTGCTCTGGGAGCGCGTCAAGATCATCGTCGAGCCGTCCGGCGCGGTCCCGCTCGCCGTGGCGTTGCGCTACCGCGAGCGCTATCGGGGACGCCGCGTCGGCCTGGTGCTATCCGGCGGCAATGTCGATCTCTGCCGCAACGACGCGTGCAGGTTCTGGCGGTGAGAGGAGCGGAACGGAGAGCCAACCGGAGGAGACCCGCATGCTGGCCGGTCATATCGTCGACCACAACGTGATCCGTCTCGTCGACGCTCCGGAGCCGGACCTCTCCGGGGCCGATGACGGCGACATCATCTTTCAGCCGGAGCTCGCGTGCCTGTGCGGCTCCGACCTGCCGTTCTTCCGCGGCGAGAAGCCGAGCTACCCGCTCGAGGTCGGCTACTCGCTCCACGAGATGATCGGCACGGTGGTGGCGACGCGCGGTCGGAGGTTCCGCGCGGGCGACCGCGTACTCGCCGTGCCGATCGGCCAGCGCGGCTTCTTCGAGCGCTACCGCGTCAGCGAGGGCCGCGCCATCTCGATCGATCCGCGCCCCGCGCCGGCGCACGCGGTCCTGGCGCAGCCGCTCGGCACGGTGCTCTTCGGCGTCAAGAAGCTGCCTCCCGTGCTCGGTCAGACGGTCGCGGTCGTCGGACAGGGACCGATCGGACAGCTCTTCTGCGCCGTCCTGCGCAACCTCGGCGCGCGGGAAGTGATCGCGCTCGATCGCCTCGAGGAACGCCTGCGCATCAGCCCGTCGATGGGCGCCACCGCCATCGTCGACGTCAGCCGACAGGATCCGATCGCCGAGGTCGCGCGCCTGACCGCCGACCGCATGGCCGACGTCGTCGTCGAGGCGGTCGGTCACGTCGACCAGACGCTCAACCTCTGCGGTGACCTCTGCCGCCACGCCGGCCGGATCCTCTACTTCGGAGTTCCGCCCGACACCATCGACGGCGTCGAGTGGCGCAAGCTCTTCTTCAAGAACCTCACCGTCCACACCACCGTCGACCCGGACTTCGACGACGACTTCCCCCTCGCCATGCGATGGATCGCCGAGGAGCGCATCGATGTCTCGCCGATCGTCACGCACGAGATGCCGCTCGAGGCGTGCCAGCAGGCGTTCGAGCTCTTCCGCGACCGGCGCGACGGCGCGCTCAAGGTGTTTTTGAGGTTTCCGTCGGCGGGATGACGGCAAGCCGGTGGATCGGCGCGCCCCGGCCCTCCGACGTCGTGATCACCGAGCCGTCGAGCCCGTAGCAGGCCGCCTCGCTCTGCAGCTCGCGCGGAGCGACGAGCCGTCGCGGCTGCGTCCGGAGAATCTCCGGCAGCTTTTTCCCCTCCGGAAGGATGTGCTCCTGAAGACCGAGATACGTCCGCAGCAGCAGCCGTCGCCCGTCGGGCGACAGATCCGCCGCCGTCACGGTGTCACGAACGCGCAGCGTCCCGACGTGCTTCGCGGCGTGCACGGCGCGCATGTTCCGCGGCGCCGCGATGCGGAAGACCTTGCAGAGGAGGAACGACTTGGTGAAGAGATAGATGTCGCCGGTGGCCGGATCGACCGCGAGCCCCTCGCAGTCGAACCTGCTCCGGTCATCGTAGACGAACTGGATCTTCTCCGCCGGGCGCGAACGCCAGCGCTTGCCCCGCTCGATGCCCTGAAGCGATGGCTCGACAACGCGATAGATGCAGAGGTCGCCCGCTCGCAGGCCGTCGTTGTTCCCGGTGTCCGCGATGTAGAGATAGCTCCGGTCCTCCCGCGGACCGGGGCCGATGGCGATGTCCTCCCAGTCGTTCGCCGTGGCATCGCGGATGAGCAACTCGGCGACGAGCTCGCCGGCAAGGTCGACGGCGAAGACGCGCGGGGAGTCGCCCGAGTCGTTGTGGACCCAGAAGATGCCCGGGTTGCGACGGCTGGCGACGATGCCGGAGCACTCGGTGATCGCCTCGTGACGGAGCACGCCGGTCTTCCGGGGACGCCCGTACTCGACGCGATTTGCCGGGGCATCCCCGGACTCATCGGCCCGGAGGGCCGCGAGGACGACCCCGAGCGCCACGGCGGCGGCGACGCGAGTCGAGAAGCGGACCGCACGGAGGGCGGGCGCATGGCGTGCCGGCGGATGGCGTGAAGGCGGACGTCTGATAGGATGGTATGTTCGGGAGCTCATGGCGCGCGATGCCATGTGATGATAATCGCGAGGGAGTTCGAAGCGAGGAGATTCGCCGCAGCTGCGATCCGGGATTGAGCATGGCGGAGGGATTCACGGAGACGCGAGAGACGCTGGAGTTCTTCGAGGCCAGGAAGAAGGATCTCCTCGAATGCGTCATCGACCTCGTGCGACGCGACACGCCGACCGGCGACGTCGACGCCAGCCGGGCGTTCGTGTCGCACTACCGGGCGCTCCTCGAGCGCCTCGGGCTGTCGTGCCGCGAGTACGAGAGCGAGATCGGCGTGCACCTCGCCGCGGACAGATACCCTGAAGGCGGACATCGAGCGGACGCCAGCGCTCCCGACGTCGCGCTCGTCCTCCACTCCGACACCGTCTGGCCGATGGGCGAGACCTCCCGCCGCCCGCCCGTGCTGCGCGACGGCCTGCTCTTCGGACCGGGCGTCTGTGACATGAAGGCGAGCCTGGCGCAGGCGATCTTCGTGCTCCGCTTCCTCGAGGAGACCGGCCGCGGCCGCGACCTGCACGTGCGCGTGTTCGTGTCCGCGGACGAGGAGCACGGCAGCGTGGTCGCGCGGCGATTCCTGGAGCGGGAGGTGCCCTCGGAGACGACTGCGTTCGTGCTCGAACCGCCGCTTCCGGACGGGGCGCTGAAGACGGCGCGCAAGGGCGTCGGAATCTACTCGATCGAGATCCGCGGGCGCGCCTCGCACGCCGGCACCGATCCGCACGGCGGCATCAGCGCGATCGACGAGTTCACCGCGCAGGCGCAGGTGCTCCAGCGGTTGCGCGATCCGTCGCGCGGCATCACGGTGAACATCGGCACCGTCGCGGGCGGCACCGCCTCGAACGTCATCCCGGAGCGCGTGCTCGCCGCCATCGACGTGCGATTCGGGGATCCCGCCGACGGCGAGCGCATCGACGGCATCCTCAGGGCGCTCGAGCGACACGATCCGCGAACCGAGATCACCGTCGGCGGCGGCATCGTCTTCCCGCCGATGGAGCCGACCGGGGCCTCGCTCGACGAGGCGCGGCGCTACGTCGACGTCGCCAGGGAGTTCGGTGTCGACGTCGGCACGGGGAAGTCGGGAGGCGGCAGCGACGGCTCCTTCCTCGCGTCGCGCGGCGTCGTCACCCTCGACGGCCTCGGGATCGACGGCGGCGGCGCACACGCTCTCGACGAGCACATCGTCGTCGATCGCCTGCCGCTGAGAACCGCTCTCCTCGCCGAGCTCCTGCTGCGGCGTTAAGCGCTAAATGTCCCGCACCGAGCCGCGCCGCGCTCGCCGTTCAGGCGATGACCGCGAGCTGTGGCCAGTCGTCCGGCGGCTCCTCGTCCGTCGAGGACGGACCCGGAGGCGGATGCGAGCGCGTGTTCGTCCGGCGCGTGTTCGCGAAGCGCTCGAGGTCGCGCGCCAGCTCGTCCGCGGTCTGATGCCGCAGCTCGACGTGCGTCTCGATCGCCTGTCGAACGATCGCCTCGAGCCCCAGCGGGATGCTGCCGCGCAGCTCCCTCGGCGCAGGCGGCTTGCGTGTCAGCTTCAGCCGCGCGACGTCCTCGTCGTCGCGCGCGAGGAACGGCTGCACGCCGGTGAGCGCCTCGTAGAGCGTCATGCCGATCGAGTAGACGTCCGTTCTCGGGTCGAGCGACGCCTCCGGGTGCACGAAGCGCTCGGGCGCCATGTACGCGGGCGTGCCGAGAAGCGTCGTGTGCCCCTCCTCGCTGCTGAAGCCGTCGTCGAGGCGATCGCCGATGTCGGCGGCGACGCCGAAATCGGAGACCATCAGCCGCCCATCGCGCGTCAGGAAGAGGTTGCCGGGCTTGATGTCCCGGTGGACGACGCCGTTCGAGTGCAGAAGGCCCGCGGTGCGCGCGAGACCGGCGAAGAGAAGCGCGGTGTCGCGATAGAACGCCTCTCCGGGCTCACCGACCGCGTTGTCCAGAAACTCGGCGAGCGTCGGCTCGCTCATCCACTTCATCGCGTAGTAGTGGTAACCGCCGTCGACGCCACTCGCGTAGACGGGAACGATCCCCGGATCGGCGATGCGCCCCGCGAGCCTCGCCTCACGCTCGAAGCGCTCCACGGCGTCGGCGCTCTCGATCAGGTGCGGCGAGAGGATCTTCAGCGCCACGTCGCGCTCCCGCGCTACCTGGCGCGCCCGGTAGACGGTCGCCATGCTGCCATGGCCGACCGGCTCGATCACCGAGAAGCCATCGATCGTCGTGCCTTCCGCGACGCGCTCGGGGAGCGGGCAGAAGACGTAGTTCCGGGTGTCGATCGCCGACAGGTCGACGGAGACCGAAGGGTCCTTCGGCGGCGCCGCCGGGCCGGTCGACGATGGTGTGGATGACGACAGCGTGGAGCGGGCCGCGCCGGAGAGCGCCGGCGGCGTCCGATCCCCCATTCTGCGATCCCGATACTCTTCGCTCGTCACGACCCCACGTTCCCTGCCCGGGAATCTTGACAGACCGCATCGCCCCCTCGCCGAGGTGGTCTGAGAACCCGGCGTTTGGGGAATCGGCCGGCGAGGTCCCGAGAGTTGAGACTCTTCCGGCAAAATCTCGTCGCGGGAGGTGCGCGGGACGGAATCGCGACGCGCGGAGGTGTTATCGGCCTTCGGCGAAGCCGGCGACGACCTTCTCGATGCCGGCGACGACGCGCGCCATGCGATCGAAATCGACGTGGGCGGGCCGGTCCTGGGCCGAGTGGTAGTGCTCGTACCGGAAGGGCGCCGTGTCGGTGACCATCAGCGCCGGGTAACCCGATTGCCAGAAGCTCCAGTGGTCCGACCAGCCGACACCGGGGACCCACGACGGAATGGCGCCGCCCTCGGATGGAAAGCGCGCGTGCTCGCGGAAGAGAGCGACCGCCTTGCGGACCAGCGCGCGCGAGCCGACGTTGCCGACGAACGCGATGAAGTTGCCCGTCGAGGGGTAGACCAGACCGAAGGGAAACGGATAGTTCTGGGAGTTCTCGTCGTCGTGGTAGCACCCGATGGTCTCGAGGCTGAACATCGCGACGATCTTCTCACCGCGTTCTCGACACCGTCTGGCGTAGACGACGCTCCCCATCCAGTCGGTCTGGAAGTATGGCGGCTCCTCGTTGACGAACGCCACCAGTCGCACCGTGCGCGCGAACGAGCGGCCCGCGAAGAGACGGGCGAGCTCGAGGGTGGCGGCCGTGCCCGTGGCGTTGTCGTTGGCGCCGGGACAGAGCGTAACCGAGTCGTAGTGGCCACCGACGATGACGATCTCGTCGGCGCGCTCCCCGCCGGGAATCTCGACCTCGATGTTGCTGCACTCGACGTTGTCCGCCTTGAACGTCTGGCGCTGCGGGGCGTAGCCGAGGGCCGTGAGCTCGCGCTCGATCCAGTCGGCCGCGGCGGCGAGATTCTGCGGCAGGCGCGTGTTGCGCTCGCCGATCGTCCCCGCGAGGTGCTCGACGCGCGCCCGGAGACGCCCGGCGAGCGCCCGCTCGATGTCGGTCATCGGCGGCAGCGGTCCCGAGTGGGTCTCGCCCGGCATGCTGGTGAACATGACGCAGCCTCCGCACAGGAGCACGCCGAGGACGACGAAGAAGATGACGAGGCGCACGATCGACGCCCTGGTCGCGAATCGCACCCGTCGTCGGCGACCCTTCATCGCTGGTAGATCGGCAGCAGTTTGAAGTCCACGGAGAGCGCCAGCGCCGCCATCGCGGTGCAGTAGGCCGGACCCGCGTGGAGCTCGAGCGTCTCGTCGGGCGGCGTCGGCCAGCTCCCGTTGGCGCGCTGTCTCGACACGAGCAGCGTCTCGACCAGCGGGCGCCAGCGCCTCCAGTACTCGCCGCCGAGCTGATACATCCCCTGGGAGCAGTAGTAGACGGCGTAGAAGAAGAACGGGCCGCGCCACTCGAGCGGGTGCTTCAGGAGCCAGTCGCCGCCCTGGAACGCCTCCGCGGAGTTGAACTCGCCGCAGATCTGCAGCGAGAGGATGCCCGTGCCGGTGCGCGCCGCGGTCGGATCGCCCCCCGGCTGGTAGCCGAAGCCGCCGAGCGGGTGAATGCATCGCTTGACGTAGTCGACCGCGCCGTCGATGTTGCGTCGCGGCACCGGGAAGCCGTTCCCCTGGGCGGCGCGCAGCGCGAGCAGTTGCCAGCCCGTGCAGGAGATGTCGGAGTCGATCGAGTTCGGGTGATACCGCCACCCGCCGCGGCTCGACCGATCCTTCGAGACGTTCTGCGCGCGGAGGATGACGTTGATCGCGTCGAGGTACACGCGGCTGAGGTCCTCGAAGCCGTCACGGCCTTCCGGCACCATGCCGAGCACCTCGCCGAGCATCATCGTCGAGATGCCGTGGCTGTAGAGCGGCCCGTGCGACGTGTCGCGGATGATCAGCCCGTCGCGGGACTGGCGGATCACCCAGCGGATGGCGCGATCGATGGTCTCTTTGTGAGGACCGCGACCGGGCGTGTGGCCGCGCGCCAGGAACGCCATCACGCAGAGCGACGTGATGCCGGTGTTGGCGCCGATCTGCGACACCCAGCTGCCGTTCGGCTGCTGCGTCGACTGCAGGTAGACGAGGGCGCGGTCGACCGCCTCGACGGCCGGCGTCGGCGCAAGCTCGGCGGCGTAGTCGCGGACCCGGATCGGGGAGTCCTCGCGACGCTCGCCGTCCTGCGCGGGGAGCGTCGACGCGGCGACGAGCGCGAGCGATACCACGAGCGCGACGATCGGGCAGCGCTGCGAGCACGGGTCTCGAGCGTGTCGGGATCCTGTCATTCTTCTCCCAGAAGCGCCTTCAGGTAGATCCTCACGAGCTCGCGGAACTCCTCCGGAAACGCCGCCGAGAGCGCCCGCGCTCCGTGCTCCTCGCGCTCGACGATCGGATCGCGCACCGACCTCCGCGCGCTCACCGACCAGGCGAGCCCATCGCGGCCCGCCTCGGCGCCGTCCAGGACGCGCGAGAGCAGCGTGCCCTCGTCGACGGTGTCGCGGCGCATGCGCTCGAGGTACGCTCGCACGGAGTCGACGCCTGCCATCATGCCACGCGCCGCCGAGCGCTGAAAGCGCTGCGCGCCGCGCAGATTCCCGGCCTCGAGCTCCTCCGCCGCGCGCGCGGTCGAGGCCGACGCCATCTCGAGCGAGGTCGACGAGGGATCGGCGGCCGCGGCACGCGACTGGCGATCGGCGATCTCCTCGAGCGCGCGCGTGCGCACGGTATCGAGCAACTCGCCGAGGGCGCGCAGCTCGCCCGCGGCGCGTCCGGCGGACTCGCCTGCCGCGGCGCGCTCGGATCGCGCGAGCGCGCCCTCGACGCCACGCATCAGCTCGAGCGCCGGCTCGACGCGCAGCTGCGCGCTCCAGAAGGGCTCGAGGACGGGCGGCAGCGCGATGGCGAGCTTGCTCCCGGCGAGCAGGACCTCGTCGGTCGCCTTGACGGCGTCGTCGATCAGCCGGCGCTGGCGCTCGAGGAGCGACGCGTCCTCATCCGTCGCATCGAGGTCCCTCGCGTCCTCGCCGACCGCCGCCTGCTCCCCCGCGAGACGCTCGACGGTCTCGTCGCCGGAGAGCAGTGTCGCGGCGAGCTCGATGAGCCGGCCGCCTCCGGGAACGGCGTCGCCAAGCGTCTCGGCGAGACGGCGCTGGAGCTCGGCGAGCTCCGAGAGGTCGTCCGCCGTCGCCCGCGACGGGTCCTCGAGGAGCTCGGCGAGCTGCGCCTCGAGCCGCGCCTGCCATCCGCGCAGCTCCTGGAGTCGACGGAGCTCCTGGTGGATCCGATCGAGCTCGGGCGTGCGCTCGCCGCGAGGCGAAGACCCGTCCTCGTCTTCGTCGGCGCGCGACTCGGCGAGCGAGCTTTCGGTCTCGCCGCGCAGCCTGCGAACGAGCGCGATCACGGCGCGGAAGGCCGCCTCGCCCTCCGACAGCAGTCGGCGCGCCTCCGGACCGTCGCCGGCGCGGGCCACGCCGAGCGCGGCCTCGAACGAGACAGCCGCCGCGCGCAGGCTCTCGAGCAGACGCGCCCGCGACGGACCGTCGGCGAGAACGCCCTCGAGGTGATCTCGCGCGCGCCGCGCCGCCTCGAGCGAACGCGTGGCGCGCTCGATGAGCATCGCCAGCGCCTGCGGGTCGTTCCAGTCGATCTGTACCGCGTCGTCGAGCGTCGCGAGCGCGTTGCCGGCGAGCTCGAGCGCCTCGCGCGTCTCGATCAGTCGCAGGCGCGCGACGAGCCCGTCGAGCGCGTCCGCGGCCTCGGTCGCGAAGCGCGTCGCATCCGCGAGGATGCGCTCGCGCGTGGCCGACTCGCCGGCGTGCGCGGCGCTCTCGAGCCAGCGCGCTGTGTCGGCCATCACGCCGCCGGCGATCTGTCCGAGAGACGCCGCGACCTCGTCGAGCTCACGCGCCTGGTCGAGCGCATCCTCCGGAGAGAGGGCGCCACCGGAGACGATCAGGCGGCTCCCCTCGAGCGTCAGCATGCGGCCGAGCCCCAGCGCGCCGGCGCGCAACGCGCCCTGCTCCTCACGCGCCGAAGTGATGGTCTCGTGCATGGTGTCCCACGTGGTGTTCTGCGTGCTGTTCTGCGCGGTGCTCTTCGTCGAGTCGTTCGACGGGTCCCGCGCCGGCTCGAGCGCCGCAACCGCGGCAGCGACGCCACGCTGGCGCGATGCGAGACGGGCGGCGCGCTCGGAGAAACTGCCGAGGCGGGCGCGCAGCCACACGCGCGCGCGATCGAGCTCGGCCCGGCGCGACTCCCGCGCCGCGTCGGCGGAGAGCGCGGCATCGGTGGCGCTCCCGACGACCTCGAGCAGCGCGGCGAGGGCGACGTCGATCCGACCGTCGCGAACCGCGGCAGCGGCGCGATCGCACGCCGGCGCGCACGAGGCGAGCGCGGACGCGGCGTCTGCATCGAGCGCCGTGGCGGCATCCGACCCGCGACGCGCGACGCGGCGGAGCTCGTCGAGAGCCCGGGCGAGCACGCGCAACCTCCGGCGGCGCGTCTCGCGTGTCTCGCCGAGACTCCACCGCACCGAGTCCGCCGCGGCGGCGAGCTCGCGCGCGTCGCGGGCCAGCACGCCGAGCCGGGCGCCGATCTCGATCGGTTCGACGACGCGAGCCAGCTCCTCGAGGAACGCGGCGAGCTCGACCGGCGGCGGGAGGGCGGCGGGCGAGTCGTCGACCAGCACGCCGATGACCTGGGCGAGATCCGCGAGGTCGATGACCGACGGGTAATCGGGCGGCCGGTGTCGCCGCGCCTCGCTGATCTCGAACCGGATCTGCTGCAGCGACGCCCGCAACGACGCGAGCGCCGCGGTCGCGTCCGGACCCGCGGCCGCGAGACTGGCCGCCGCCTCGCCGATGCGGGCCGCGATCCCCTCCGCCGGCTCGAGCGACGACAGCGCGTCGAGGAGAGGCTGCTCGCGGTGGCTCACCTCGCGCGTGATCGCGCCGGTCTCGCCGTCGAGCGACTCGATCACGCGCTCGACCGCGAGGAGCGCATCCGGACGGCGACCCCCGTCGAGCTCGCGAAGAGCGACGTCGATGCGCGGCGCGACGACGTCCTCGAAGTACTCCGCGCGCATCTCGAGAGCGCGATCGGCCCGGCT
>JBFFXF010000082.1:0-27799 GCA_041569895.1 Planctomycetota bacterium | reverse complement strand
CCGGCCGGCCGCTGCTGATCGTCGCCGAGGACGTCGAGGGCGAGCTGCTCGCGGCGCTCGTCATCAACAAGCTCCAGGGCGTCCTCCGGATCGCGGCCGTCAAGGCGCCGGGCTTCGGCGACCGCCGCAAGGCGCTGCTCGAGGACATGGCGATCCTGACGGGGGGCAAGCTGATCTCCGAGGATCTCGGCGTCTCGTTCGAGGCCGTCGACCAGTCCTACTTCGGGACGGTGAAGAAGGCAGTCATCGAGAGGGACAAGACGACGCTCGTCGAGGGCGGCGGAACGAAGCGCGCCGTTCAGGAGCGCGTCGCGCAGATCAACGCGCAGATCGAGCAGACGACGTCGACGTACGACAAGGAGAAGCTCACCGAGCGCAAGGCGAAGCTTGCCGGCGGCGTCGCGATCCTGCACGTCGGCGGCCGAACCGAGACCGAGATGAAGGAGCGCAAGGACCGCGCCGACGACGCGCTCCACGCCACGCGCGCCGCCATCGAGGAGGGCATCGTGCCGGGAGGCGGCGTGTCGCTGATCCGGGCGATCGATGCGCTCGACGAGGTCAAGGGTCGCGGCGAGGAGCGTTTCGGCATCGACGTCGTCCGCAAGGCGCTCGAGGTCCCATTGCGGCAGATCGCCGACAACTGCGGCCTCGACGGGCAGGAGGTCGTCGTCGAGGTGCGCAACCGCAAGGGGCGCGACGGATTCAACGCCGCGAAGCGGGAGTACGAGAACCTCGTCAAGGCCGGGATTATCGACCCGGCGAAGGTGGTCGTGACGGCCCTGCAGAGCGCGGCGAGCATCGCCGGGCTCAACCTCACGACGGACGTGATGATCACCGACATCGAAAAGAAGGAATCGGCGGTTTCCGGAGCCGTCGTGTGACGGTCTCCGAGCTTCGGAGAAGCGCCGTGCGGCTCGATAACTGAGAGAGGTGTCGAGTCGGGCGCTTCTTCGCTGCCGTCGGGCGCCGTCGACGGACGCCGAGGTGTAGAGCGAAAGATGCCCCGAATGGCCCAGCGTGACTACTACGAGGTGCTCGGACTCGCGCGCCGCGCGTCCGAGTCGGAGATCAAGAAGGCCTATCGGAAGCTCGCCCTCGAGAACCATCCCGACAAGAACCCGGGCGACGAGGACGCGGAGCGGCGGTTCAAGGAGATCTCGGAGGCGTACGAGGTCCTCTCCGACTCGCAGAAGCGCGAGCTCTACGATCGGTACGGTCACGAGGGGCTCAAGGCGCGCGGGTACGGCGGTCCGACCTTCACCTCCGTCGAGGACATCTTCTCGCAGTTCAGCGACATCTTCGAGGGCTCGATCTTCGACACGTTCTTCGGCGGCGGGCGGCGCCGTGGGCGTTCGGGGCGTCGCGGAAGGAGCGGCGCGGACCTCCGCATCGACCTGACGCTGACGCTCGAGGAGGTCGCCACCGGCGTCAGAAAGACCATCGAGCTGCGGCGGCAGGAGGCGTGCTCGAGCTGCTCCGGCTCCGGAGCCAAGCCGGGAACCAGCCTCGAGACCTGTCCGACGTGCGCCGGCCACGGCCGCGTCCAGCAATCGCAGGGCTTCTTCAGCATCCAGCGACCGTGCCCGCAGTGCGGCGGCGAGGGGCAGCACGCCCCGACGCCCTGCCCGGGCTGTCGCGGCTCGGGCACCGTGGCCGGCAAGCGCGAGGTGGCGATTGACGTCCCGGCCGGTGTCCACGACGGCACCCAGCTTCGCCTGACGGGCGAGGGCAACCACGGCGTGCGCGGCGGGGCCGCGGGCGACCTCTACGCCTTTCTGCGCGTCGCTCCGCACGAGTTCTTCGAGCGGCACGGCGACGACCTCCTCTGCGAGGTGCCGGTCTCGTTCTCCGAGGCGGCGCTCGGATGTCAGATCGAGGTGCCGACGGTGCGGGGACGCAAGGCGCGCGTCACCATCCCGCCCGGCACGCAGAGCGGCGAGTTCCTGCGCCTGAAGGGGCAGGGGCTCCCCAACCTCGAGGGCTATGGCGCCGGCAACCAGCTGATCAAGGTGGTGGTCGAGACGCCCCGGAAGCTGACGCCGCGGATGCGCGAGCTCCTCGAGGAGCTGCAGGAGTGCGAGGAGGAGCAGAGCGGCAGTCAGAGGAAACGGCTCTTCGAGCGCATCAAGGACTACTTCAAGTAAAGCGCGCTGATTCCATGTCAAAGAACCTCACGGCCAAGATGGACGGGAGGGACGAGAGCGACGATCTCGCACAGGGGGAGTCTGCGTCCGGGTCGAGCGCTCCCGAGGAGGTCCCGGAGACCGGCGACGCCGGTGGCGCCGGCGACGACCTCGCCTCGCTCACCGAGGAGACCTACCGCGACCTGGTCGCCAGGGCGGCCGAGCGGGACAAGTTCCTCGATGAGCTCCGCCGCGCTCGCGCGGATTTCGAGAACTTCCAGAAACGCATCCGTCGCGAGCGCCCCGACTGGGAAAAGAACGGACTGCGGCAGCTCGCCGCCGACCTGCTGCCGATCCAGGACAATTTCGAGCGCGCCCTCGAGGGCGCCGAGAGCTCCGCGTCAGAGGCCTTTCGCGAGGGGGTCGAGCTCATCCGCCAGGAGTTGCTCAGGGCCCTCGAGGCGCACGACATCCGCCCCATGAAGGCGCTCGGCGAGCCCTTCGATCCGAAGCTGCACGACGCCGTGCAGCAGATCGAGACCGACGACGAGAGCGACGGCCTCGTCGTCGAAGTCGTGCAAAAAGGTTATCTTCACGGTGACGTGGTCCTCCGTCCAGCCCGGGTGGTCGTCGGGCGGAAGCGGGAGGCGGTCCCGGATACGTTCCCGGAAGCCGAGTGAGCGCCCGGCGGGGACGTCCGCGACCCACGGTCGAGGTGTTCCACTTTGCCGCGCGTCCAGGTACTATCCCCTGCGGGCTCCAGGGACGTGTCCTCGAAATGACAGAACGCGACGACACGAGCAAAAGTCTGTGTCCCGTCTGCGAGTCTGCCGTGAAGAAAGGCAGCCGGTCGTTCCCGTTCTGCAGCAAGCGGTGCAAGATGATCGATCTCGGACGCTGGATGAACGAGTCGTACCGCATCTCGCGGCAGCTCTGGCCGGTCGACGAGGACGGTCTGCACCGGGAGGAGCCGCCCCCGCCCGGAGCTCTCCGTGAATGACGCCGGGCCCGAGCGCCGGGCCGAGCCGCCGCCGCGGTTCACCGCCCGTCTCGTCGACGTCGGCCGCGGGGCGCGAGCCGCCTGGGCGCCGACGCGGATCTTCCCGCTGACCGTCGTGCTGCTCGCATCCTGGCTGGCCGCGCCGTGGCTGGTGGCGCGTGACACGCGCGGCGGACAGGTCCTCGCAGTCGTTCTCGTCGTCGCCCTGGCCGCGCTCCTCGTCCTCGCTCTGGCGATGGTCGCCGGCGCGGCCGGCTGGGAGTACGGTCGCAACTGCCGGTGGGGCGTCCGCGAGTCCCTCAAGCTCGCTCTCGAGCGCGCCGCGAACCTGCTCGCCTCCGTGCTCGCCGTGCCGCTCGCCGTCGCGCTGCTGGTGCTGATCACCGTCTCCGGGGCGATGGCGCTCGCGATGCTGTGGGAGTGGCTCGCGTTTGCGTGGCTCCTGGTGATCGGGTTGCCGCTCGGCGTCGCCGCGGCGTTCCTCGCGTTCCTCGGCGTGCCGGCGCTCGCGCTGATGGTGCCGGCGGCGACACTCGACTGTCGCGAGGCGTTCGACACCGTCAGCCGGTCGATCAGCTACGTCCGCGGGCGCACCGGGAGCTTTCTCGCCGGCACGGTGACGGCGCTGGTCGCCGCCGCCATCTCGGCCTCGGCGTTCGCGCTCTTCGTCGCGCTCGTGCGCGCGTTCCTGCTGGCGACCTGGGCGATTGCCACCGGTGGGGAGCTCACGCTGGCGACGGCCGTGCCCTTCGCCCTCGTCGGCGGGAGCGAGCTGCGGCCGACGGCCGATCTGCCGATCGTCGGATCGCTCCTCGTGGCGAGCTTCCTCGCGGCGTTCGTGTCCGGCATGGCCCGGGTCTATCTCCTCCTGAGGTGGGCGATCGACCGCGAGCCCCCGTCGGCGCTGCTGCATGCGCGAGAACGCGCGGAGTGGACGCAGGGCTGAGACACGACACGAGCCCGGTGGCCGGAGCCGCCGGGCTCGCATCGATCTTCCGGGAGTCGGTTGTCTCGTCCGACCGCGTCGGTCAGGCCGAGAGACTCAGCGGATCAGGCCCTTGGGCAGGCCATCCTCGTCGAGGTTCTCCTTGAGCACGAAGCTCACGGACGCGGCCGTGTCGACGACGTTCATGCCGAGCTCGTGCCCGCTGAGCTGATCGGCGTCCTTGACGAACTTGTCGGACGAGAGCGGCCGCTGGTCGGTCGTCGTCAGCCGCTGCTCGGACCACGTGTAGGAGCACGATTCCTCGTCGAGAAGGAACTTGCCCTCCTCGTCGACCTCCGCCTTCTCGCCGCGCCAGCTCCGGCATATGAAGAGCTCGGGCTTGAGCTTCGTCTCTCCCGTCGAGAAGAACTCCACCATCACGTTCATGTGCTCGTGCGGCGACTTGCCGCCGCGCGCGTAGGGGAAGAAACGGTGTCCCGTGTCCGCGTAGAGCATCCCCATCTTGGAGATCTCGCGGAGGTTGTTCTGGCAGGCGACCTTGTCGGCCTCGCCGCGAGAACGAATGAGAGTCGGGATCAGAAAGCCCGCTATGATCGAGATGATTGCGATAACCACGAGGAGCTCGACGAGCGTGAAGCCGCGGCTCGAGCGCAGGGCGCGAGTCGGGTTCCTGTTCCGAGCCCCCGGGCGGGAACGTCCTGTCATGATCGGTCTCCTTTCCGGGACGCGCTCCTGCGGGGAGGCGATCCCGTCCGGATCCTGCGAAATCGAACCGGCGCGACCACCGCGCCGTCAGCGAGGGCGCCCTCCGCCCCGCGTACGAACCGACTACTGGAACTCCCGGGAGAGTTATGGGAATCTTATCACGAGCGAGAGAGCAAGCAAAGCCCCGGACAGCCTCGCCGGGTCGGGCCCCGACGCAGCGGCCAACTCGGGCCTTGTGTTCGATGGTGGCTGCTCTTAAGATAGGCCGGCGAGAGCGTGTGTACGGGGCCGTGCGGCTGGCCCGCCGAGCCCCTGCGGCGTTCCCGCTTCAGCTGGACGCGGTCCCTGATCGGTCCGGCCCACCAATCGAATTCCGAACAATCAGCGCCATGCCGATTCCCGCCCACGAGGAGGAAGCGAGTACGACGATGACACGTTTTTCCGAGACACACTGGAGATACGGCGTTCTTGTCGGGGCGCTTTGCGTGGGCCTCGCCGTCTCGTCGGCGCCGCTGGGCGCCCAGGATGACGACGAGGGCGACTCGGCCGTTTCCGGCGCCTCGGCGACGGTCGATCACAGCAACATCACCGTCGATCCCCGCCTCTGGGTGCTGAGCTTCAACGTCGACGCGGTCAAGACGATCACGCCGCTCGAGGGTCCCTCCAAGGGCCAGGTCTTCTGGTACATGCTCTACACCGTCGAGAACCAGTCCGACGAGCCGCGTGAGGCCTACATCTCGGTCACCGCGACCTCCGACCAGAAGAAGACGTACGCGGACACGAACCTGGCGTCGGTCGAGGCGGCGGTGGAGCGCAAGGTCGGCCGGCCGCTCTGGGGCAAGTCGGATCTCTTCGAGGCCCAGAAGGACCGGGAATCCAGCGACACGAAGTACCATTACACGACCTTCGCGCCGCGCGAGAAGCGCCGTTGCGTCGCGGTATTCAACCGGCTCGACCCGGGCGCCAACGCCATCTCGATCACCGTTCGCGGCCTCTCGAACGACTTCCGTCTGATCACCAGGGACGACGGCTCGCGCGAGATCGAGGAGCGCATTTATCAGATCCGTTACGAGCGCCCGGCCGACGAGTACGAGATCAACCTCGACCGGTTCCACCTCAAGCAGAAGGGGTGGACCAAGCAGCGGATTCCCCTCGTGATTCCCCCCGCCGCGGACGCCGGGGGCGCAGGGGCGTGACGGGGCGGTCCCCGCTCTCCCGCCACCGTCCAAACCCCGCGTTTCACGTGGATTTTCACCAGGTGAGCGAGGGGTTTCGCCGAAAACAGGAAGGGAGATCGTCCGAGCACGGACGAGCTCGACGATGGACGCGCACGACCGTTTCTTCCGGTCACTGACCAGCGAGGAAGAGCACCTGATCGCGATCAGGGATTTCCTCTACGACGGTGACTGGTCGGATCTCGTCAGGGATCTCCGTGCGCGGAAGGAGGGCAAGCCGTTCGTCCTCAAGCTGAACTCGAGGATCGACGAGGACCTCCGCCGGATCGACAAGCTGAGTCAGTACGAGAGAGAGCACGGTGTGAATCTCGGGACCTATCTCGTTCGCAGCGGCAAGTATCCGGAGCTCGCTCACGTGCTTCCGGTGAACGAGGACGACGCGAACGAGTCCGAGAACGGGGCGTCGCCCTCGAGGGTGAAGCACCCGACGACGTGACCCGACGACGTGACCCGACGACGTGACGCATCGTGGTGGGGTCGCGGTGGTGCACGATAGGTGCATCGGCGTGAGCCGTTCTGCCGAGACACGGACGAGAGGAAAAGGACACCTGCGGACCGGCGGGAGGGACGGAGGCGTTCACGATTTCGACATGACCGACCCGAGAAAGGAGACGGCGACAGTGACTGTGCGCACTTCGGAGAGCATCACTGACCACGCGGTCGCGACGCAATCGACGTTGACGAGGGCGGCGAGATCGTCCGGCGTCGCGCTTCCCGCGGCGCTGCTCCTGGCGTTCGCCATCGCCGGGTGCCAGCAGGTGCACTACACCGGCGGCTCGAGCGAGGGAAGCGGCACGCGCACGGCGCAGGCGGTGTCGAGCGCGGAGGCGGTCGACGAGAGCGTCCTCGCGTCGCATGGGCTCGAGACGGTCTGGACGAGCCGGACCCTCGACGGCGAGTTTCAGAACGTTCATGTCGTCGGCGACGACATCTTCGCGGTCGAGGAGCGACGCCACGGACTCGGCGGTAGCGCCCGCCGCGCGTACATTCTGATCGCCTACGATCGCACCGACGGCCTGCCCCGCTGGACCTGGGACCTGAAGGCGCCCGTGAAGCACGCGCCGTACGTCTACCGCTACCCGGCGGCGCTCGAGCGCGACGACGAGCTCCTCCTCGTCCAGCGCGATCAGGTCTACTGCCTCGATTACAAGTACGGCACCACCCTCTGGAAGACGAACCTGCCGTTCTCGATCTCGAGCGGCGCGGTCGCCTCGGACAACCATTACTTCGTCGGCTCGTTCGACGGGCGTTTCTTCTCGATCCCGAAGCGGCGCGAGTTCGAGGAGTGGTTCTGGTTCACGGACCGTGGCGAGGTCCGCACCAACCCCGTGACGCGCGGTGTCTTCGTGTACTTCACGTCGACCAGCGGCAAGGTCTACCGCTTCCACACCCAGCTCGGCCGTCAGGACCGCCGCTCGTGGGAGTTCACCGCCGGCTCGGAGATCCTCGGCGCCCCGGTGGTCTTCGGCGCGTACGTCTTCGCCGGCTCGAGCGACTACAAGCTCTACTGCCTGCGCGATATCGACGGCTCGAAGGCGTGGGAGTTCCAGGCCCAGGCCCCGATCCTCGACACGCCGCTGGCGGTCAAGTATCGCCCGAACCTGCCCATGGTCCTCTGCATCAGCGACGACCCGCGCCCGCGGGTCGACAGACGCACGCTCTGGGCGGTCAACGCCAACGAGCAGCTCGACGGCGCGCTGCTCTGGAGGTTCGACCACATCGAGCGCGTCGTCGCCGTCGGCCGGCGAGCCGTCTACGCCCTCACCGACCCCCGGGGCGGCCGAGGCCGGACACTGGTCGCCATCGACGGCGAGACGGGCGAGGAGAAGTTCTCCCTTCCCGTCGACAACTTCGACTTCATCCCGACCACCGTCTCGGCCCAGGAACCGACGACGAGACATCGCGGCATCCTGATCCTGATGCACAAATCGGGACTGATCCAGGCGATCGGGGAGAAGTTGTAAGGGGCGCGGCACGTGGCCCCCTCTCGTCCTCGTCCTCGTCCTCGAACGCCTCGAGTCGCCGACTTCGATGTCCGAGTGCTGTGCTCTGACCTCGGAATCGGAGTCGGAATCGGTTCTCGGACTCTGTCTCGGACCTCCGTCTCTCTGCCCTCGGTATTCTGCCCTCGGTATTCTGCCCTCGGCCTCGGCCTCCGCCCGCTCGGCCTCGACGTCGGCCACGAGGTCACTCCGATGGTTTTTGGGCACCGGGAACGGGCACGGGAACGGGAACGGGGACGGGGACGGGAACGAGAATCACCCCCGCGAAGCCCGCAACCGCGCCCACACCCTCGTCATCCCCGTCACCCGGAACCGGTGACCGATTCTCGTCCCCACCACCCACACCAGCTCATCCCCCGCGACGACGAGCGGGCGCTGGTCTCGCTCTGCGGGCGGCACGCGGCTCTCGCGCAGGTGCTCCTTGAGCTTCTTGCTGCCGGGTGAGCCGAGCGGATGGAATCGCTCGCCCGGACGCCGTCCGCGGACGAGCAGGGTGTGGGGGAGCGACTCGGCGTCGACGATCTCGCAGAGCGGACCGGTGCCGGCGAGATCCGGGCGTTCCTCGAGCAGATCGACGCGCACACGCCAACCTCGCCAGTGCGCCTCGCCCGGGACCATCAGCGGCGCCTCGCGCTCATCGGGCGTGGCTTCCGACTCCTGCGGCTGGCGTCCGGTCGACGGCGCCTCGACGACCAGGACGCCCTCGCCGACGACGAGTCGCCAGCCCGAGCCGAGCGCGATGCGGTCGACCGCGCCTCGAGTCGCGCCGCGTGTGCGCCGGTGAAGCTCGTCGAACCACGCAGCCGTGAGTGACGGCGGCGCGATCGCCGTCAGCGCGGCGAGGCGCTCGACCGCGCGCTCGAGCATGCGGCGCGTCAGGGACGGCGGCAGCGACATCAGACCGGGCAGCGAGTACGCCAGCGAGGCGGCGCCGTCGCGCGCGGAGAGTCTCACGGCCGTCTCCCGTTCCGCGCACCACGCGTCGAGGTCGGCGTCGAGCTCTCGCGCGTGCGCGGCGAGCCGAAGGAGCGCGGCCGAGACGCCCGGATGGACGTGCTCCCGCAGCGCCGGCAGAACGATGTGACGCACCGCGTTGCGAGGGATCGCAATGTCCTCGTTCGTCGCGTCGGAGCGGAACGGCTGGCCGATGCCGTCGAGGAACGCGAGCACCTCGTCGCGCGACCAGTCGATCAGCGGCCGCACGAGCCACGGCCCGTCACGCTCGCCACGCACCAGCGGTCGCGCGCTCCGGATGCCGCCGAGCCCGCGGAGACCGCAGCCCCGTGCGATGCGGAGCAGCACGGTCTCCTCCTGGTCGCCCGCCGTGTGACCCGTGGCGACGAGCCGGGCGCCGTGGCCGCGCGCGCGGCGGGCGAGGATCTCGTACCGCGCCTCGCGCGCCGCGTCCTCGAGCGAGCGCCTGCCGGCGCGCGCGAGCGCCGGAGCGTCGATGCGCTCGAGCACGAACCGCATGTCGTGCTCGCGCGCCAGCCGCTCGACGAACCGCGCATCGCCATCGGCGTCCGCCGACCGAATCCCGTGGTGCACGTGACAGACGACCAGCTCGCACGGCATCGACAAACCCGGCGGCGGGGCATCCCGCAGCATCTGGAAGAGCCGCAGCAGCGCCGTCGAGTCGGGACCGCCGGAGACGGCGAGCAGCGCTCCCCGACCGCGCGACGCGGGGACGCCCTCGAGGGTCCGGGCGAAACGGGTGAGGAGATGGTCGATGGGTGGCTCGTGCGGAGCGGTCATGATGGACATCATTATACCCCGGTGCCGGACCCGAGCGACCGACTCCGACGCCGAGGCCGACACCGACGCCGATTCCGACGTTGCAAAAACGTACCCGTACCCGTTCCCGTTCCCGTGCCCGAAAACCATCGAAGTGACCTCGTGGCCGACGTCGGGGCCGCGCGGGGGAGGCCGAGACAGAGACAGAGGACCGAGGACAGAGATCAGAAATCAGAGATCAGAGAGTCAGAGACCGAGGTCCGAGACAGAGTCCGATGACCGACTCCGACTCCGATTCCGACGCCGACACCGACACCGATGCCGATTCCGACTCCGACCCCGATCCGGTCGATCGAGATCCACGACGAGCGCCTGTCTCACCGTGCCCGAATGCTCCCCTGCCAGGCGTGGTCGAGGCCCGGGGCGCCGTTGAGGCGGTAGTGGCGGCGGAGGAGGAGTCCGAGTGAGGTCGGGGAGAGCGAGAGCTCCTCGGCGAAGCTCATGAAGCGTCGCAGTCCGTGCATGCGGATCAGGAAGTCGGAGACCGAGAAACACTGCGCGTAGAAGAGACGCACGTCGGCGTCGGACGGGTAGGTCTGACGGCGGACGAGCTCGGTCACCGGTATGAGCGCGTTGAGCTGGGCCGCCTGCCGGACGAGGCGCTGGTGGTGATCGTGCACGAAGCGCGGCTCGTTCCAGGTGGCGAATCCCTCGTTGATCCAGAGCGGGATGGTTCCGCGGTATCGCAGGCGGTGCGTGAGCATGGCGTGGCCGACCTCGTGCGGTATGACGGTCTGCGCCAGGCGCGGCTGTGTCTGGAAGGTGTCGATCCGGTGCACGGAGAGGGCGCCGCGACCGCCGCTGATGCGGTGGCTGCCTCCGATCCAGCCGTGACCGGCGTCGGTGAGTCCGGCGAAGTCGTCGCGGTCGGGGTGGATGTAGAGCTCGCACGGGCTGTACCAGTGCGTCTTGAGCTCGAGCTGCCCGAAGAGACGGTCGTAGGTCGCCTCCGCGACCTGCGCCACCTCCCGCCCGATGCGCTCGTTGCGGTGGTGCACGACGAAGTGCTCGGTGCGGACGACGCGCCAGGTGCCGGGGAGCACCTCGTCGGCCGGCGACTGCTCCTCGTCCCCGCGTCGCAGCAGCACGGCCTCCGCCAGGCGCTTCAGCGTCGGCAGCGCGGCGCGCAGATCAGGCGGCCGCGATTCGCCGGTGATCCGCAGATAGATCTCCGCCGCCTCGCGCCAGCGACCCAGCCCCTCGAGCGCGTGCGCGCGGAAGTAGTTGAGCACCGGGCTCGACGGCACCACCTCGAGCGCCGCGTCGGTCCCCGCGAGCAACGGCTCGTAGTGGTTGAGGTCGAAGAGCGGCTTGAGCTGCATCGCCTTGAGCAGCACGTACCCCGGCACGACGCGCGGCAGGAGATCGGGGACCAGCGTGATCGCCTCCATGTAGAGCCGCTCCGCACGCGTCAGGTCCCCCTGCTCGAGCGCGGCGTCGGCGAGATCGGCGACGGCGCTCGCCAGGTAGGGGGCGACCGCGTGGCGGCGACCGGGATACTCGTCGTAGATCTTTTTCAGCCGTCGGTGGCCGCTCGCCGTGGCGCCCTCGGCCAGCTCGCGGATGCCGAGCGCCTCCTCCCGGCGCGCCGTCTCGCGCTCGCGACGCACACTCTCGAGGCGTTTCGCCGCGGTCGGGTGGTTTGGCATCGCGACGAGGAGCTTCTCGAGCGCCTCTTCGGCCCGTTCGAGCCGCCTGGTGTCGGCGAGGTGGAACGCGAGCTCCTCCCGCGCCTTGTCGATCCGCTGGTCGACACGCGTCGAGGACGGGAACTCCGCTCGAGCCGACTCCAGGAAATCGAGCGCGCCCTCGAAGTCCTTCCGCTTGAGATGCTTCTCGCCCTCGGAGAGGAGGTAGTCGAGACGGCTCTCGCTCTCGACGCGAACCACCTCGCGCGACGGGATCTCGAGGAACCCGCCGGGGAAGCGGACCGTGATGCTGTCGCCGCCGCGACGGACGATCTCTCCCTGGACCTGATTGCCGTTGCGCAGGTAGATGATGTCCGCCACGCACCGCGAGGGCGCGAGAAGGGCGAGGCCGACGATGACGGCCGCCATGGCCGCCGGCGTGGAGCGCCCGGTGCATTCTCCGGTGATCGAGCCCATCAATCGCTTATCGGGTCCCACGGTCCTTGACTTTGGAGCGAACGCTCCGATATTGATGGGCCGAATGGCAGGCAAGCGCCGGAAACCGCGGGAGGATCGATCGGCGCCGGAATCGGCGTCGGCGGCGACCTCGATCTATCGCAATCCGCTCTCCGAGCGTTACGCCACCGCCGCGATGCTCCGGAACTTCTCCCCGGACGCCCGCTACCGCACCTGGCGTCTCCTCTGGATCGCCCTCGCCGAGTCGCAGGCCGAGCTCGGCCTCGAGATCACGCCGGACCAGATCGACGACCTCCGCCAGAACGTCGACGAGATCCCGTACGAGCGCGTGCGCGAGCTCGAGTCGGAGCTGCGGCACGACGTCATGGCGCACATCCGCGCCTGGGGCGAGCAGTGCCCGCGCGCCGGCGGCGTCATCCACCTCGGAGCCACCAGCTGCTTCGTCACGGACAACGCCGACCTCGTGCTGATGAGGAACGGGCTCCAGCTCATCGAGCGCAAGCTCGCTTCGCTGCTCCTGGCGCTGAGGAACTTCGCCGTCGAGCACCGGGCGCTTCCCGCGCTGGCGTACACGCACTACCAGGCGGCGCAGCTGACCACGGTCGGCAAGCGAGCGACGCTGTGGGCGCAGGACGTGCTCATCGACCTCGGCGAGGTCCGCCGGCTGCGCGAGGGGCTCCGGTTCCGCGGTGCGAAGGGCGCCACCGGCACGCAGGCGAGTTTCCTCGAGCTCTTCGACGGCGACGGCGACAAGGTGAAGGAGCTCGACCGGCGCGTCGCCCGGAAGATGGGCTTCGAGGACTCGTTCCGCGTCACGGGACAGACCTACACGCGAAAGATCGACAGCCTCGTCCTCCAGGCTCTCGCCGGCGTCGCGACCACCGCCAACAAGATGACCAACGACCTGCGGCTCCTGCAGGGAGTCGGCGAGATCGAGGAGCCGTTCGGCAGCGCGCAGGTCGGCTCCTCGGCGATGCCCTACAAGCGCAATCCGATGAAGCTCGAGCGCGCGAGCTCGCTGGCGAAGTGGGTCCTCTGCGAGGCCCAGAATCCGGCGTGGATCGCGTCGACGCAATGGTTCGAGCGCACGCTCGACGACTCCGCCAACCGCCGCATCAGCATCCCGCAGAGCTTCCTGGCGACCGACGCGATCCTCGTTCTCCTCAACGCCGTGGTGCGGGGGCTCGTCGTCTACCCGGCCGTGATCGAGCGCCGTGTCATGGAGGAGCTGCCCTTCATCGCCGTCGAGAAGATCCTCGTGCTCGCCACACGCCGCGGCGGCGACCGCCAGGCGCTGCACGAGCGACTTCGACTCCATTGCATGGAGGTGGCGAGGCAGCGACGCGAGGGGGGCTCCGGTCCGGGTCTGCTCGAGCGCATCCAGGGCGACGAGGCCTTCGCCGCGGTCCGCGACGAGATCGAGGGCGCGCTCGACCCGGCCCGTTTCGTCGGCCGCTCGCCGGAGCAGGTCGACGAGTTCGTCGCCGAGGAGGTGGACCCGTGCCTGGAGCGCTACCCGGACGCCGCGAACGAGTCGTTCGAGGTCACAGTGTGAGGGGCTTCGGGGTCCGTTCCCGTTCCCGTTCCCGTTCCCGTGCCCGTGCCCGTGCCCGTGCTACGGAGTCGGAGACCGAGACAGAGACTGATGACCGAGGGCTGAGGACCGATTCCGATTCCGACTCCGACACCGACTCCGATACCGACTCCGATTCCGACTCCGACACCGATACCGATCTTCGAGAATGCCCACGTGACCCCACCAGCCGGCGACGACTACACCGATGTCGAGCGCTCGCTCGAGGAGGCCGATCGCCGTCGTCGCGCCGGTGGGGGGAAGCCGCGGCGGCGGCGTCGCAAGCGGCGTGGCGCGGGGAGCGGCGAGGGGAGCGAGGGGCTGGTGATCTCGCGCTCCCGGCGCAGTTTCCGGGTGCGTACCGGCGACGGCACGCTCACCTGTTACTTTCGCGGACGGGTCGCCGAGGACGAGCGTCCGGTCGTCGGGGACCGGGTGCGTGTGCACGCGGAGGGCGGCGAGGGCGTCCTCGACGAGATCCTGCCGCGCCGCAACGCGCTGATGCGCGTCGCCGAGGACGACCCGTCGCGCGTCAAGCGGGTCGCCGCCAACATCGACCGGCTGCACGTCGTGCTCGCCGCCAGCCCGTTTCCGCCGCGGTGGGCGCTCGCCGATCGACTGCTCGCGCTCTGCGAGCAGGAGGACTTCGAGGCGGTGATCGTCGTCAACAAGATCGACCTCGTCGAGTCCGACTCCGACGAGTGGCGAGAGCTCGAGGAGGCCGCCAGCGTCTACCGCGAGCTCGGCTTCCCGGTGCTGCTGACGAGCGCCGTGGATGGGCGGGGGCTCGACGAGCTCCGCGAGTCGCTTCGCGATCGCATCGGGGTGCTCTCGGGGCACTCCGGGGTCGGCAAGAGCAGCCTCCTCAACGCCCTGCACCCCGACTGGGACCTCGCCACCGGCGAGGTCAACCCGCTGACCAGCAAGGGCCGGCAGACGACGACCGGCTCACGGCTGCTGCGGCTGCCCTCCGGGGGGCACGTCGTCGACACGCCCGGTTTCCGCGAGTTCGGGCTCGGACACCTCGAGCCGGCGGACCTCGGCCGGTGCTACCGCGAGTTCCGTCCGTTCATCTCGGAGTGCCGTTTCGCGGACTGCCTCCATCACGGGGATCCGGACTGCGGCGTCGAGCGGGCGGTCGAGGCGGGGGCGATCTCCGAGCTGCGTTACGGGAACTACCTGCGCATCCTCGAGGGGCTGCGCCAGGGGGGCGGGTGACCCCGGGCCCGACCGCGGTGGCCTCGACCGCGGTCCCCGGGCCCCGTCCGGGCGGTTTTTTGTAACCATCGGCCGCGACGCTGGTTAAAATCACCGCCGCGGGTGCCGCCGCGGTTTCCGGCGGGTTTTTCGCGCAGGACGGCGCCGGTGAGACTCGTCTTGATGGAGTGTCGCGGATGACCAACGAGGATCGCGAGTTGGTCCAGGAAACCCTCGCCGGGGACCTGGAGGCGTTCTCCAGGTTGGTCCGCAAGTATAACCGCATGGCCGGCGCCATCAGCTTCGGGATCTGCGGCGACTTCCAGATGGCCGAGGACATCGTCCAGGAGTCGTTCCTCAAGGCCTATCGCAGCCTCCGAAATCTGAAGGACCCGGCGAAGTTCAAGGTCTGGCTGGCCGGAATCGTGCGCTCGAGGGCGATCGATTTCGTGCGACAGCGCAAGAGCTTCTGGTCGTATCCGCAGGAAGGCGAGTTCTCCGTGTCCGACCTCGAGGTCTACTCGACCGAATCGGTCGAGGAGTTGCTCCTCAAGGAGGAGTTTCGCAGCAAGATCCTCGAGGCGATCCGCGGGCTTCCCGAGGAGGACCGGCTGGTGATCACGCTGAAGCACATGGAGGGGCTCTCCTACAAGGAGATCGCCGAGATCACCGGCGCCACGGTGAGCTCCGTGGAGTCACGGCTGTTTCGGGCGCGCGGCGCGCTGCGCAAGAAGCTCGACCATATCCTGAAATGAGACGACCGGGAGTCGAGGTGAAGCGCGTACGGGAGCAACTACTGGAGAGGACGTCCGGACGCCCCGTCTCGAACGGGACGCCGGACCACGGGTCATGAAGCACGGGTTCTGCAAGTTCGTCGAGCACAGCATCTGGAAGTACATCGACCGCGAGCTCTCGGCGCGGAATCTCGCCGAGATCAGCGGCCACCTGGCGACGTGCGCGTCGTGCAAGAAGCTCTACGAGACGCGGGCGCGCGAGGCGACGATGTACCGGCTCGCGTTCATGGGATCGCCGTTCGGCGCCGAGTTCTGCGAGAAGTACGAGGAGGCGATCCTGGCGGAAGTCGCCGAGACGCCGGTCGGCGAGCCGCGGGGCGAGGTGCTCGGCTTCCTGTCGCGCTGGAAGGAGCGTCCGGGCCCCGTCCTCGTCGCGGCGCTGGTTCTCGCCGTGGTGACGCTCTTCGCGATGACGTTCTACCGCCTGTCGATCTTCTCTTCCGCGTCGAGGGACGGCGGGCTCGCGCGTGACGCGCGGTCGGTGACGCCTTCCCGGGAGAGCGACGCCTCCCGTCGCACGCTGGGAATCCGGGTCCTCGACGACGGCTCCGAGCAGCGCGCGTTCTACGCCGGTGAGCGATACACGCAGACGGTCAATCCGTCCGTCACGACTTTCCAACTCGACGACGGCTCTTCGCTGACGTTCGCCGCCAGGCCGTGGGAGCTCTTCGTCCAGGGCGACTCGGGGCCGAACGGATCGTTCACGGCGCGGGTCGACGAGGGCGTGGTCGACGTGTCGGTCACCAAGAGGGCCGCCGACCGCTCGTTCACGCTGCAGACGCCCAACGCCGAGGTGCGCGTTCTCGGAACGGAGTTCACGCTCGAGGTGCGCATGGAGCGGGGACAGCCGCTGACGTGGATCGAGGTGACGGAGGGGCGCGTTCGCGTGACCGACGTCGAGACCGACAGAGTCTACTATCGCGGGCCGGATGAGGGCCGGCTGCGGATACCGCTCGAGGACTCGCCGGCCGCGGCCCTCGAGGGCGCCGGCGCTGACGACACCGACCGCTCGCGGACCAGGGATCCGGCCAGTCTCGATCTCGACCGACCCGTGAGCATCCCCAGGTGAGCGTCGCGTGAGACGCCGGGCTCGCCCGGCTCAGCCCGACGACCCGACTTCCTTGATCCGGTACACCTGACCGTTCAGGAAGTACACCCGCTGGTCGCGGTAATCCCACTGGTCCACGGTCAGCCTCTGCATCTGCCTGCGGCGGACGCGTTCGGGAAATCCGAGGGCCCGGGCCGCCTCGCGGCGGTTCATGCCGCGTTCGATCACTCCCATCTCCGCCAGCTGGTCGTAGGCGCGGTCCGTCTTGGAACGCAGGATCAGGTTGGTGCGGTTCTCGACCGACAGCGTGCGCATTACCTCGAAGAACTCGCGGTCGGCCACCTTGACCCACAGGTTCCGGTGCTTGACGAAGCCCTCGCGCCGCTTGAACTCGGAGTACTCGAGCCACTCACCGCCGACGAAGCGGTTGCCGAGCTGCCGGAGCAGCCGCGCGATGCCCTTCTGCTCGGGGAACTGCTGCGCCGCGCGCTTCAGCAGCGCGACAGTGAGATCGCGGTCGGACACGCGCTCGTGGATTTGCCGGATGAGCTCGAAGTGACCGTCGCCGTCGTCGGGCTCGAGCAATCGAGCGGCAAGTCGATAGCCCTCGTAGACCGCACGTTCGAGAAGCGCCGTGAGCTCGTCGGTCCGGGCGAGCTCGCGGGCCCTGTACAGCCTCTCGGCGAGCGAGAAGAGCTCGTCGCTCTCGCGATCGGGCTTCCCGAAGATCGCCTTGAGCTGTCGCCGGAACAGCTCCGTGTCGCCCGGCGCGGGAAGCACCTGCTCGACCTCGAAGATCCTCGTGCCGTTGCTCGCGACCTCGTCCTGGATCGACCCGACGAGCGCGACGTTGTCGATATTCGGCTGGAACTCCAGGAGCTTCCTGGTCAGCGAGGGATTCGCCAGCCGGAAGGTCAGCGGGACGCCCCAGAGCTCCAGCTCGTGCTCGACCAGACCGACGTACTTCCCATAGATCATCACGGGGACGCCGACCGGGAGGGCCTCGACGGCCTTCTCGTTCGGATGGATCTCGACCCACTCCGGCGTGCCGCCCGCGGCGGGTCCGCAGGTCAGGAGGGCGAGCGCCAGCGCGAGGGACGCCGCCGCTGTTCGGGAGCGCGCCATTCTCTGGATCGACATCGGAAGTCTCACGCTCACTGGTCCCTGAAGATCTTCATGACGACGAACCGGCCGCTCGTGGACACGAAGTAGAGCCGATCGCCGATCACCACTGGAGCCTCCTGCACCGAGTCGTCGAAGCGGTAGAGCCAGGAGCGCTCGCGCGTGGCGAGATCGAAGCCGATGATCTCGCCCTCGTCGGTTCCGAAGTACGCCAGTCCATCGTGGACCAGCATCTCCCCGGGCGGCGACTCGGCGGCGCGGCCATTCCAGACGACCTCGCCTTCCGTGGAGTCGACGACGTACAGGGTCCCGGAGCTCGTCACCGCCAGGATGTTCTCGCCGACCGCGCGCGGTGAGGCGCTCAGGCGGTTGTCGAGCGGCCGACTCCACGTCAGCGCGTGGTCGAGTAGGTTGAAGCAGTGCAGGGTCCCGTCGCGCGTGCCGAAGTACGCAAACTCGTGCTCGACCGTGAGCTCCGTGTCGAAGTCGTGCTCGAAGAACTCGGCGTGCACGGGACGGAGGTCGGGCACCGCGAGCACGTAGAGCGTGTTGTCCTGGCTCGCGACCACGAGATGCTCGCCCCAGAAGCGCGGCGCGTGCACGATCTCGTTCTCGGTGCGCACGATCGCCTTCGGCTTGCCGCTCTGGTTTTCCAGAATGAAGATGCTCCCGTTGAGGTCGGCGACGGCGATCCACCGGCCGTTCTCCGAGACGGCCGGCGCGGCGAGCATGGTCGTCTTCAGGGACGTGCGCCAGCGCGGCGCGTCCGCCGAGCGCGGCAGCGCGTACAGCTCGCCCACGACGTTTCCGATGACGATTTCCGTCGGCAGGTAGAGCGGCTGCGAGAACAGGTCGCCGTACTCGCCGAGCTTCCGGCGCCAGTTGACCGTCTGGTCGGTCGAGTTGACGCTGTAGATGTAGCCGTCGCGGGACACCGCGAAGATGTCACCGCCGTAGGCGTTGAGCGGCAGGTGGACCGGGCCGGTGAGCTCGAAGATGTCGAGCGGCCTGAGGTTGAGCTCGAAGTGGACGCGCCAGCCCTGGCCGGTGACGATCGTCCGCTGCAGGTCCTCGCAGCCCTCGTGCTGCAGGAGCACGTCGATCTGCAGGTCGGCTCTCTCCCGGACCACCACGGGTGTCTTCCCGATCTCCTTGCCGTTGACGCGCACCGTGCAGCCGCCCGGACTGGACGTGATGGTGATCGGCAGCGGGATCATCTTCGTCTTCGGGAACTCCGGAAACTCGGTGTTGATCTTCTTCAACACGCCGAAGGCGCCCTCGAAATCACCGCGTTCCTCCATGTCGTGGGCGAGCTCGAGAAGCTTGGTGATCGTCGTCTTCAGGTTCTGGAGTTTCTCGTCCTGCTGCGAGAGAATCGAGTTCTTCTCGTTCTCCAGCGCCAGCGCCTGCACGCGTTCGATCGCCGCGATGCGGTCGAGCGCGTCCTGCGCGATCCGCGCCTGCGTGCTCCACCCGTACGCCTCCAGGATCTCCTCGTAGGAGCTCTTGGCGACCGCGTAGTCGCCGGAGACCTTGGAGATCTCCTCGAGTCGCTGCGCGTGGCTCATCAGCTCGCGCGCCTTGATCTCGTAGAGCAGGGGCACGAGGAGCAGCACGATGAGCACGATCAGCAGGATGCCGGCGATGGTGAACCGGCGCTTCTTCCGCTGGTCCCAGCGCTGCTGGAGCTCGAGGAGGTTGTTGATCTCCTGCTTGATGTCCTGACGGTCCGGCGCGAGCTCGAAGATCGTCCGCAGGATCTTGATCTTGTCGCCTATCTTGACCCGGCTGGAGAGCTGGTCCGCCACCTCCTCGAGGAGCGCGACCGCCTCCCGTGAGCAGTTCGACTCGCGGAAGAGGGTCGCGGCGCGGATCTTCCGGTCGGTGTCGCGCGGGACGTGCGTGCAGACCTCGTGCAGAATCTCCGCCGCCCGCTGCTTCTCACCTCTCGAGGCGAGGAGCTGCGCGAGCGCCTCGCCGCAGGACTCGACCATCGAGAGGTTCCGCTGGTGAGTCGCGGCGCTGAAGAGGACGTGGAGGAACTCCTCGTCGCGCGGGTAGTGCCGAATCAAAACCTGGCCGAGCTTCAGCGCCTCGCCCATGGCGCCCGAGCTGGCGTGGAGCATCACCGCGTCGCGCTGGTACGTCCGCGCCTCCGATTCCCTCCCCATCTTCTCGAGGAGGTCCGCGATCAGCAGCAGCGGCTCGGGCTTTCCGGGCGAGAGCTCGACCCCGTAGAGAAGGAAGTCGAAGGCCTTCTCGAGGTTGTTCCGCTTCGCCGCGTTGAGGCCCTTCTGGCGGCACTCGTCCAGCGTCAGCGGGCGAATCAGGCCGGCTCCGAGGAAGCCGAAGGTCGTCTTGCAGCACTCGAAGCGATTCCCCGGGAAGGTGTCGAAGAGCTTTCGCACCGGCGTCTCGCCATCGATCATCTCGGCGAGCGCGGCGTCGGGGGCCGACCTGAACTTGCGCTTCTTCGAGTCGTTGAAGGTGAAGATCTCGTTGTACGTCTTGATCTTCTTGTGGATGACCTTCCACTCGTCCGAGACCCGCAACCCCTCCATGACGACGGCCTGGGGGTTGATCGAGATGCGGACGTTCTCGGGGAAGGTCTCGAAGACCTCTTGCGGGAAGTGGTCGACGAAGAACTCGAACTCCGCCTCGGTCAGCAGGAAGAGGTCGTAGATCTCGTCGTAGATCTTCGTGACCAGCGCGTCCTGGATCGCCTCGGGGCTGACGCCGTACTTCTTGATCAGGATCTGCCCGAGCTTCTCCGAGGCGGTCTCCTGGTACTTCAGCGCGGTTTCGAGCTGCTTTCGGGTGATCGCCCCCTTGCGCACGAGGATCTCGCCGATTCTCAGCGACGGGTGCGACTTGACGGAGAAGAGGCAGATCTCTCCCTGGGAGAAGTAGACGTACTTCTCCGTGCCGTCGCTCTCGACGATCTTCAGTGTTCCCGTGTGGTTATTGACCGCCAGGGACTGAAAGATCTCTCCGAGGCTGAAGCTCGCGAGATTGCCTCGAATCATGGATATTTCGCTTCCGGAGACACAAACAAGAGGACCTCTACGAAACATACCGCATGGAGACCGATCTGGCACTCAACGCGAGGACCGTGGCGGGTTTCTGGAACCTCGGGCGGAGCCGCGTCGCGCGGGTTGGTCGATTCGGCCTCGCCATCATAGATTTGGGGGGGCCATACCGGTGCGCCCCGGCTCGGCGACCTGCGCCGCGCTCCATCTGCACGGGAGTTTTTGGATGTTCCGGTTCGACGAACACCTCTTTGGCAGACTGGCCGTGCTGAACGGCTACCTCACTCAGGAGGACCTCCAGGAGGCGCTCACCATCCAGAGGTCGCTCGGGAGCGACGAGCGCCGGCCGATCGGCGAGATCCTTCTCGAGCAGGGGCGCATCACCCAGGATCAGCTGGCGGAGATCCTCGAGATCCGCCGAAAGAAGCTCCGCAAGATGCTCCTCGACTCCAAGGACCTGGTGCGGACGGAGCGGGCGTTTGGACGCCAGGCCATGAAGGCCGGGTTGATCGACGCCGACCAGCTGGAGCGCGCGTTGCTCGAGCAGCAGCGGCTCCGCCGACTCAACCTGCAGCTCTGTCTCGGCGACATCATGGTGTCGCTCGGGTACATGACGGTCGACGACGTTCTGGACGTGCTCGCGAGGCAGGAGGCGCGCATCCTCGTCTGCCCGTCGTGCGACTCTCACTTCACGGTGCACGCGTTCTCGCCGAGCGCGAAATACCGGTGCAAGCACTGCGAGAGCGTGCTCGAAATCCCGAAGTATCTGGATACCGTGGCCACCGACGGATCGCTCGGGGCCGACGACGCCATCGAGGGCGATGAGGACGAGGAGCAGGAGCCGGAGTGCAGCCATGCACACGCGCCGTGAGGTCCTGCCCGTGGGTGGTGAGCCGCCGGTAGGGGACGGCTCGCGGAAGGAGGCACACCGGTGAGCAGGTCCGAGGAGCAGGAGCTGATCGGGCTGCGAATGGTCAAGGACAAGCTGCTGACCGAAGCGCAGCTGAACACGGCGATGGACTACCAGAAGGCGGTCGGCGGGAATCTGACCGACGTCGTTCGCCGCCTCAACCTCGTGGATGCCGCGACGCTCGACCAGTACATCGCCAGCGTCGACCTGCCGACGGTGCACGTCACCGAGGATCCCGAGGCGCCCGACAAGTCCTCCGACCCCGAGTCTCCCGACTCGGATGGGTCCCGGCGCCGGATGCTGCGGCGCCGCGAGCAGCTCGCGGCCCTGGCCCGGGCCGCGGAGACCGGGCGCCCGCAATCGGTATCGGTGCCCGACGACCAGCAGCCGACGCGTTCGAGGACCCGTGAATTCAGCGAGACGGCGATCGTCGTCGACGCGCTGATCCGGCTCCTCGTGCGCAAGGGGGTCATCGCGCGGCCGGAGCTCAAGGAGGAGATCCTCCAGATGGACACCGAGGATCTCGTGCGCAGCGGTTTGCTCCGATAAGTCGCCGTTGCCCGGCGCTCAGCCTGCAGAGCTCGAGGCGGCTCTACCCGACGGCACGAGCCCGGGTGTTCGCCCCGCCGTCCCGCGTTTCCGGAACGGGAGCGGCCACGGGAACGGGAACGGGCACGGGGGGGTCAGGGACTCTCGCCGGTGAACGCTCGGTAGACGAGCCACGCTACCGCCGCCAGCGTCGCGAGCGCGCCGACCGAGAGCGCCAGCACCGACACCCACAGCATGGTGTTGACGGGCCGGCGGACTTGTCGCAGCAGGCGGCTCGTCTCGGGCTCCCGGACATCGGCGAGGATCCGGTCGAGGCGCTCCCTCGACGGAGCGCCGACCCGCTGCTCGAGCGAGCGAAGCGCGTGGCGAAGCGAGCGGTCGATCTCGACCCAGTCGCCGAGACGCTCGCGACACCGCGGGCAGGCGACGAGGTGCTCCCGGAGCGCGGTGTCCTCCATGGTGCTGGCCGGGTCGAGGAGGGCGTTCCGCGCCGTCGCCCACCAGCGCTCGCAGTCGCCCTGCATTCCGCGCGTTCCGGTCTCGCTCATCGTTCGCTGCTTCCCGTTCCCGGTCCCGTTCCCGTGCCCGATCCGAGTATCACCGCACTCTCCGCGCCATGATACCCGACCTGCATCGACGTCAACGCTCCACCTTGAACATCTTCTTCAGCTTGGCCACGGCGCGGAAAACCCGGTTGCGGATCGTCCCCTCGGGCTCGTCGAGCTCGCGGGCGATCTCCTTCGCCGAGAGCCCGACCACGTACCGCAGCGTCACCACGAGACGGTAGCGCTCTGGCAGCTGACCGACCGCCTCGAGGACGCGGCCGATGAGCTCGTCGACCTCGAGGTCGTCCTGCTCCTCCGCGTCCAGCGCCGCCAATCGGCCGCTCTCGGCGAGCTCGTCGAGCGACACCGTCGCCGGCCGCCCGCGGAGGAAGTCGGTCGCCTGGTTCGAGGCGATCCGGAAGATCCACGACGCGAAGCTCGACGGCGACTGCAGACTGCGCAGTGACCGGAACGCGCGGGTGAAGGTGTCCTGGGCGATCTCCTCCGCATCGCGCAGGCTGCGCACACGGAAGCGGATCGAGCTCACGACGGCCTTCCAGTAACGTGTTACAAGCGCGCGACATGCGGCCTCCGGATCACGGCCCCCGAGGCACTCGGCCACGAGGCGAGCGTCGTCGAGCACCACGTCATCGAGCGTCACGTCATCGAGCGTCACGTCATCGAGCGTCACGGCATCGAGCGTCACGGCATCGCGCGCCACGTCATCGGGCACCGACTCCCGGCGGTGGTCACCGGCGGACGACGGGCGCGACTCGATCGGGCTCGTGGGAGCGCGGCTGCGGCCAGGCACTGGTGCGTGTTCGGATCCTCCGGTTTCATTCATGAAGACGGTCCCGGTCGGCGCCGTGTTGCATCCGGGCTCCGGCGCCCGACGATCGTCGCCGGGGGCCTCCGCGCCCGGGCCGCTTTTCCGTAAAGAAAGCAGCGGCCATTCTCCGAAATGTGGAATCAGGAGAGCCGGAGTCCGGTCCGGTTGCCGGCGCTCCGGTCGGCACAATACCGTCGAAAGTCGAGTTCGGGCCCTGCCGGGGGAGAGCGCCCGGGAGCGTTTGACAGCCTCCGAGGGCGGGGTATTCTTCTAAGTCACAGCGACACTTAGGGCGTCTCAGACGATCTCCGCCAGGACCAACAAACGAGAGTAACTGCGGCGAGCGCCTCTTTCCAGCTCGCACGGCTGACGAGGAACGCATGGTCGATCCAGACGAACGCAACCCGGACGACGAGATCGATTTCACCGAGAAGCTCCCCGACCCGAGCGAGACCGAGGAGCTCACCCGCAAGCGCCCGACGCCAGACGCCGGCGAGCTCGGCCCGGGCATCGAGCCCGGACAGCGATCCGGGCCCCCGGAGGGCGAATTCGGCGAGTCTCCGGGTCTGAAGCTCGAGAAGGACCTCGAGTCGATCGGCTTCTCCGAGGAGCGGTCGCAGACCCACGACGTGCAGTACGGCGGCTTCGAGATGGAGCCGATCGGAGGCGATCCGATACCGACCGAGGGTGTCGCGACCGAGGGCGTCGGCACGGAGAGTATCGGCACCGAGGGCGTCGGCACGGAGCGTGTCGGCAGCGAGAGTTTCGCCACCGAGGGCATGCACGACGATCAGAACCAGCAGGACGACTCCGACGAGGTCCTCGTCCTCCTCGACGACGACGGCGACGACATGGCGGACGGCTTCACGCGCGAGGTCGGCCTCTCGAGGGAGAGCCTCGAGGGTGTCGGTCTGCGCACGTCGAATCCGCTCGAGGTGTCGCCCGACGACGCGACCGAGGACATCGACGAGGCCCTTTCGGTCGGCACCATGAGCGACGCGCCGGCCGGCGTCGGCGTGATCGACGAGATCACGGAGCTCGCGTCGTCGCTGGATCCCGAGATCCTCGGCGCCGACGACGACGTCGGCACGGAGGCGATCGGCGGCTACGAGGCCGACGAGGGCTACGACACGTACTACGACGACGGCATGGGCTACGACTACGGCCCCGAGCCACGGTCGCGCGGCGGCGTTTTCGCGACCTTCGCCGCGCTCGCCCTGATCGGCGCCGGAGGGTTCTTCGCGTACCTGAAGTACATGGAGATGTTCGGGCCGTGGGACCGCACGCCGCAGACCGCGTCCGCCTCAGGGATCGGCGATGGCCCCGACGTCGGCACGACCGAGGGGCCCGGAGTCGGGCCGTCGTCCGGCGGCACCGATCCGGGCACCACCGTGATCGAGCCCCAGACGTGGCCGAGTCGCTCGAAGACGCGCGAGGCGGTGCGGGAGTCGGTGCTCCTCGCCATGGAACTTGGCGTTCAGTGGGAAGATCCGAAGGAGTGAGACGTGAAGAGCCTGCCGAGCGCACATGACGAGCAGACCGTGCGGGTCCGGCCGAGTCTGACGCTGCGGGTCGCCATCGGGCGCGTCGTGCTCATTGCCCTGGCGTTGCTCGCGACCGAGGGCGCTGCCATCGCCGGCACCGTCTTCATGAAGAACGGCTACATCATCCAGGGGCCGATCGTCGATGAGGACGACGAGAAGATCGTCCTCGGCTGGGAGAACGGCAAGCTCTTCATCTACAGGCGCTTCCTCGAGTCCGTGGAGCTCGACTCCGCCGAGAGAGAGGCGATCGAGCGCCGGCGAAAGGCCGCGGCTGCGAAGGAAACCACCCTGCAGCCGCTGCTCGACGGCGAGAGCCTGACCGTCGCCGACGAGCTCCCGCAGACCTGGAGCGACGTCCTGGAGGAGTACAACAGCGTCTTCGAGGCGGTGCCGCCCATCTCGGTCGAGGACTTCCCGACGGATGGTGGCACGGACGTCGGCACCACCGATCCCATCACGGATCCGACGTGGACGGACCCCGTCGACCCGATCATCGACGTCACCCCGGTGCGCGTCGAGCGCTCCGTGCTCGACCACCTCTGGCTCTCGATCGAGCCCCCGCGGTCGTGGTCGTACGAGCCCGGGGAGCGCTCCGCCCGCTGGACGGGTCCGGTGCAGTCGGACGGTCTCCGTCCGACGCTCGTCATCGTGCGCGGTCGGGCCACCGAGTGGCTGCTCGAGGACGCCATGGCGTCGATGCGCGAGGATCCGTCGCTCGTGCTGCCGGATTTCCAGGTCATCGACGAGAAATCGAAGACCATCGGGGGGCAGAGGGCCCACGAGATCACGGGTCTCGGTCACCTGCTCGGCGAGGACGGCTCGGATGACACGCCGTCGCTCTCCGTGAAGCAGACTCTGGTGCCCGGCGACGGCGGGCACTTCTGGATCATCTCGACCTTCGCGAGCGAGGTCACGCCGCAGGACGTCATGGTGGCCGCCAGGGACGCCGTGGCGTCGATCGAGTTCATCGCCACCGGATTCGGCACCGGCGGAGACACGCTGCCGGGCGACGACTCGCGCTCGAGCGACGACGGGCTCCCGGGTGACGACCTGCTTCCCGGGGACGAGTCGTGGCGGGGCGACGGAGACACGGGCTCGTCGAGCGACGGCTCGACGTCGAGCTCCGACGGTGGCTTCGGCGACTTCGATCTCGGCGACTACGGTCTCGACGGATTCGACACCGGAGCCGACGTCGACACCGGTGTCGACACCGGTGTCGACACCGATGTCGACACCGATGTCGACGTCGACCTCGACGGCGACTACGAAGTCGACGACGACCCGTCGTGGGATGCTCTCGACGACTGATCGCCGACCATCGATCCTTCCACTTTTTCTTCTCGTTCCGACGCGGTCCGACCGACGCTGACCTCTCGAGGGAGTGCGGTTGACGCGCCGCGATGCGAACGGGCAGAAATCAAACAAATTCCAATTTTTTATTGAAAACCAAGCGGCGGTCCTTATGATCGTCGCCAACTCGAAAAGCGTGGTGGATCAATCGTGGTGCATCAAACGTGGTGCATCGATTCTGAGTCCTGTGGAACAACTCCACTGGACAGTTCGGAACAACCGGAGAACGGTGACCACCGCAGCACGCCGAGCGGCCTGGAGTGAAGAGAAGGGTGAAGAGATTGGGGGCCTTGACGCTGGACGAGCTGCGCTCGTTTCCGTGCGACTGCGGGCCACCGTCACCACATGCCATGGCCAGTCTTCCCTCCGACTCGAGACGTACCGGGCGCGATATGGTTGAGAATCCCTGAGCGTTTGTCTGTACGGTTTCCACGAAGGCCTTTCTAAAAAGGAGAACGGAAATGGCCAAGAGACGGAAGAAGGCGGCGAAGAAAACGACCGCCAAGAAAAAGAAGAAGGTCGCCAAGAAGGCGAAAAAGCGTCGGAAGAAGGCCAAGAAGACAGCCAAGAAAACAGGCAAGAAGAAGAAGGCTGGTAAGAAGCGCGCCAAGAAGAAGAAGTAATCACTCTTCTTTTTCGCGCGAAAGAAGGCGGGTCGGGAATGGACGCCCCTCGTGGGGCGCGGGTGCTCGAGGTTGTCGGGAGCGCCCTGAGGCACCACGTTCCTCGCTCCCGCCTTCTTTCGTTTCCAGCGGTTCCGGGCTCGGGGGCGTTCCCGCCCATGGCCGCGTGATCCCGGGGCGCCTGCCGTGAACTCACACCGAATCGGCCATGCGACCTCCCTCCTGTTGATCCTCGTCTGCGGCACGGGGTGTTTCTCGGCCTTCCAGCGCATCGACGCGACGCTCGTGCTCGAGGCCCGCCGCGCCATCCCGAGACCGGCGGCGTTCCAGGAGGACGAGGGCTTCTACCTCGACGAGGAGGAGGAGAGCGGTAAGTCGGTTTTCATCGGCGAGTTGATCGCGATCTTCCCGGGGTTCTTCATCCACGGCCTTGGCCACCGCTACGCCGGCGACCACGCCACCGCGCGCCGATTGAGCAACATGGGCCAGTGGGGCTATCTCTTCACCGCGGTGGGCGGCGGCATCGTCACCGGCGCGTACTTCATCGACCGGAGCAGCGACAACATCCTGCCGGTGTCGATGTACGTCGCCGGCGGCTCGGTCGGCGCCGTCGGTCTCGGCTACTTCTTCTCCGCGTGGATCCTCGACATCTACGACACCCCCCGAGCCATCCGCTCCGGCGGCCGCCCCTGGCGCTTCCTGCGCGAAAAGGGCGATATCTTCGACGACTGACCCGTTCGGCGTCCCCGTTCCCGTCCCCGTTCCCGTCCCCGTT
>JBFFXF010000081.1:0-27984 GCA_041569895.1 Planctomycetota bacterium | reverse complement strand
CGTCCCGCTCGCCGGCGCCGCCGACAGTGACCGTCGGGCGGGCGCCGCGTGCGGGGTCCTCGACGCCACCGGCGCCGGCGACGCCGTGAGAGTTCGCGTCGTGCCCCACCGCGGACAGCGCGAGTCGGATCACCTCCGGATCGACGACGCGCTTCTGGAACTGGTCCGGAACCACCTCTCCCGCCGCCGTCGAGGCGGGCGGAGCGTCGGCGAGCCGTATGCGAAGCGAGGCGGCCGCGACGAAATCCTTCGGCGCCAGAAAGCGCATCCAGAGCTCGTACGAGGCGACGGCGACCGCGACCGCGGCGAAGATCCAGATCCAGCGCCGTCGTGCCACGCGAACGAGTTTCCCGAGCGGACTCACCATGCCGGCAGAGCTGGCCGTCGCTCCTCTAAAGTGTCGCTTCGAGAGTTGATGGAGTCACGAAAGGTGCGGTCCAAGAAGAGCCGCATCACGATATCGGACAGCGCCGGACGAATCCTTGCCCCATTCCCGCGGGCGGCGGCGCGCACGGAGCGTGCCTGCTTGCTGCGATTTACAACCGGGGCCGGATGGCGTAGACTGGCGGTAACGCTTCCCGCGCCGGAGCGCTCGGTTCCGTGGTGCCGGCTGTGTTCCTGGCGATTTCCGTTCTGCGTCCCTGATTCCGGAAAGCCACATGAAAGAGACCATGCCGTTCATTCGACGATCCGGGGTGTGTTGCGGAATCGCGCTTGTCGTGACGCTCGTGCTCGCAGGCTGCGTTCGCGCTCCGAGCGCTCCCCGCTCGGCGGCTCCCGTTCGAGACGACGGCGTCTCGCGTGACGAGCTGCACGAGTGGTATGACGTCCTCCACGTCGACATCAGCACGGGCAAGCGCGTCGTCGAGCGAGTCGGCATGCTGCACAAGGTGATCCGTCCCGGCAAGGAGATCTACTACGTCCACGATCTCAAGGACAGGACCGTCGGTTTCATGCTGCCCGACCTGCAGGCATATCGGTACACGCGCAGCTTCGACATCATCAGCGGCAAGACCGATCCGGACGCGGAGTATGTCGGCAGCCTCGGCGCCATCGATCGCGGCGTGCAACGGATCCTCGGGCTCGACTCCGGCACGATCGAGCTCCGCAGCGTCGAGAGCTCACCACGCGCGGCGGGCAGCTGAGCCCACCTCTTTATCTCCACCTCTCCGTGACCGACGTTCCGCTAAATCGTTTGCAACGCGGCCAGCCCATCACTATCTTGGAGGTCGGAAGAGAGACTGCGCGCGCGCCCAGCGGTCGGAGGTGCGGTCGGAGGTCGGGCGTGGATCGCGCGGAAGTGAAGAGAGAGGAGAGCGCAGCATGCCGACGCCTCACAGACCATACTCCACGTCCCCCTTTCGTGCCCCGGCGACGGATGGCCGCTGGCAGAACAGCACGGTTCTGGTGGCGGCCGAACGCCAGCTTCGCGAGCTGATCGATCGACTCCGCCCGGGCACGTCGGGGCACGTCAAGGTCAGCTTCACGAACAACACCTGCACGATGGTCTCGAAGTACGAGCGCGCCGGCACGATCCACCTCCGCGTGCACCACCTCTTCGCCCAGGCCCCGGCGTGGCTCCTCGAGGACCTCGTGCGGTTCTGCTTCCTGCGCGTCCGCAAGAAGACCAGCCGCCGGATCCGCGCGGACCTGATGGACTTCGTGGAGAAACACCGCGAGAAGACGCTCTCGCTCTACCCCGAGAACCGCCGCCTGCCGCCACGCGGCAGCGCATTCGACCTCAAGTCGGTGATGCGACGCGTGCGACGGGGACACGTCCAGGAGCTGAAGACCACACCGGACATCGCCTGGACGCGGCGCGTCCACCGGACGCTCATGGGCAAGTGGGTGCCGAGTCCACCGCCCTACCCGAACCTGATCGTCATCAACCGGCTGCTCGATGACGCCCGAGTTCCCCTCTTCTACCTCGAGTTCATCGTCTTCCACGAGCTGCTGCACGAGCTCATGCCGATCAGCCGCTCGTGCGGACGGTGGGTGCACCATCCGCTCGAGTTCCGGCAGCGCGAGCGCTGCTTCCCCGACTTCGAGCGCGCGCAGCGGTGGGAGGAGGAGAACGTCGGCCGACTCTATTCGGAGTTCCGCTGTCGACGCCGCCGGGCGGAGTGAGACGAGCTCGGGCTCACTGGTCGCAGTCGAGCGGATCGACCTCCGCGTTGCCGATCTCGGGGTCGAGACCGGGCGCCGGGAACGGCGCGGGCGGTTGAGCGCTTCCCCGGAAGAGGTAGTTGAGGATGAAGATCGCGTCGGCGATGTCGATCTTCGAGTCGTTGTTGATGTCCGCCGCGTCGTCACACACGGGGGCGCTACCGCCATAGAAGAGGTATTGCAGCAGGAAGACCGAGTCGGAGATATCGACGCGTCGATCCTGGTTTGTGTCGCCACGGATGAACCCGGTTTCGATGACGACGGTCCCGTTGCCGGGGTCCACGGAGAAGACCGGCCGCAGGACGTCGTTCGAGAGCACGACGAAGTTGTGGATCGGTGCGAGCCGTTCCTCGGGCAGCTTGGAGCCCGGGAACGTCACGCCGTCGACGAATCGAATGCGCGTCGTCTGCTTCGGCTCGGCGGTCAGCTGCACGCCGACCACTATGACGGCGACGAGCTGGTCCTCGCCCGGGGCGATCGTCTGGCCGCTGAGCGGCGGGTCGTAGTTGAGGAGCGCCGACAGCCCGGCGTGGGAGACGCCGTCGCGGTTGAAGAACTGGTAGATGATGTACGAGCGGTCGGAGTACTGGGCGAGCACGGTCTCCTCGAGGCGGAACTCGTCGATGCGGAGCGCCGTGCCGTCGTACTCGAAGACCATCTGGAAGCCCTCGATGCCGAGACCGTTGGTGATCATCAGCGGGATCTCGAGTCCGGTGTTCGAGGGGAACCCGATCGCGTTGCCGATCTTGAAGATGAACCGCTCGTCACGGACGTCGGGAACGGAGATCCCCGGCGTCGGGTCGACGCCCATGTCGGGGAATGGAGGCGGCGGCGGCGGGCCATCGTGGACCAGGAAGTTGACCAGGAACAGATAGTCGCCGAGCTCGACAAAGCCGTTGTCGTTGACGTCGGCGGCGTCACGGCATTCGGGAGTGGCGCCGGCGGTGGCCAGGAAGAGGTATCCGAGGAGGTCGACGGCGTCGTTGAGATCGACGACGTTGAGCCCGGTCTCGTCCGTGACGTTGCCGCGCGTGAACTCGCACGGATCCTGAGCGACGCCGTCGGCCGCGACGGTGAGCATCAAGGTCGAGACGATCACCCCAACGAGACCCCGGCGGACGCACCTGGCTGACCTGATCATTCTGGTTCTCCTCTACGTGGACGGGTTCCCGGAGACACCAGCGCGGACGCGGACCCAAGGAAACGTCCGACACCTCTCCGAGACCGCCGCGAAGCGACTGACGCGTCGCGGACGCCACCCCTCCGACCCGCAGTATTGTAGCAAGGAGAGCGAGGTTGACAAGGGCGCGGGGCGGGCCGGGTGGCGGCCTGCGCAGAACTTGTGCGCCCCGGGTGGAGGACGTAGAATCCCGGGGCGCCGGAGCGGCGTGGATGTCGGACGTCGTCGCGGCCCGGTCGCCGGCGTCGCGGCACGGCGTCGCGGCACGGCGTCGCGGCACGGCGTCGCGGCACGGCACCGCGTGCGGCACGAGTCGCAAGTCGTTCCCGGCCGGTGCGTTCCAACGACGGGGCCGGCCAACCGCCAGAACGGAGGAGTCCGCGATGCGCTTTCGAGTCCTTTCCGCCGTCCTCGTTCTCGCGCTCGTCGTCGTCGGGGGACGTGCCGGACGCGCCGGGGACGCGCCGCGCCCCGCGGTGCCCGTGCTCGTCGTCGAGCAGGAGATCTCCGGCATTCCCGGCATGGCGGAGGACGCGGTGTCTCGCCAGCGCCTGACGCTCGACACCGCCGGCAAGCGCGTCTTGCTCGAGTCGCTTCCGGACCCCCGCGCGGGACAGCGGGGGATCGGGCTCGCCGGCAGCGAGTTCACCCGGGTCATATTGAGGCTCGATCGCGAGCCGCAGGTGATCTACGAGGTCGACGATACCGAACGCGTTTACCGTGTGCGCGACGCCGACCTGAGCCGCCTGCAGGCGGAGCGCGACCAGATGGAGCTCCAGCTGACCCTCAAGTCGCGGTCGCTCCCCGAGGCCGCCCGCAGGAAGGTGCTCGCGGAGAATCACCTCCGGGCGGACGGCAAGCGCGAGGTGACCGTGAGGCGGGGCGGGACGCGGGAGATCCTCGGCCACGGCTGCGAGGAGGTCATCGTCACCGAGAACGGACGGGAGGTGATTCGCGCGTGGGTCACCGCGGAGATCGAGGGCGGGGCGAGCTTTTACGAGCTCTATCGGAGCCTGGGAGCGTTCTCGAAGGAGGTCCTCGCGAAGGTGCGGCCGATCGCTGGACTGCCGCTGGCCGCCAGGATCACGGTGGTCACGGCGGCGCCGGCGTACGATATCGAGGCTCGCTGCACGGCGATCGACCGCGGACTCTCGGTCTCGCCGGCCGTGTTCGACGTCAGCGAGGAGTATCGCAAGGTGGAGCAGGCTTCCGGGATCGTCGCCTGCCCGATCTGCGGCTCGGAGATGGAATGGGAGCGCCCCGGTGGCGGCATCCACTTCGACCCGCTGACGCGTGAAGAATTCCGCACCTGCTCCAAGGCCTGCAAGAAGACCATGCGGGAGCGGTTGAAGGCGAGACTCGATGAGGCGTTCCGGCGAGAGGCCGAGGGCGGGAAAAAGGCGCCGTAATCCCGTTGACGCTCCATCGGGCGGACGCTACACTCGCCGATTCTCCGGCGCGTCCCCATGGGGCGCGCACCGACCGGGGTGTAGCTCAGCTTGGCTAGAGCGCTGCGTTCGGGACGCAGAGGTCGTTGGTTCAAATCCAATCACCCCGACCACAAACAGAGCCCCCGCGGCCCCGGGTCCGCGGGGGTTTTTTTCATCGTCCGGTCGTCGGCGCAAGAGTCCACGGGCGTGGGCTCCGAGACGCGCGCTCGGGAAGGTGGGACAGTCCACGGCCATGGTCGGGGAGAGTGGCGTCGGGGAGAGTGGCGTCGTGGGGGAGTGGCGTCGTGGGGAGGGCGAGTGGCGTCGGCGCGGTCCACGGTTGCGCGCTCCACAGTCGTGGTCTCGGCGAGAAACGGCGACAGACCTCCCTCATCGGCCCGGGACACGCAGACAGTGTCCACCACTGTGGAGAACGTCCGAAACCCGACAGTCACGGACACGACTTTGTCCGGAAAAGTGTTGCAAGCTCCGGGCCACCCACTAAAGTAATCGATGCCCACAACTGCCCCAGGGCGCTCTCGAGCCTCCCCGGCCCGGGGGCGCCCATTTTTTTTCTTTTTTTCGTATTTTTTCAAACGTCGCGTTATCGGTCCGTTCCACGGGCGACCGGGATTCGGCGCGTCAGCTCGGTGAACGGCCGGGCGCGATCGACCGCAGGCGGCGCACCGCGTCCTCGACGCGCGCCGTGACCTCACCGACCTCTTCCTCCCGCGTCGTGCGTCCGAGCGAGAACCGCAGCGTGCCGCGAATCCTCGCCGGCTCGAAACCCATCGCTGCGAGGACGTGGGACGGTTTCCGCGCGCCGACATTGCACGCGCTGCCGGTGGAGACCGCGACGCCGAGGTCGTCGAGGCGGCGGAGCAGCGACTCGCCCTCGACACCGTCGAAGGCGACGCTCAGGATGTGAGGCGCCGCGCCATCGTCGGGAGTGTTGCACCGCGTTTCGTCGATCGAGCGGAGAATCGAGTCGCGCAATCGACGACGCATCGCGTCGAGTCGCGGCGCCTCGACGGCGAGCTCCTCGACGGCGAGCCGCGTCGCCTCGGCGAATCCCACGGCGCCCGCCACTGACTCGGTGCCGCCACGCAGCCCTCGCTCCTGCGCGCCCCCTCGCACGAGTCCCTCGAGTGCGACGCCATCGCGCACGACCAGCGCCCCGACACCCTTCGGACCGCAGATCTTGTGTGCCGAGAGTGTGACAATGTCCGCCGGCAGATCGGCGATGTCGACGGCGCCCTTGCCGAGGAGCTGGATGGCGTCGGTGTGGAATGTCACGCCCCGCGCGCGCACGCGATCGCCGATCTGGCGAATCGGCTCGATCGTGCCGGTCTCGTTGTTGACGGCCATGACGGAAACGAGCGCGGTCCCGGGACGCAGCGCGGCCAGCACGTCCGACGGATCCACGCGTCCTTCGCCGTCGACCGCCACGAGCGTGTGGCTCACGCCCCAGCGGTTCGCGACCTCGAGCGCGCCGAGGACGGCGGCGTGTTCGACGGCGCTCGCGACGACGTGAAGCTCGGCGGGACTCGCCCCCTCGGCGAGGCGCGCGAGGAGCGTTCCGAGGATCGCCGCGTTGTCCGATTCGGTCCCGCCTCCCGTGAATACCACCCGGCAGTCGCGCGCGCCGAGCGCGGAGCGCATCGCGTCCCGGGCGGACTCGAGCGCCTCGCGCGCGGCGCGGCCCTCGCCGTGGAGAGAGCTGGGGTTTCCGAAGCGATCGCCGAGGTACGGCGCCATCGCGGCCCGCACCTCGGGCCGGACTGGAGTGGTCGCGGCATGGTCGAGGTAGATCCGTCCGGTCTCGCCAGCAGTCATTCCCCTATTGTACCCGGACGACGATCACCTGACCTTCCCAGAGGAACGCCAGCCGATCGCCGACCGAGAGCACGCGACCGATGCCGGGATGCTCGCGGAGCAGCTCGAAGTACTCGTCAGAGTACGCAACGACCTCGCGCGCGCCGTCGATCGGCCGCGAGCCGATGGCGGAATCGACCCAGCGGTCGCCGCTCATGTAGTAGAACGTCTTGCCCGCGACCTGTTGCATCCGCATCTCGTCGCGGTTGACGCGCTCCTCGACGAAGCTCTCGATCTCGCCCAGCTCGCCGCTCCGGATCTTCCGGATGACGTCGCTCGCCTTGATGCTCTCGCGTCCCGCGGACCGCCTGAGCCCACCGAACTGGAGCCTGTCGGAGGCGACAGCGTCGGTACCGGCGGACTCGGCGGCCCCGGGTCTCGCCGCGTTCGCGCTGTCCGCCCGGCCCCGGAGCGTCTCCCGGAGTCGGACGGCGCCGATCGTCTCGAGGCCGGTCGCGGGAGGCTGCCTCGTGGACTCGTCCTCGACGATCAGGTATGACGTGTAGGGAGTGAGGATGCCGTATCGCTTGCTCAGGTGAACGATCTCGTCGCGCAGCTCGGGGTTCTCGCCGTGGAGCCGGATCGCCTCGAGCAGATATCCCACCTTTCGCGCCGCCCACATGCGGGGGAGGAAATCGTTGCGTGGCCCCTCGTCGGTGAAGTCGAGCGAGTACTCGAGCACTTGCTCCTTCCCGAGGTAGGTTCCACGGATGAGCACGGTGTGCCGTCCCGGATCTCGAAAGCGCCCGAGAACCACCAGCTCGTCGCCGCTGAAGAGGTCCGGAAGGGGTTTCGGATACACGTCGCTGGTGGCGAGTCCGCGGAAGTCGATCGCGACGTTGGTGAGCACCGGGTGGTCGATCTTGTCGTAGAAGTTCGAGAGCTTGATCTCGAGCTGCTCGCCGGGCAGCACGTACTCCGTCGTGCCGCGGTTCTCGCTGGCGAGACGGTCGAGCAACAGCGTGTCGACTTCCACGCCGACACCGAAGCAGAAGATGCGCTTGCCGGCCACGTTGAGCGGCTTGACCATGGCGGTGAGCTCGTCGGGACGGGTGAGGCCGAGCGTCGGCTCGCCGTCGCCGATGAGAACGACGATCTGCAGGCGGCCGTCCGCCGCGGGAAAGGACGTCAGCGCGGCCCGGAGCGCCTCCTCGACGTGCGTGCCGCCGCGTGCCTTCAGCCCGTCGATGTAGGTCACCGCGGACGCGCGGTTCTCGGGTGTCGCCTCGACGACGCCGTCCCGGAACTTCCTCGCCTCGCTCGAGAAGTCGACGATGTTGAATCGGTCCCCCTCGTTCAGGCCGTGCACGCAGTGCTTCACGGCCCGGCGCGCGTCGTCCATCTTCGGGCCGAGCATGCTGCCCGACGTGTCGAGCACGATCACCAGGTCCTTCGGGGGCGCCGGCTCCGGTCGGTGGACGGACGGCGCGACGGAGAGCAGGAAGAAGCGGTCCTCATCGCTGCCCCGGTGCGTCAGCAGCATCGGGGCGAGAGCGTCGGTGCCGACGTTCCAGTCGAGGATGAAGTCCTCGTCCGCCGTCAGCCGGCTCGCCTCGAAACTGACCCGCGCCTCGCGATCCGACGGCCGCGCCACGTCGACGGAGTGCGTCGGGCAGTTGACCGTGCGGATCGGCGCATGGGTCCGGAGGGCGATCGAGATGAGCACGTTGTTGTAGTCGCCGGAGGAATACTTGCCGGTGTCGAGAGGGTAGTGGTACCGCGTGTGTCCGTGGTCCGCGCGGAGCTGCTCGTCGTAGTCGATCTGCACACGGACGTCGCCGTTGGCAGGAATCGGAAACACGCGCGCCTTGAACAGCCCGCGGTCGACGTACTCGAGCAGTCCCGGGTCCTTGATCTGACGCACGATCGACTCGTAGATCGATCGCGCCTTGTCGCGCTCGAGCACCTCCCCGTCGACGATCTTGCCGTTCATCGACATCGCGAAGTTCGAGATTGACGCGCCCGGAGGCAGCGGGAAGAGGTATGTCCCCTCGAGCTGCCGCGGATTCGGGTTGTGGAAGGTCTCGTCAACGCGGGTCCGCGCGACGTTGCCGTCGACCTCGACGGTTACGTGGTGCCGTGTGACGCGCAGCGGAAACTGCGGCCGCGCGATGCGGCGTGGCCGCGGCTGGGGAGTCGGATGCGGCACGTCGACGACGTGCGGCTCGATGTAGATGAACCCGTCGGCGAGAAGCGAGGCGCCCGGCGCGAGGCTCAGAACGACGAGCGCCAGGGCGAGCGCGAGTCTGCAGTGCATGGCGGCCTCCGAGGTCGAAGCAGGGACAGCGTCGCGGCCGGACGCGACCTCCGGCCTCACCCTCTACGACTCTCGAGGCGCCGGTTTCTTAGACCAAAGTTCGTGACGAGAAACGCCATGAGCCGTCCGCGGCGACCGCGGCCGCCACGCCGGCCGCGCTCCGGGCTCAGGGCTCCACCGTGACCCGCGTCATCCGCGGCACGAAGTCGTAGATCAGCTCGATGTCGGCATTTCGGAGCCGGATGCAGCCGGAGGACACCGCCTTGCCGATCGAGGACTGGTCGGGCGTGCCGTGGATCCCGATGCCGTCGGAGTCGCGGAAGCCGAGCCAGCGCGTGCCGAGGATGTTGCGCGGATCGCTCGGCAGGAGCGGTGGCTTGCCGGGGCGATACCAGATGGGGTCCTTCTGCTTGACGTCGATGACGTAGGAGCCCTCGGGCGTCGAGTCGTCGGCGCCGATGCCGATCGGACGATCCATCAGGAGCTTGCCGTCGACGAAGAGCGCCAGCCGGAAGTCGCTCTTCTTGATCGCGATGGTGACCTCGCCCGGGAGAATGAGCAGCCGCTGCCCGACCCGGATGACGTCGTTCTCGATGCCGTTGAGCTGCCTGATCGCGTCCGCGGACGTGTTGTACTGGCTGGCGATACGCGACAGGTGATCGCCCTCCTGGACGCGATATCGCTCGAGGAGCGGCGACGGCCGTCGCGAAAAGAGGTGCTTCTTCAGGAACGGATCGAGCACGTCGAGCACGCGGGCGCGCTCGTCCGCGTTGCGGGCGGAGTTGTAGGCCCGGGTGAGCATCTTCCAGGCCGAGCGCACGGACTCGGCGTCCCGCTCGCCGGCGAGCGCCGTCCCCGCGCGGAGGCTCGCCTGGAACTGCCCCGCGGCGACCGCGTCATGCTCGGCGACGTAGCGGAAGTACTCGATCCTCTCGTCCTCGTCCGGCGTCGCCTCGGCGAGCTTGCGCGCGACCACGGTGACGTCGATGTCGTCGCGGCCCTTCGCGGCGTCCCAGATGACGCGGTAGAGCCGATACCCCTGCTCGATATCGCCGGAAGCGATCGCCTTGGTCGCGGCGCGGTACGACTCCGCGAACTCCTCCGGAGCGGCCCCGAGGAGCGGATTCGGAGGCGCGTTCTCCTCCGCGGGCGGCGACTCCGGCCGCAGCTCGTCCGCGCCGAGGACCAGCACGTCGGGAGCGGGAGGCGCGTCGGCGGGCGAGTCGGCAATCTCCTGGCCCGTCTCGACAGCCGGGGTCGGAGCCCCCTCGTCGCTGCTCGCCACGGGCGCCAGCGCGGTGTCCGCCAGCGCGTCGGCGTCCGCCGTGGATCCAGCCGACGGCGTTTCCGGAACGCCGCCGCCTGCCCCGCCCTCGGCGAGGTATTGCTGGTACGCGTACATGCCGCCAGCGCCGAGGGCGACGAGAACGATGAAAAGAAAGGCGCGGGCCATGGTGAGCTCCTCGGATCTCTTCACTTCGGTCTTTCCTTCACTTCAACACCGCCGGACGCAGGACCGCGCGAAGGGCCGTCCGACGCAGGCGCCTGACGAACCGCCTCACGCAATCACCGCGCGCCGCGATGCAACGGGGCACATTGTACTTCGCCCCTCCCGCGCGGCGCAACCTCGTGACGCCTCCGGCGAGCCCTCGGTTCGCAGCGAAAAACGGGCAAAGCGCCTTCCTCCCGGGGTCCGACAAAAGGGGTGTCGGCCGAGTGACGCAAGTTCCGAAGAGATCGAAGATTCCGGGAGATCCGAGATGAGAGCGCCCCGAGAGCGCCAGGAGAGACCGATGTCCACCCACCGATCCCTGGCGCTGGCCGGCGCCCTCGCGCTCGTCGCGGCGTCCGGCTGCGCCACCAAAATCGCCGTCTACAGCATGCGCCCGGGTCCGGTCAACGTCGGCGCGACGAACCACCTGGTGATCCTGGATGGCGAGGGACGCCGCAGCGCCCGCGAGTACGTCTACCGCGAGTTCCTCAACCAGTGCCGCGCTCGTGGCTACTTCACGGCCGCCGATCGGAGCGAGGACGGCGTCCGCGTGCGGGTCTCCGGCAGGCGAGTCGCGCTCGAGGGAACGGCCGCGTCGACGGCGCTCGAGTCGCGGCACGCCGGCGTGCGCATCGACATCCTCGAGTGGGTCGCGTATCGAGACAACAACGAGGTCGTCCGCGTCGACGAGGAGGGCGCGGAGTACGTCGAGGTCGTTCCGGTCAAGTGCGGCGCGGTGTTGCTCGCGGTGACCGTCTTCGACGACGAGGGTCGGGCGATCCTCGTCGAGAGAGAGTATCGCGGCGTGGCATCGACCGACGACCTGGAGGCACCTCGTGAAGAGATCATCGAGTACGCCGGCCGCCGCGCCGTCGCGCGCCTGCTCCACGACCTGACGCCGGTGTCGGTCGTGAGCTACGTGCGACTCGACGACGACGACGAGGCGCAGCTGCCGATCATCGAGACGGCGAAGGCCGGTGGCGTCGCGCAGGCGGCCGCCGACATGCGGCGCTATTTCGAGACCAACCCGCAGAACGCCGCGGCGGCGTACAACCTGGCCGTGTTTCTCGAGGCGATGGGCGAGTACGCCGAGGCGCTCGAGCTGTACGACCAGGCGCTGCGGCTCGGCCACAAGGGCTTCTACGTCACCGCGCGCGCCGGCTGCGCTCGCCGCCTCGCCGCGGCGCGCGCCCTGCAGCCCGAGGACGACGAGCCGGAGCACTCCGGCGAGACGCCTCCTGGCTGGTCGCCCCGCGACGACGAGGCGTGGATGCGCGCCGAGTGAGCCGGGCCATCGAGCGCGGATCGCGGATGGAGATCGCGGAAGCCGGGCTGCGAGCCCCGGGTCAGCTCCGCAACGGGTAGCCGGCGCGCTCGAGCGCCTCGACGACCGCGTTCTGGATGCGATCGACCTCGTCGGCGCCGAGCGTGTGGTCATCCGCGCGGAAGAGCAGCTGGAAGGCCACCGACTTCTTTCCCTCGCCGACGCCCGCTCCGCGGTAGACGTCGAACACGGAGACGTCACGCAGGAGCTCCTTCCCCGCCTCGACGATGACCTCTCGGATCGCGCCGACCGCCGTCCTCTCGTCGGCGACGACGGCGACGTCGAACGGCACGCCCGGATAGCGTGGCAGCGGCCGGTAGCGGGTCTCGGAGCGCGGCGCGGCGGCGATCGTCTCGAGATCGAGATCGAAGGCGAGCACGTCGCCGCGCAGCTCGAGCCGCCCGGCGGTGACCGGGTGCACGCGGTAGAAGCTCCCGGCGACCGCATCCCCGACGCGAAGCGTCGCGCCGACACCCGGGTGCGCCCAGGACGGAGCGGCCTCGAGCGGCGCAATCGAGACGCCGTCGAGCTGGAGGAAGCGCGCGAGCGACAGGACGATGCGCCGCACCCGGTAGAAGTTCCGCTCGTCCTTCTCGGGGACCGACAGCACGCCGCAGACGCGCGTCTGCTCCCGCGGGAGCTCCGGCTCGCGCAGCCGCGACGCCTCCTTCAGGTACACGCGCCCCATCTCGAAGAACCCGAAGCGTTCGACGAAGCGCTGATTGTCGCGCGCCTTCTCGAGGTGGATCGGCACGATCTCCCGTCGAAGCCGGTCGAGGTCCTCGCTCATGGCGTTGACCAGCACCAGGTGCTCCGACGGGTCGAGCCCGAAGAGGGCGCAATGCTCGGCGCCCACCATGGGGTACGTGAACACCTCGTCGAGGCCGCATCGCAGAGTCAGGAACTGCTTGATGCCGCGTTCGAGCACGCGCCGCTCGTTGATCGGCGGCGCCACCACCGGCCACTTCGGCGCGAACGGCTCGATCTCCCCGTAGCCGTGAATGCGGCCGACCTCCTCGACCAGATCCTCACGGATCGACACGTCGCGCGTCGCCCGCCAGCTCGGGACAGTGACGCGCCAGGTCGACGGCGCGATGCCGATGTCGGCCGCGGCGCGCTGCGTCTCGTCGACCTCGAAACCGAGGCCGTCGAGGATCTCGCGCGTCCGCTCCTCGCTGAGCTCGGTGCCCAGACGCCCCGGGATGAAGTCGGAGGAGAGCTCGATGACGATCGGATCCGGAGGCTCGAAGCCGACGTCCTGAAGGGGCCCGACCACCCTGGCGCCGGGGCAGAGCTCGAGCACGAGCTCCGCGGCGCGGAGGATGCCGAGACGCGCCTGGGTCGCATCGAGCGACTTCTCGAAGCGCGCCGACGACTCGGTCCGTCCGTGGCGCATGCTCGAGCGACGCACGCTCCCCGGATCGAAGTTCGCGGACTCGAGAAAGATCGAGGTCGTCTCCGGAGAGATCTCGGAGTCCTCGCCGCCCATGACGCCGGCCAGCGCGACGGCGCGGCGTCCGTCGGCAATCACGAGGTCCTCGGCGTCGAGAGCGATTTCCCGCCCGTCGAGGAGCCGCAGTTTCTCCTTCGGCGAGCGCATCCTGACGATGATCTGCTCGCCCTCGATGCGCTCTCGATCGAACGCGTGCAGCGGCTGCCCGAGGTCGAAGAGGATGTAGTTCGTGATGTCGACGATGTTGTTGATCGGACGACTGCCGACCGCGAGGAGCAGGTGTCGGAGCCATGCCGGCGACGGTCCCACCTTGACGCGATCGATTCGCAGGCCGCAGTACCGCCGGCACCGCCGGCGCGCGTCGCCGTCCTCGATCGACACCCGGACACGCGCATCGCCGCGGCGCGTGGCGAGCGACTCGTCGACCTCATAGGGTCGCAGCGGCGTCCCGTAGATGGTCGCGAACTCGCGCGCCAGCCCGTGATGCCCCCACAGGTCCGGCCGGTGCGTCATCGACTTGTTGTCGATCTCGAGCACGATGTCGCGGAGGTCGGGGTGCACCTCGGTCAGCGGCACGCCCGGCTCGACGTCCCCGGGCAGCTCCATGATCTCGTCGTGATTGTCCGAGAGCCCGAGCTCGTCCTCCGCGAGGAGCATGCCGTGGGAGACCACGCCGCGGATCTTGGCGGCGCGCAGCTCCTTGCCGAGGACCACGAGGCCCGGGCGCGCGAACGGAGCGACCACGCCGACCCGCGCATTCGGAGCGCCGCACACCACCGTCGACGGCTTCGCGGCGCCGTGATCGACGAGGCACTTCCGCAGCCGGCCCCCGGTGCCGTTGACCTCCTCCGACTCGAGCACCCGGCCGGCGACGAACTGCTCGAGCCCCTCGCCGCGGCTCGTCACGCCCTCGACCTCGGCCGTCGCGAGCGAGAAGCGCTCGCCGATCCGCGCCGGCGAATCGTCGGTCTCGAAGGGACAGTGCCGTCGAATCCAGTTGAGCGAGATGTACATGGGTCGACAGGGACGCCGTCACGCGCCCATCGCGAGCGCCCGCCCGCAGCTCAGCGGAACTGCGCGTGGAAGCGGAGATCGGCGCCGTGAAACAGTCGAATGTCGTCGATCTGGTACTTCATCATGACGAGGCGGTCGAGTCCGAGCCCGAACGCGAAGCCCGAGTACTCGCCGGGATCGATCTTTCCGTGGCGGAGCACGTTCGGGTGCACCATGCCGCACGGCAGCAGCTCGAGCCACCCGACGCGCTTGCACACACCGCAGCCCGCCCCGCCGCAGATCAGACAGCGGATGTCGAGCTCGAACCCCGGCTCGACGAACGGGAAGTAGCCCGGACGCAGCCGCACCTCGACCTCGCGACGGAAGATCTTCGAGAGCAGCAGCTTCATGAAGTAAATGAGGTTCGCGACCTTGATGTCGTGATCGACCATCATCCCCTCGAGCTGGTGGAAGGTCGCCTCGTGGCTCGCGTCGACCCGCTCGCAGCGAAAGACCTTGCCGGGACCGATGATCTTGAAGGGCGGCCGGAGGCGCTCCATGCCGCGGATCTGGATGCACGACGTGTGCGTCCTCAGCAGGTTGCCGTCCTGGAGGTAGAACGTGTCCTGCATGTCCTTCGCCGGGTGATCCTCCGGCGTGTTGAGCGCCTCGAAGTTGTAGTACTCGGTCTCGACGTGCGGACCGTCGAGGACCTCGAAGCCGAGCGACGTGAAGATGTCCTCGATCTCGTACTGGACGCGCGAGACCGGGTGGAGGCTGCCGGCGCGCTCGCTCTCGGGGTCGAGGTCGAGGGTGATATCGACCCACTCGGAGCGCAGCGCCTCCTCGAGCCGGCTGCACTCGAGCCCCTCGCGGGTCTCCCGTATGCCGGTCTCGATCTCCTGCTTGAGGAGGTTGAGCGCCTTGCCGGCGGCGGCGCGGTCGCCCGGGTCGAGCTCCTTGAGGCCCGCCATCAGCGACTGGACCTCGCCCTTGCGGCCGAGGAATCGACGGCGGACCTCCTCCACCGAGTCGTCCGCCGCGCCGTCGCGGTGGAGACCGCCCAGGGCCTCGCGGAAGGCGTTGCGGACGTTCTCGATTCGCTTGGAGAGGGCCATCGTTCGGAGAGGGCCAACCTGAGGCGCGTCTGGCGGAGCCGGCGCGGACGCCTCAGCTCGCCTTCTTGGCGAGCTCGACGAGGTGACTGAACGCCGCCGCGTCGCGGACGGCGAGATCCGAGAGGACCTTGCGGTCGAGGTCGACCTTGGCCTTCTTGAGCCCGTTCATGAAGCGGCTGTAGGACACGCCCTGCGCGCGGCACGCCGCGTTGATCCGCAGGATCCACAGGCTGCGCATCTGGCGCTTCTTGAGCCGACGGTGTCGAGTCGCGTACGCCTCGGAGCGAATCCTCGACTCCTTGGCGACCCGGACGAGCTTGCTCCGGGCTCCCCGGAATCCCTTCACCCGCTTGAGCAGTCGCCGCTTGCGGCGCAGCTTGGCGACGGCGTTCTTGACGCGCATGTATCTTCTCCGGGCGTCAGCCCATCAACCCGAGGAGACGCTGCAGACGGGCCGAGTCCGCCGGCGTGGCGATCTTGCGCTTCCTCAGCTGGCGCTTGCGCTTCCGCGACTTGCCGGAGAGCAGGTGTCCGCGCCCGGCCCGGCTGTGCTTCAGCTTGCCGTTCTTGGTGACGCGGAACCGCTTGGCAGCGCTCTTGTTCGTCTTCAGCTTCGGCATGTCTTCTACGCGTGGTCTTCTACGCGTGGTCTTCTACGCGTGGCCTGCGACTCGTGGTGCGGCCGGCGTGCCCGCGGAACGTCTCGCTCCGACAGGGTTTCCGGCCCTCGTCGGCCGGTCACCCGGATCCGGTTCCCCGGTGCGCGGCAACCGGCATCGAAACAGCCTATTGTACTGATCGGCGCGAAAACGCAACAAAAAGTTGGGCCCTTTTCCCCACGCCGGGCCGCTATTTGGCCGAGAGGATCATGTTCATGCGGTTGCGACCCTCGCGCACCGGCTCCTGCTCGACCTTGGCGATATCCTCGAGCGTCTGCGCGAACTTGGCCAGCAACTCCCGCCCCATGTCGAGGTGGATCATCTCCCGCCCTCGATACACCATGGTGACAAGCACCTTGTGCCCCTTGGCGATGAACGTCCGGGCGTGGTCGATCTTGACGTCGAAGTCGTGCTGGCCGATCTTCGGCCGCAGCTTGATCTCCTTGCGACGGTGCGCCGACTTCTTCTGCTTGTGCGTCTTCTTCTTCTGCTCGTATTTGAACTTGCCGTAATCCATGATGCGGCAAGTCGGCGGGTCGGCCTGGGGAGCGACCTCGACCAGGTCGAGGCCCTTCTCCTCGGCGAGGGCGAGCGCCTCGGGAATCTCCACGATTCCGACCTGGGTGCCCTCCTCGTCGATCAACCGGATGGTTCCCCGGCGCGGTCGATCGATAACCCGGTAACTGCCCTTGATTGGTCGCGTGTCGCGTCTGAATCTCGGCGGCGGAATGGAAGTACCTCCAGCAAATCAGGATCCCGGCCATGAGCCGGCGCGCGCGGCTGTCCGCGATCACGCCCTGCCGATCACGGTCGGGAAGCGCCGGGTGAACTTCCGACCGACGGGGACTTGCCCCGAGCATAGTAGCACGATCCTCGAGAGCCGAGCAAAAGGAAAACAACGCGCGCGCCTCACTCCGCCCGGGGACCGCGCAGCTTGAGGCCGAGCTCCTGAAGCTGCCGATCGGCGACGTCGCTCGGCGCGTCGGTCAACAGGCAGGTGCCGCGCGCCGTCTTCGGAAACGCGATGACCTCGCGGATCGAATCGGCGCCGGCGAGAAGCATGATGAAGCGGTCGAGACCGAGCGCGATGCCCCCGTGCGGCGGCGCCCCGTAGGAGAGCGCGTCGAGCAGGAAGCCGAACTTCTGCCGCGCCTCCTCCTCGCCGAGGTCGATCGCCCGGAAGACGCGCTGCTGCACCTCCGGCGAGTGGATTCGGATGCTGCCCCCGCCGAGCTCGATGCCGTTGAGCACGACGTCGTAGGCGCGCGCCCGGACGCGGCCCGGGTCGCTCTCGAGGAGCTCGAGGTCCTCCTCGCGCGGCGCGGTGAACGGGTGGTGACAGGCGGTCCAGCGGTTCGCCTCCTCGTCCCGCTCGAGGAGCGGGAAGTCGACCACCCAGAGGAAGTCCATGCGATCGGACGCGGCGAGGTTCCAGCGGCGGGCGAGGTCAAGCCGCAGCTGTCCGAGCGCGGGCAGCGCCACCTCGTCCCGGTCGGCGACCATGAAGAGCACGTCGCCGGCCGCGGCGGCGCCCGCCGCGTCGCGGAGCCGGACGTCGCCGCCCTCACCGAGCAGCTTGGCGATCGAGCCGCGCGTGCCGTCGGAGTCGAAGCGCAACCAGGCGAGCCCCTTGGCGCCGAACTGCTTGACGAACGGCTCGGCGTCGTCGATCTCCTTGCGCGACAGCCCGTGCTTCGCCTCGACGCGGATCGCGCGCACGCGTCCCCCGTCCTCCGCGACACGCTTGAAGAGGCGGAAGTCCGTCTGGCAGGCGGCGTCGGTGAGGTCCTGGATCTCCATCCCGAAGCGCGTGTCCGGCGCGTCCGACCCGTAGCGCGCCATCGCCTCGCGGTAGGAGAGTCGCGGGAACGGGTAGTTGAGCTCGCGACCGTGCACCTCGCGCACGACGTGGACGATGAGACGGTCGATCAGCGACGTGACGTTGCTCTCCTTGACGAAGGACATCTCGACGTCCACCTGCGTGAACTCCGGCTGGCGGTCGGCGCGGAGGTCCTCGTCGCGGAAGCACTTGACGATTTGATAGTAGCGGTCGTAGCCGGAGATCATCAGCAGCTGCTTGAAGAGCTGCGGCGACTGCGGCAGCGCGAAGAAGCGGCCCTTCTGGAGGCGCGACGGCACCAGGAAGTCGCGCGCGCCCTCGGGCGTGCTCCGCGTCAGCACGGGGGTCTCGATATCGAGAAAGCCCTCCGCGTCCATGAACTCGCGGATGGCGCGCACGACGTGGTGCCTCAAGATGAGATTGCGCTGGACGCCCCGCCTGCGGAGATCGAGAAACCGGTGCTTGAGCCGCACTTCCTCGTTCGGCTCGGGGCCGCTCCCCTCGGCGATCTCGATCGGCGGCGTGCGCGAGGCGTTGAGCACCTGCACGTCGCTCGCCACGACCTCGACGTCGCCGGTCGAGATCTTCTCGTTCTTCATCCCCTCCGGCCGCAGCCGCACCTTGCCCCGCGCTGAGAGGACGTACTCCGAGCGGATGCCGCGCACGATCTCCTCGTAGCCGGCGTCGTTTCCGAAGACCACCTGCGTGAAACCGTAGCGATCGCGAAGATCGACGAAACGGACGCCGCCGTGATCGCGGACGCTCTCGACCCACCCGTTCAGGGTGACTTCATCGCCGACATTGTCGGACCGGAGCTCTCCACAGGTGTGGGTGCGCTGGAGCCACCCGCCCTCGTTTTCCATGTTCACGCCTCGAGACTCTGGATACCCCCGTCGAGAAAGAGCGACGCTCGCGCGGGGAATCGAAGCCGGGAGATACAGCCGCCGGGGACCAGCGTCGCGGATCGCCGAGGATCACTTGCCGCGGATCACCGCCGCGAGGACAATGCGACGATCCGTACATTTACTCGGAATCCGCGCGAATCGCAACCTTCTCGAGCAGCTTCTCGGCATCTCCGCCGTGCGCCTTGGCGTATTCCGTGTGGTAGGCCGTCGGAATGCGCTCGAGGGCCGACTCGAGCAGTCCGACCGCCTCCTCGAGCGCCTTGCGGCATTCCGCCTCGAGACCCCGCTCCCAGAGCGCCTTTCCCTGGATCATCCGCACCTGCCACAGCAGGTCGCCGAACTCGTGCTTCTGCGCCAGCGAGAACGCCGCCTGGAAGTGCGCTCCGGCGCGGTTCTCATCGCCGTCCTCGGAGAGCAGCTCGATCCGGCCCATGATGGCAAGATACTGCGCCCGCAGGGCGACGAGGTTGAGCTTCTTCGCGAGGTAGAACCCCTCCTCGAGGTAGATCTCGGCCGTGTCGAGGTCGTTGAGCTCCATGCAGGCGCGGCCGAGATCGAGGTAGAGCACCGCGAGATCGCGCTCGGCGCCGCGATCCTTGAACACCTCGAGCGCGCGCTGGAGCTCCTCGAGCGCGCGAGTCGGGGCGCCGGCGGTGATCAGGCCGCGGCCGCGGAGCATCGTCGCCCGCGCCAGCACGAGCGGCAGGCGGAACTCGTTGCCGAGCTCCTCGAGCTGGCCGATCGCCCGCTTTGCCTCGCCGTCACGGCCGAGCTCGAGGTGGAGCCTGGCGCGCTGTTCGAGCATCGGGATGGCGCGCAGGCGGTTCTTGACGTCGCGCACGCGGATGGTCGCGAGAGCGACGAGGTCGAGCGCGCGCTTGTAGTCACCCGAGAGCATCGCCACCTCGCACTGGAGCTCGATCCGACCCAGCACGCCCGCCTCGTCCTCGATCTCCTTCTGCTTCTCGTCCGGCGGTCGGATGAACTCGCCGGCCTGGCCGATGTGCCCGCGATCGATGCAGACGCGGGCGCAGATGAAGTTGATATCACGCAGCTTCCTCGAGATGCCGAGCTTCTGCACCAGGTTCATCGCCCGGGAGATGTACTCCTCCGCCTCCTCGTAACGCCCGAGGAGCCGGTGTGTCTCGGCGAGGGAGCGCAGCGTGTCGGGGAGCGCGCTGATGTTCTCGACCTTCTCGAAGAGCCGCTTGGCGTGAAGCGCGTACTTCCGCGCGGCGAGCACCTCTCCCATCGAGAGCAGGGCGACGCCGACCTCGTGACGGCAGGTCGCCTCCCAGCGGGGCAGTCCCGAGCGACGGAACGCCTTCGCGCCGAGCTCGAACTGGCGGCTCGAGCTCTCGACCCAGCCCTTGTACTGGTAGAACCTGCCGAGCGCAAAGAAAACGAAGCCCATGGCGCCGATCCCCTGGTAGCCCTCCAGGGCCGCGAGCGCCGCGATGCAGGCCTTGATCGCCTTGGCGGCGTCGTTGAGACGGTAGTGGTTCTCGGCCGCGATGAGCGAGAGCTTGGCCTGCTCGATCCCGTCGAGCTGGCTCGCCGCCTCGAGCGCCGTCTCGCAGTAGCGGAAGCTCTCGAGGTAGTTGCCGCGCAGCTGGAAGAGCCGCGCGTACGTCCCGAGGAGACGCACGAACGAGGGCGATCGCCCGTTCCCCTTGAGGTCGTCGTAGGCCCGCTGCAGACACTTGCCGCTGCGCCGGAACTCGCCGCGTCGAGCCAGGATGGTCGCGAGCTCGACGAGGACGTCCCCACGCCGCACCGCGCCGCCCTCGGGACGCCAGTCATCGCGCTCGAGGAGACGCGACAGGATGGAGACGGCGCGCCGCGTGCGACCGACCATCGCCTCGAGGCACGCGATGCGGAAGTCGACGTCGCGCGCGGCCGGAACGTGCTCGCCCGGGCACCGCTCGCGCATGTTCCGGTACGTCTCGAGCGCCCTCCTCGGCATCAGGCGCTGCGAGTAGTCCTCCGCGGCGACGAGGCTGTGCTTGACGCCCTCGTCGAAGCGTCCGCCCATCAGGAAGTGGTTGGCCAGCCTGCCGGGATCGGTGTCGCCGCTCGCCTCGAAGCGGCTCTCGAGGATCCCGCCGGCCCGGCGGTGGATCTTCAGCTGGTCCTCGCGCGAGGCGAGCTGGCAAAAGAGCTCGCGCGCGCTCGCCTGGGTGAACGAGAAGAAGTCCGCCTTGCCCTCACCGTCCTCCCGGATCAGTCTGGCGCGCTTCAGCGTCAGGATGGTCGGCAGGATCCTCGACGGCTCGATCTCGGCGAGCTGCGATGCGACCTCGAGCTCGCACGAGTTGCCGAGGAACGCGAAGGCGAGGCCGAGTCGGATGGCGTCCGGGTCCAGCGAGTTGATCCGCGAGCGCAGCTCCTGGCGGACCTGTCCGGGCATCTGCTCCGTTTCGATGTTCCCGGCGTAGTGCCAGCCGTCGGCGCGGTGCAGCAGGCGACCGGCCTCGATGAAGTGATCGAGGATGTCGCGCACGACGCCGGGGTTGCCGTCGCTCTCCTCGTAGATCCGCTCGATCAGCCGCGGCGGGAACTTGTGCGACCGGAACATCGACTCGAGGAGGACCTCCATGTCCTCCCGGGCGAGACGCTCGAGCGGGATCTCGCGAAAGTGCGAGCGGATGGCGGGCGACAGCAGGAGGCGGCGGAGGGTGATCTTCTCCATGTCCTCCTCGCGGACGGTCGCCACCACCATCAGCTTCGAGAGGTTGTCATCGACGACCGCGATCTTCTGCACCAGGATGCGGAGGAACTTGAGGAAGCCCTCGCCCGAGTTCTCGAGCTTCGAGAACACGAGCACCATCGGGAGCGTCCTGCACGACGCGATCAGCGCGTCCGAGATCACCTCGAGAGCCGCGTGGAACTTGTGGTCGTCGATGTCGTGGACCGTCGAGTTCAGCGTGCCCATGATCTTGAGGACGTAGGAATGGAGCTTGTTGTCGCCGCCCTCGAGCACTCGTTTCAGGTGATCGAACACGCGAACGAGGTTCTTGCGGTCGTACTCGTTTTCCTTCTCGAGAGAAACGTGGAGGAACCGCGCGTCGCGCACCTCGACGAAGCGCTTGAACTCGCTGATCAGGCGCGCCTTGCCGATCTTCGACTCGCCGCGGATCAGAAAGAACCGCCCGCTCGGGGAAGGCGGCAAGTCGAAGCTGTCGTCTTCCGCCATGTCGGAGTCGAACGACAGGCGCAGCCCGTCGTCGGTCTCGACTTCCGCGTGCGGGTAGACCTTGTTGAAGAACGCCCGCAGCTCGCTGATCTCCCTCGTCCGCGCCACCGACGTGGCGCTCACCAGGTAGCTGCGGGCCGTGTCGACGGTCTCGACGGGAAAGCGCATGTCGAGCCGCTGGTTGATGTCCTCGATCACCGAGAGCGCGTTCGGATAGCGCTCCGACGGCTTCTTCGTCATCATGCGCATGATGAGATCGCCGAGTTCCCGCGGCACCGTGTCGTTGACGTCGCTCGGGAACGGCGGCTGGTCCTCGAGGTGCCCCTTGAGCACGACGACGTTCGACTTGCCGCTGAAGGGCAGCTTCCGCACCGCCATGTGGTAGAGGACGACGCCGAGCGAGTAGAGGTCCGTACGGCGGTCGACCTGCGCGCCGAGAATGGTCTCCGGCGCGATGTACCACGAGGTGCCGAAGATCTTCTTGCCCCCGAACTCCTTCTCGCGCTTGGTGAGGCCGAAATCGATCAGCTTCACCCGCACTCCCTGCGCGTCGTCCCCGAGGCCGCCGTCGGCGTCGGAGGAGACCAGGATGTTCTCGGGCTTGAGGTCGCCGTGGACGAGGCCGCGCGAATGGATGAACTCGAGCCCGCGGAGCATCTCGACGAACAGGTAGAGCAGCATGCGGAGGTCCATCGTGTCGCCGAGCTGCAGGCCCTGCGTCGCCTTCAGCAGCTGGATGCCCCGCACGTACTCGCAGGTGAAATAGTACTCGCCGGCCCGGCGGTCGAACCCGAAGTCGTGGACCGACGCGAGATTCGGGTGCGCCAGGCTGGAGAGCGCCAGGTACTCGTTCTTGAGGATGGCGACGGTGCGGGAATCCGCCCGGTCGCTGCGCACCTGCTTCAGGGCGAGCTCGAGGCCGGGCTCCGTCAGGTCCTCGACCAGATAGACCGCGCCCATGCCCCCGCGACCGAGCTTGCGGATACAGCGGTAGCGGTTATCGATCAGCTCGCCTGGCTCGCGGTCCACGCCCGGCTCGACCGAGGGCGACGTCTTCTTCTCGGCCACCGACGGGGAATCCGACACTGAGGCTGGCACGGCGACCTACCCGATGCTGCTCTCTCTCTTTTCCGTGGGTACTGCGGCTCGCCATTCGGCGGGGACGCTCCGGATCAAGTGTACGATGGCGGCCGGAACCGGGGCCAATCGGCGCGGTGCGGTCCTGACGTTTTCGGGAACGGGGACGGGAACGGGAACGGGAACGGGGACCTGGCGGCGGCATCCCCTCATTCCCGAGGGTCTTCCAGGAGGATGAACGAACCGCCGATAATCCGGCGGATTCGACCGGCCGACTCGAGCCGGCTGAGCTCGGCAAGAAGCGTACCCGGTTCGCACCGGAGACGATCGCAGAGCTCATTCGGATGCCAGGCGTCTCGCTCGGAGAAGAGCGGCCGCAGCGATTCGAGAAACGCATCGCTCGTCGGGCCCGACTCGCCCGCGACCCGGCCGTCCGGGCCGCGGTCGCGGCGCGCGGGAGCCCCTTCGAGAACGGCCTCGATCACGTCGGCCGGCTCGATCGCGGGCGTCGCGCCGCTGCGGATGAGCTCGAGACACCCGAGCGCCTCCGGCTGATCGACCCGACCGGGGACCGCGAAGACGGCGCGCCCCTGCCGCAGCGCCCAGTCGACGGTGTGGAGACTGCCGCTGCGCTGGCCCGCCTCGACGACGACCACCGCGCGCGAGAGCCCGCTGAGGATCCGGTTCCGTTGCGGGAAGTGGTGTCGCCTCGGCGCCGCGCTCCAGGGGAACTCGGAGACCACCGCGCCGCCACCGCGCCGCAGGATGCGCTCGGCGAGATGACGGTGCTCCGGCGGATAGATGCGGCCGAGCCCCGACCCCAGCACCGCGACCGTGCTGCCGCCGGCGTCGAGCGCGGCGCGGTGGGCCTCGCCATCGACGCCGCGCGCGAGCCCGCTGACGACGGTGACGCCCGCCCCGGCGAGCTCGACGGCGAAGCGTCTCGCCTGGCGGATGCCGTACGGCGTCGGACGGCGAGTGCCGACGATTCCCGCCGAGGGCCTCGTGATCGCCTCCGGCTCGCCGAGCGCGAAGAGGACGAGCGGCATGTGCGGGAGGTCCGCGAGCGCCGGCGGCCAGTCGTCCCCGCCCCGGGCGAGGAGGCGCACGCCGTGGCCCGCGCAGCGATCGAGCTCGACCGAGGCGCGATCGTCGAGCGCGACGTCACGGAGCCGCCGGGTCAGCCGCGGACGGAACGACTCGGGCGGCGCGGCCCCCGCGGCGACGGACGCCAGGAGATCGATCGCGCCCTCGAGCCCGTCGGCGCCGGCGAGCTCGTCGACGACGTCGACGTGGTGAAGGAGCGCCAAGTGGAGGCGCAGCCGGTCCAGGATGGCGGTCATGGCGGACGCGGAACGGGTGCTGAACAGACGCGGAACGGGCGCGCCGGGGCGCTCGCGGCGGCGGGGGCGAGCTCTCGAGGACAGGCGGAGGGAGTGTAACGCGGCGACGCGTGGTCGCCAGTTCGGTCCGGAGACCGCGCGCGGAGTCCCGAGGCCGGCGGACGTTACGGGAACGTCAAAATGAGCGCTGCCGCGTTGAAGCGGCACGGAGGTCTGCCTACGATAGCCGCATGCTTCCGCTCATCGGCTCCAGCCCGCCGCTCGCCCGACTCCTCGACGAGGTGCGGCGCGTCGCCGACTCGGAGGCCACCGTGCTGGTCACCGGCGAGACCGGCACCGGGAAGGAGCTCGTGGCGCGGGCCATCCATGACCTCTCCCGCCGGAGGCCGGGCCCGTTCGTGCCGGTCGACTGCGGGGCGATCTCCGACGACCTCTTCGACAGCGAGCTCTTCGGGCACCGCCGCGGCGCCTTCACGGGAGCGGAGCGCGACCGCGCCGGCAAGCTGCGGCTCGCCGAGGGGGGCACGCTCTTCCTCGACGCCATCGACACCCTGAGCGCGCCGTGTCAGACGCGGCTGCTGCGGGCGATCCAGGAGAAGGAGGTGCAGCCGCTCGGCCAGTCGCGCGCGACGCCGGTGAGCTTCCGTCTCGTCTCCTCGGTGACGCAGGAGTTCGGGGATCGACTCGAGCGTGGCGAGTTCCGTCGCGACCTCTACTTCCGCATCAACGTCGTGCAGCTCCGGCTGCCGCCACTGCGGGAGCGTCCCGGCGACGTCGACGTCCTGGCGCGGCACTTCCTGGCCGACGCGTGCCGCCGTTTCGGGAAGCGCATCGGACGGATCGACGACAAGGCCGTGCGTGTGCTCGAGAGTTACGGCTGGCCGGGCAACGTGCGCGAGCTGGTCAGCGTCATCGAGTGCGCCGCGGCGAGCGCGCGCGCCGAGGTGCTCTACGAGAGCGACCTGCCGGTGTACGTCCGCATCGGAGCGGCCGATATCGGAGCGGCCGATATCGGAGCGGCCGACGCAGAACGGGACGCCGTGCCGGTCCCACCACCCGATCCGGCGTCGAGGACCGAGTCCACGACCGCGTCCACGATCCAATCCAGGGCTGCGACCGGCCTCGCGGCCGCGGCAGCCCCGTCACCCGCGCCGGGCGGCGGGACCTTCACCGAGCAGGTCGCCGCGTTCCAGCGTCGCCTGCTGGTCGAGAGCCTCGCGCGCAACGGCTGGAGCTATCGCGCCTGCGGCGAGGAGCTCGGCCTGGCGCGACACCAGGTGAAGTACCTCTGCGCCAAGCTCGGCGTGCGCCGTAGCCGCGTACCGGCGTTGCCGGGCGACGGCGCGTCGCCGAGGTGGTGAGCCGCGGGCGGCACGGCTATAATCGACACATGCGCCGCATCCGGGGCTTTTCACGACGATTCACCGCTCGAACCGCGGCCGGATCTTGCGCGCGATCATCCGTGCGGTTCTCCGTCCGGATCGCCACCGCGCTCGGGCTGCCGCTGGCCGCGGTGGTGATCGGCGGGTGCTCGTCGGGACCCGACCCGGTGCTCGAGTTCCCCGACGCGCCCTACATGGCGCAGACCCTCGCGAAGCACGGCGTGACACTCGTCGTCGAGGTGCCGGAGAAGAGCGTCACCGACTTCACCATCGTGCCGAGCTTCAGCATGCAGGGTAACACCACCCGCATGAAGTTCGGCGAGGAACACCAGGTCGACGTCCGTTTCAGGATCTTTCTCGTCGACGAGGCTCGCTATTCCGCGGACGACGGCTGGCTCTTCATCTTCCGCAAGCGTGATGGACCGTGGTCGTTCCGGTTTCACGGCCGCACGTTCACCGTCGAGCGCGATGGCGAGTGGAAGCCGTCACTCCTCTACCGCGTTGCCGAGCGGTCGACGCAGGAGCGGCAGCAGCCGATCGGACGCGAGCACCTGCCGGCCCACCTGCGGCGCGCGCGCGCCGGGTTCAGCGTCCGCCAGTCGCTCAAGTTCGTCGAGAACGAGGAGATCCGCGTCATGGACCACACCATCGCCTTGCAGCAGGATCCGCCGACGTGGACGATCAACGGCCACCGGGTGACCCCACGGCCGGGCGCGCGGATCGTGCTGCGTCCGGACCGCACCGTCTCGGTGCGGTGAGCCGTGCCCGGCGCGCTGATGGACATCGTCGGCCTTCCACACACCGAGTGGCTGCGTGAGCTGACCCCTCTCCTCGAGGAGGCCGGCGAGCCCCCCTACCGCGCCCGCCAGCTCCTGTCGTGGACGTTTCACCGCGACGCCGCCTCGTTCGACGCGATGTCCGACCTGCCCCGCCGCCTGCGCGACATGCTCGGCGAGCGCCTGGTCCTCCACCCGCTCGAGGTCGACGTCGAGAAGCGCTCCCGCGACGGCACGCGGAAGTTCCTCTGGAAGCGCCGGCACGGCGACCCGATCGAGTCGGTCTCGATTCCCGACGGCAAGCGCGACACGTTCTGCATCTCGTCGCAGGCCGGCTGCGCCGTCGCGTGCACGTTCTGCGCCACCGGGTTCGGCGGCTTCAGCGGCCAGCTCACCGCGGCCGAGATCGTCGACCAGGTGCTCGGCATGCGACGGCTGACCGGCAGGCCGCCCACGAACGTCGTGTTCATGGGGATGGGAGAGCCGCTGCTGAACCTCGACGCCGTGCTGCGATCGATCGATGTCCTCTGTCACCCGAAGCAGCTCGGGCTCGGCGCGCGGCGGATCACCGTCTCGACCGTCGGCATCCCGCAGCGCATCGTCGCGCTCGGCCGCGCCCAGCCGCAGGTGAAGCTGGCGATCTCGCTGCACGCCGCCCGCGACGAGCTCCGCGACGAGATCATCCCGCTGAACCGGCGCTATCCGCTGTCCGAGCTCCTCGACGCCGTGCGAGAGCACCACGAGATCACCGGCAAGCTGGTGACCTTCGAGTACATCGTCCTCCCCGGCGTCAACGACAGCGATCGGGACGTGCGGGAGCTCGCGCGCCTCCTGGTGGGGATTCCGAGCCGCATCAACCTGATCGGCTTCAATCCGTTCCCGAGCGCCCCCTACGAACGCCCCGAGGTGCGGCGGCTGACGGCGTTCCGCGCCGCCCTCGAGGAGCGCTACCCCGGACCGGTGACCATCCGCCGCAGCCGCGGCGAGGACATCCAGGGCGCCTGCGGGCAGCTCTCCCTCGCTGCGGGACGAGCCGGCGGCGCCGCGAAGCGCTGACCCTCGCGGAGGTGACGGGACGCCCCCCCCGGGAACCGGTTCCGAAAAAAAAGCCCCGGGTTCGGAGAGCATAAACCCGGGGCAAGGTGGGAAGAAAAGACAAAGAGAGGGAAGTCGCGAGTCGCGTTTCTTCCGGGTACCGGAGGAGCAAGCGCGGTGCCGCACGGTGGGCCGCGGCAAAGATTCTAGGACCTTCTGTTCCGGTCACTTGACGCACGACCGGTGGCGGGACCCGGGCGGGAGAGTTCGCGGGATGGACGAGGTGTCCAGAATGTGGAGGGTTCCGATAACCCGTCTCGTACTCGTCCTCGTCCTCGAAAAACCACCGTCAGGGACGGGAACGGGTACGGGAACGGGGACGGGTACGGGTACGGGTACGAGTGGCGCGGAGACTACGCCAGGATTCCCTCCACCACCTTGCCGTGGACGTCCGTCAGGCGGAAGTCGCGGCCCTGGAAGCGG
>JBFFXF010000080.1:0-28096 GCA_041569895.1 Planctomycetota bacterium | reverse complement strand
GCTGGACGACGCAACGACGGTCACGGTCACGGCACACGGTCCACGGTCACGGTCCACGGTCACGGCACACGGTCCACGGGTCACGGTCCACCGTCCAGGCCGGGGTTGGGCCCGTGCTCGTGCTCCGTATCCGTGTTCCGTCTCCGTTGTCGTTACCGTCGCCGTGGCAGGACTTGGCTCATTCTGTTCGTCCTCGCGTCTTCCACGCCTCCAGGTCTTCCGGCGTGTTGAGGTTGAAGAACACATTCCGTGGACGGAAGTTCGCGCCGAGCGTCTCGCGGACCGTGGCGGCCTCGACGTCGACCTCGGCGACTCCGGGCCATGTCGCCGCCTGGCGGAGCGCGATGTCGTCTCGCTCGATCGCGGCGGCGATTTCGTCCAGCAGCCCCTTCGAGTAGACCGCGCACGCGGGCTCGACGCCGCGCTCCCACCGGGGCACGGCTCCCCGGCCGCCGCCCTCGAGTGATGCGCTCCAGAGAACGCGCGCCAGACCCGCGTGGAAGAAGGGCATGTCGACCGCGAGGAAGAACGCGCGGTCGTCGTCGATGGCCGCGAGGGCGCTGCGCACGCCCTCGAGCGGGCCACGGCCGGGCGAGGCGTCGGTGTAGAGATCGACCTCGCCAACGGCTGCGGCGATCCGTTCGCCCTGCGCGGCGTCCGCGACGGAGACGCCCACGCCGTGGAACGTTTCTCTCAGCAGCGCGACCAGCCGTCGGATCAGCGGCTCGCCGCCGGCGTCGAGCATCGCCTTGTCGGCGCCCATGCGGCGCCCGCGACCTCCGGCGAGCACGACGGCCCTCGGGAGCCGGTCGACCGCCGGCGGCGTCATCTCGGGTGAATCCAGTGCGCCGGGAAGATGTCGCCCGCGGGCGCCACCTCCCGGTCCGCGGGCAGCTCGACGATCGCGTTCGCCTCCGAGAGCGACGCGAGGAAGCTCGAGTCCTGATCACCCGCCGACGCCAGCAGGTAGCCGCCCGACTCGAGATCGGGCTCGACTCGCGCCCGCAGCATGAAGACGCGACCGGCGCGGTACTGGATATCCTCGGTGAGCCGCACGGGGAACGGCGCCGGCACGACCGGGCGCTCGCCAAGGAGCTTGCGCAGGCCGGGACGGACGAACACGGTGAACGAGACGATCGCCGCCGCGGGGTTTCCCGGAAGCCCCCAGAGCGGCTTGCCGTCGATCATCGCGAACACCTGCGGCTTGCCCGGGCGCATCGACGTCTTGAAGACCCGGCCCGGCCGGCCGTCCTCCTCGGCGACTTGCCGCACGAAGTCGAAGTCCCCGGCGCTGACGCCGCCGGTCGAGAGCAGCGCATCGGCGCCCTCGGCGATCGCCCGCTTGACGGCGGCGCGGATCTCCTCGAGGTCGTCGCCGACGATGCGCAGCACCGTCGGGTCGCCGCCGCATTCGCGGACGAAACCGGCGAGCCCGTGGGCGTTCGAGTTGCGCACCTGCCCCGGCCCCGGTTTTTCCCACGGCTCGACGAGCTCCTTGCCCGGCGACAGGATCGCCACACGCGGGCGGCGCGTGGCGCGCACCGTGCGCCGCCCGACGCTCGCGACGAGGGCGATCTGGGGACCGCGCAAGCGCGCGCCGGCGAGGACGGCGACGTCGCCCGGGCTCAGGTCCCCCCCGGCGCGACGGATGTTCTGGCCGCTCCGCGCCGGGACGACGAAGATCACCTCGGTCTCGGTCGACTCGGTGAGCTCGTGCGGGACGACGGCGTCGCCCCCCTCCGGGATCGGCGCGCCCGTCATGATGCGCTGCGCCGAGCCGGGCGTCAGGGGCGTGTCCGCGGCATCGCCCGCCGCGACGCGGGCCGTGACCTCGAGCGTCACGGGGTTCTCGGCGTTGGCCGTGGCGACGTCCGACGCGCGCACGACGTAGCCGTCCATGGCGGAGTTGTCGAAGCCGGGAACCGGCTCGTCACAGACGACGTGCTCCGACAGCACGCGATCCCACGCCTCCTCGAGCGGCACGTCCTCCGCTGGAAGCGGCTCGATGTGATCGAGGATGAACTGGCGCACCTCCTCGAACGGCGTCAGGTCCTGACCGAGCTCGCGCAGCATCTCGTATCTCCCTCACTCCTCCTTCACGACTCGGCCGCGAGCCGCGTCTCGCCGACGACCCAGTCGCGTCTCGCCGACGACCCAGTCGATGTACGGCTGACTGCCGGACGTCACTGGCAGGGCGATCACCTCGGGAACCGTGTAGGGGTGCGCCTCGACGATCTGGCGAACGAGCTCGTCGAGGCGGTCCTCGGCGCTCTTGATGACGAGCAGGCTCTCGCCGTCCTCGCAGATCTTGCCCTCCCAGCGATAGATGCTGTTCACCCGCTCGATGATGTTCACGCAGGCCGCCAGCCGCGCGTCGACCAGCTCGCGAGCCAGCGAGGCGGCGCGGTCGGGGGGGCAGGTGCAGAGGACGACGTGTATCTTTCCGGGGTCTTTGGTCATGGTCCGCAGATGACGCGGAGGGAGAGGGGGGCCGTCCGCAGATTCCGCAGCTTGGGGGAATCGGGGTCGGTCGGCAGATTCCGCAGAGTGGGTAGATCGGGGTGCTCGTTCATCTGCGAGCTCGTCGCATTGTCGTTCGCAAAGCTTCCCATACAATACCTTCATGGACCGGCGGAGTACAGTCGTCAGGTCGTGTCGCGTGATCGTCGGCGCGGTGGCGTGGGTCGCGATCGCCTCGGGGCTCTTCCTGCTGGTTCACGACGAGGAGCAGTCCCGCGAGGCGCGCGCCGCGGCGCACGTCTGGAGCTGGCTCTCCCACGGGCGCGCCACCGTGCGAGTGGAGCTCCCCGCGCCGGTGGAGCTCGCGGTCGGCGATCCCGTCTTCTTCGGCTCGTCTGGCGGCGAGATGACCCTGGTCGGCGAGGTGACGCGGCTGATCGGCCCCCGTGGCGACACGCTCCCCGGCCGCCGCGGATTCGTTCGCGCCGCGGAGTGCGCGATCGTGCCGGCGGAGCACCCGTCGCTGGTCACGGACAGCAGGGCGACGTATATCAGCGTGCCGCAGACCGCGGCCTGGGTGATGCGGACGCTGCTGCCGCCGGAACGGCTCGCCTGGATCGCGAACGAGTGGAACGCGACGCTGCTTCGCCACCGGGAGGAGGTGTTCGCGGCGATCAGCCCGGTGCTGCAGGATCTGGTCGTCGACGTCGAGCGCCTGCTGGTCGACGACCTCCCGGAAGCGATCGAGCGACGCCGCGAGGAGATCACGCGCATCCTCGGCACGTTCCGGAGCGGCGTCATCCGCGAGGAGTTCATGCCGCTCCTGGAGAACGAGCTCTTCCCGATCCTCGTGCGGCGTGCGCGCCCGACGCTCGACGCCATCGGGGACGAGATCCTCGCCCGCCTGCCGGTGTGGAGCCTCACGTGGCGGTACCTCTACGAGAAGCTCCCGCTGACCGCCGAGGACACCGTGCAGAGGGAGTGGAACCGGTTCGTCGACGCGGAGGTGGTGCCGATCCTGCGCGAGCACATCGACGATGCCGTGGGCGCGCTGGACGACGTCATCTCCGAGGCCGCGAGGAATCCCCGCGTCTCCACCGCGCTGCGCCGCACCATCCGCGAGATCCTCAGGAACCGCGAGCTCCAGCACGAGATCCGCATGATGTTCCAGGAGATCGTTCTCGACAACCCGCGCTTCCACGACGCCATGTGGGCGCGCTGGCGGTCTCCCGAGGTCGAGCGCGCCATCGCCGATCTCTCGGTCTTCCTCGCTCCGCTGCTCCGTCGCGTCGGGGAGACCGTGCTCGGGAGCGAGGGCGGTGGCGTGACGCCGGAGTTCGCGCGCGTGCTGAGGACGCAGATCCTCCGCAAGGACACGCGGTGGATCCTGCTCGAGGGCGGCACGCCGGGCTCGCCGCGCGTCGAGGACGGCCACGTCTTTCAGGCCACGATCGAACGCGATGGGTGATTCGCCAGGATCCGACGGACGCGGCGTGTCGATCTCCGGGCTGACCGTGCTGGCCGGCGGCCGGTTGCTGCTGAGAAACGCCAGCGCCCGGTTTCGCGAGGGCGAGGTGACGCTCGTCGTCGGGCCGAGCGGCGCCGGCAAGAGCGTCCTCTTGCGACTGATCGCCGGGCTCCTCGGGCCGGAAGATCCGGACTTCGACATCGACGGCCGGATCGAGCCGACCGGCGCGGCCGCGACGAACCGCGTCGGAATCGTCTTCCAGGGCTTCGCGCTCTTCGATGAGCTCGGCGCCTCCGGCAACGTGCTCTTCGCGCTCGACCACAGGACACACTCGCCGGGTACGCGCGACACGAGCGAGCCGCCTCGCCGCCAGGCCGCGCACGCGCTCCTCGACGATCTCGACGTGCCCGACGACGTGCCGGTCGCGCTCCTCAGCGGCGGGCAGAAGCAGCGGCTGGCGATCGCCAGGACACTCGCGCATGACCCCGAGGTCATCGTCTTCGACGAGCCGACCACCGGGCTCGACCCGGTGAACGCGGCGCGCGTCGTCGACCGCATCGAGTCGACGCGCGACCGCTTCGGCAAGACCATCGTCGTCGTCACTCACGACCACGCCCGGCTCGCGCCGATCGCCGACCGCATCTTTTTCCTGGACCCGGTGCGACACGATCTGGTCGAGGTCGGCGCGGACGAGCTCGCCGGTCTGTGGCGCACCGACGACGCCGCGGCGAAGCCGGCCACGGAGACGCGGAAGGCTCGCGCGCGGGAGGGCGTGCCGGCGCGGGTGGCGAGACGGGTCGCCTCGTTTTTCGCCGGCACGACGCGCGCGCTCGAGGGCACGATTCTGTCACTGGCTCTGCTCTTCCCCATCTGGCGCAGCGCGCGCTGGGGCCTGCGCTACGTGGCGCACTACGTCGGTCTGGTGGCGTCGCCTTCGGCGTTCGCGTACTTCGGCGTCGCCGGCGTGATCGCCGGCTTCGTCTCGACCCACTTCACGTTCAAGTTCCTGCCGTTCAAGGCGTACACCGAGCCGCTGATCACCGAGGAGCTGCTTCACGGGCTCGGCTTCTCGCTCTATCGCATCGTCGTGCCGGTGCTGCTCACCGTGCTGATCGCAGCCCGCAGCGGGGCCGCCGTGGCCGCCGACGTCGGGGGACGGCGGTTCAGCCAGCAGATCGACGCCATGCGGTCGCTCGGGGCGCCGCCGGCCCCGTACCTGCTCACCGGCATCAACCTCGCCTTCGTGCTCGCGACGCCCGTGCTGATCGCCTTCGGCTTCGCGGTGTCGCGTCTGACCAGCCTCGCCGTCTTCACGTACAACTACCCGGAGCACTCCTCGCTCTTCTGGGACGTCCACTTCCACCGCAACCTCCAGACGCCCGATACCGCGCTCTACATCGGCACCGGGTGGCTGCTCGCCAAGGTCCTCGCATGCGGCTTCGGCACCGGGGCGATCGCGTTCCACGTCGGGCTCTCCCCGAAGCGCACCGGCGTCGACGTCAGCCGGGGCATCACGCTCACCATCATCTGGGCGACGCTCTGGGTGCTCGTCATCCACTTCGCCTTCGCCTTCGTAGAATTCTGACCAATCCCCCCCGCGGCGTCAGAGAAACCCGCTCCCGCTCGGAGTCGGAGTCGGAATCGGAGTCGGAGTCGGTGTCGGTCGTCGCAGTCGGTATCGCAATCGGTCGTGCCGGACTATATAGTTCTTGATCATAGTCAAATTACGCCTTGACGCTGCCGGCGGGCCGGCGTAAGGTGATTTCCGGGTCATCCGGGCGGGCGCCCCGTCTCGTTCCGCCCGCGAGCGCAGTCGAAAGGGAGCGCCGGACCATGCGCCGAGCCGTTGGTCGATATCGGGGACGCGTTGCCGCGAGACCTGCGGCCCGCCGGCGGCGAAACCGCGCTTCGCTGCTCGCCATCCTGACGCTGTCCGCCGCCGCGACCCTCCTCCTGCTCTCGCGAGGACGGACCGGCGACACCGGCCAGGACATCGTCTTCTCGGTGAGCTCGGACGCCTTCCCCTTCGTACGCGACGCCATCAACGCCTCGGCGACCGACCTCGAGCGCGTCCTCGACTGTCTCGCCCTCTGGAAGATCCATGCGCGCGCGCTCGAGCCCGCGACGGGCGGCGCGGCGCGATACCGCGTCTCGTTCCTGTTCGCCGAGCCGGAACGGACGATCTCGCGCGTGTTCGCCGTCAGCGCCATCGTCACCGCCGGCGGACCGCCGCCGGTGGCGCGTCAGACCGAGTTCACGTCGCTGACCATGGAGCCGGTCGATCCGGTGATCCTGTCGCGGCCCGACGGGGCGGACTGCCTGCCGGTCCTCGCGCGCGCCCTCGACACCGACCGCTTCGACGCGGCCTCGCGCGAGTGGCTGACGAGCGGGCCGATCCGGCAGGTGACGTTCCGGGCCGTCGACCGCACGGATGGCGCTTACCGGCTCGGCGTGCACCGTGGCGGCGGCCCGGAGGAGCCACCCGAGGAGTCACGGTTCTTCACCGTCTCCACCGACGATCGAGGGTCGATCGACGTCGAGATGCAGGGACTCTGACCGGCGGGTCCGGGTGTGGCCCGCGACCGGCGCGGGCGCGGCAGCCAGCGGGGAGGAAAGAAGATCCATGACGCTGGAGCGCGTCAACGCGCTGCTCCTCGACGGGGAAATCGCCGCCGGTCGCGCGGCGCTTCGCGCTCTGTGGCGGAGCGCTCCGGGCTCGCCGCCGGCGGACCTGGATGCGTGCGTCCACGAGTCCCTGCGCCTGTCGGCGATCCACGGGTGGCGGGACATCGGCGAGGAGATCCTCGCAGGCGTGTCGTCGATCGTTCGCAGCGGCGACGCCGAGACCGAGGCGGCGATCGCCACCGGCGACGACCACCGCCTCGCCGGCGAGGTGACGCTCCGGAGCGCCCGCGCGGCGCTCGAGTACAACGGAGTCTCGCGGCGCGCCGCCCACGACTTCTTCGACTGGTTCCTGCCGATCGCCGCCCGCCGTCCCGCGCTCTGGAGCCCCTGGCTGGTCAACTTCCGCCTCGTGGTGCTCGGAAACGAGTACGACTTCGACCGGTTCGATGAGCTGCTCCGCAACCCCCCGGTCCCCGCTCGACGGTTCGGCCGCCTCGAGGCCGCCATCCGCCTGGCCCGGCTCGCCAGCCGGCTCGCCAACGAATCACTGATCGCTCGCGCTATCCGCGTCTACCAGGCCGCCGAGCGCCTGGTCTCGTCGCTCCGACCGAGCCCCTCCGGCGAGTTCCTGCGCGGCGACTGCCTCCTGAGGCGCGCGAAGCTCCACGCGCGAGAGAACGATCTGCTGACGTCGAACCGCCTGCTGCGGGACGCCGAGCGCATCGGACGCCGCCTGCGCTCCGCCGAGGTCCTGCGACACGTGCGCGAATGCCGCGGGATCGCGCTCCACCACGACGGGCGATTCGAGCGATCCGCCGAGAGCTTCCTCGACTCCTGCTCGCTCTGTCCGCCCGACTCGACGCGCGGCCACGGCTGGTACAGCCGCACGCAGGCGCTCCTCCTGGCGGCCAGGAGCGCCCTCCTCGCGGGCCGCCTCGCGAGAGCCGACCGACTGCTCTCGGGCGCGGAGGCGGATCTCGACCCCGCGGACTGCGCGCAGCTCCACGTCCTCGCGAAGATCGTCCGCTGTCGGCTGGAGGTGGAGCGCGGCACGGACGACGGCCTGCGACGCGCACGTCAGGCGATCGAGGAGGTCGACGCGATCATCCGGTCGCGCGGGTGGTCACGAACGGTCCTCAATCTGATGCACGTCCTCAATCGCGGCTGGCTCCGCCTCGCCGAGGGCAACCCGTCACGGTCGATCCACGACGCCACGCTCGCGGCCCGCCTCTCGCGCGAGCGGCGCGACACCGCGCTCGAGTCCGAGTCGCTCTATCTGCAGAGCGCCCTCCTCATCGTCGACTCGCCACAGTGCTCGAGCATCTACGACCGCACGCTCAACCGCCTCGGCGTCATTCGCGACGCCGGCCTCCTCTTCAAGGTGATCGCGAATCTCTACCTCTACACGTGGAGCCTCGACGAGAACGCCATCGAGATGACCGACCTGCACCTGAAACAGCTCGCGGGACTCCGCGAGTCCCTCGGCGATGACCGATTCCGAGAGCTCTACGAGAAGCACGTCGCCCACCCGCTGACGGCGCGATTCCGGGATCGCATTCTCGGCACCGGATAACGCCGTCGCATCCGAGCGTTCCCGTTCCCGTACCCGTTCCCGTGCCCGTTCCCGTGCCCGACAGCGCGGCCGACGGACGACGAGGACGGGAACGCAGATTGCCGCAGATTACGCAGATTACGCAGAGTGGGCCCATCCTCGGCCTCGATCACTCGAGACGGAGACAGAGACGGAGACAGAGACGGAGACAGAGATCAGAGACCAGAGATCAGAGACCAGAGGTCGGAGGTCGGAATCGGAATCGGTGTCGGTGTCGGAATCGGAGTCGGTGACGGAGTCGGTATCGGTATGGGTGTCGGAGTCGGTATCGGTCATCGGAATCGGTATCGGCCTCGGAATCGGTCATCGGGCATCGGACCTCTGCCCTCGGACCTCCGTCTCGGACTCGGCCCTCTCTCTCGAACTCGCTCGCCGGCCCCGGTCTTTCGAGGACGAGGACGAGGACGAGGACGAGCGGCGGGACCGGGACTTCCCGGTGCCGGTGAAGTCCGCCCCGTGCCTTTCCGATAGAGTCTTCGGAGGTCGTCCACCGGGCGCCGTCGTCGATCTTGCATCGGCCCGGTAATCCGGTATCTTGTTCCGGTCCATCGCGGACACCACTGGCACCGGAGAGCAATCCACTGATGCTCGTCGTCTGGCTCATCCTCGTTCCCGTCGCCGGCGTGGCGGCGCTCCTCTTCGCCCTCTACAAGTCCCGCTGGATCCACCGTCAGGACCCGGGGAACGAACGCATGCAGGAGATCGGCGGCGCGGTGCGCGAGGGCGCCATGGCGTTCCTCGCGCGCGAGTCGCGCGTGCTGGTGGTGTTCGTGGCCGTCGTCGCGGTGCTCCTCGCGCTGGCGTATGAAGGCACGGACAAGATCATCGCCGTCTCCTTCATCGCCGGGGCGCTCTGCTCGGGGCTCGCGGGCTTCTTCGGCATGCGGGTGGCGACGGCGGCGAACAACCGCACCACCCAGGCGGCGACGCGAGGGCTGGCGCCGGCGCTCCGCGTGGCGTTCTCGGGCGGCACGGTGATGGGGATGTGCGTCGTCGGCCTCGGTCTTCTCGGGCTCGGCGTGCTCTACCTCGCCTACGGCGGCTGGGACACCACGCTGGCGAACGAGCCGCTCGCCGACCTGGTGAAGCGGATTACCGGATTCTCGATGGGCGCGTCCTCGATCGCGCTCTTCGCGCGCGTCGGCGGCGGGATCTACACCAAGGCGGCGGATGTCGGCGCCGACCTCGTCGGCAAGGTGGAGGCCGGTATTCCCGAGGACGATCCTCGCAACCCCGCCACCATCGCCGACAACGTCGGGGACAACGTCGGCGACGTCGCCGGCATGGGAGCCGACCTCTTCGAGTCCTACGTCGGCTCGATCGTCGCCGCCATGGTCCTCGCGAGCGCCGCCAGCACGGCCCAGTTCGAGCTCGCCGTCCTGCCGATGGCCCTCGCCGCCGCGGGGATCGGCTGCTCGATCCTCGGCACCTTCGTCGTGCGCACCCGCGAGGGCGGAAACCCCCAGAACGCGCTCAACATCGGCACTTTCGGCGCCGCCGCGCTGATGGTCGTGGTCGCCTTCTTCGTGATCCGCGCCCTCGTTCCCGAGTCCGGCGTCAACCTCGGCTCGGAAGGCAGCACGATCCTGGCGACGCGGCTCGACATCTTCTCCGCCGCCGTCGTCGGCCTCGTCGCGGGCATCCTCGTCGGCCTGCTCACCGAGTACTACACGTCCGAGGCGCGCGGTCCGGCCCGCAGCATAGCGAAGGCGTCCGACACGGGCGCCGCGACCAACATCATCGCCGGCATCGGCGTCGGCATGACCTCGACGGCGCTGCCGATCCTCGCCATCGCGCTCGCGATAATCATGGCGTACAGCTTCGCCGGCCTCTACGGCATCGCGATCGCCGGACTCGGCATGCTCGCGACCACGGGGATCCAGCTCGCGGTCGACGCCTACGGCCCGATCGCCGACAACGCCGGCGGGTGCGCGGAGATGTCCGGCCTGCCCAAAGAGGTCCGCAGTCGCACCGACAAGCTGGACGCCGTCGGCAACACCACGGCGGCGATCGGCAAGGGCTTCGCGATCGGGTCGGCGGCGCTGACGGCAATGGCGCTCTTCAGCGCGTACCGCACGCAGGCGGGGATCGCGGTCATCAACCTCTCGAATCCGCAGGTGCTGGCCGGGCTGCTGATCGGCGCCATGCTGCCCTTCCTCTTCTCGTCCTTCGCCATGAAGGCGGTCGGCAAGGCGGCGTTCGACATGATCGAGGAGGTGCGACGGCAGTTCCGCGAGATCCCCGGCCTGCGTGAGGGCAACGCCAAGGCGAACTACGCGCGTTGCGTCGACATCTCGACAGCCGCGGCGATCCGGCAGATGGTGCTGCCCGGTCTGCTCGCCGTGCTCGTCCCCGTGTTCTTCATGGTGCTCCACAAGCTGAACGTGCCCGACATGAAGGAGACCCTCGCGGGCGTCCTCGCCGGAGTACTCTCGTCGGGAGTGCTCCTGGCGATCTTCATGGCGAACGCCGGCGGCGCGTGGGACAACGCCAAGAAGTTCATCGAGGGTGGGCACCACGGCGGCAAGGGCTCGGACGCGCACAAGGCGGCTGTCGTCGGCGACACCGTCGGTGACCCCTTCAAGGACACCGCGGGTCCCTCGATCAACATCCTCATCAAGCTGATGAGCGTCATCAGCCTGGTGCTGGCGCCGCTGATGATCTGAATCAGAGCCGGATCGCCCCGGTCACTCCGCGGCCGCCGGGACCGCGTCGCTCGCGCCACGCCGGCGCCAGCCGGGGAGCCACGGTCGCGACACCTCCCCGAACACGCGACCGATCACCAGGACCGCCGCGACCATCAACAGCATGCCGACGTCCTGCGCGATCCTGACGCGCATCTCCGCGAGCAGCTCGGCGCCCGATCTCGGCGGGCCGACCGAGAAGCAGGCGCAGTCGACCGGATGCCCTCGCCAGAGGTTGAAGGAGAGCGCCGCGGTGAAGACGAGGAGCATGACTCCCACGAGCCCCGTCGCGCCGCGAGTCCAGACGCCGACGACCAGGCAGACACCGGCCACGAGCTCGATCCACGGCAGGTAGATGGCGATCAGGTTGATCAGGCCGCCCGGCGTGATGCGGTACTCGTAGACCTGCTTCGCGAACGTCGGCGGGTCGACGATCTTGTGGTAGCATGCGGCCAGGAAGATCACCCCGAGGGCGATCTGGAAGAGGATCGAGATCCAGCGCACGAACGGGTTCATCGTCGCTCCTTACTCCTCCGCACCGCTTCCGGACTCGACCGGCCGGCCGGCGGCCTTCCAGTCGGGAAACCCGCCGCGAAAGACCATGATCGTCGTGAAACCGGCGCCCTTCATGCGCTCGGCGAGCATGTGGGAATCCTCGCAGTTCTTGCTCATGCAGTAGACGACGTAGGGCGCCTCGAGCTCGGCCTCGTTGAGGAAGAGCGAGAACTTCTCGTCGAAGTCACCCTCCCAGACCGACATCGGCCGCGCCCGCGGGATATGCCCTTCCTGGTACTGCTTCGTGCGCCGCGCATCGAGAAAGGTGGTGCCGTTCTCCCACTCCTCGATGGCGTCGGCGAGCTCGATCTCGCGGATGATGCCGTCGGGATCGTCGAACGCCGACTTCGACTCCGCCGGAGTCGACGGCGGCGGCGCCGTCGTCGCGGGCGAGACATCCGCGCTCGGCGGCGGGATCGGCGGCCCGTCGACATCGCCGGACGGGCCCTGGTCGGCAGACGGGCCCCCCCGATCGGGCGCGCGGGACACCGCCCCGGGACCCGGGTCGGCGGAGGGTGGCTCGTCGGCGACGGACCGCGCCCTGAACGCGTTGGGGTAGTCACGGACGAAGGGAATGCGGCCCTCCGCATCGGTCCGCAGGAGGTGGAACGCGGTCCCGAGCACGACCGCGACGATGATGATCCCGAGGGCTTCGAGAACGAACCGACTCACGGCATTCCTCCCCCGTGTTTTTCTCGCCTCCGGCGAGAAAAATACGGGTTGGCTCTGAAGAAGGGGGAGCTCTGCTGCACCCGGATGGCTCGCATAAGAGAAACTCCCGACCCTACTTCACGATGGGCAAAGTAGCATGACGACGCGGCGGGTATCACACTCAAGCCTCGCGAGAAAAACCCGGGCAAGTAGTACAGCGCCAGATAGCCTGGCACGATGCGTCACGGCGGATCCGTGTCCGCTACCGGGATGGTGCCCCGGCCCCGGGATTTTCGCAGCCTTTTCATCGCGAATTCGACTGGACTCGCCCGAGCGGCTCCGACAGCGAGCGATCGGGCGGCGCGACGAACTCCAGTCGCCGGCCGGTCGCCGGGTGCCGCAGCTCGATGCGCTCGGCGTGGAGGGCCATTCGCCGCAGGCCGATGCGCTCGCGCAGCTCGCGGTTCCAGGCAAAGTCCCCGTAGCGCTCGTCGCCGGCGATCGGGTGGCCGCGAGAGGCGCTCTGGACGCGCAGCTGGTGCGTCCGTCCGGTCTCGGGCTCGAGCGCGACGAGCGTCAGACCGAGCCGCGGGTAGCGCTCGAGGACCCGGAATCGCGTCTCCGCGTTGGCGCGTCCCCGCACGACCTCGACGCGGACCTTGCCGCCGGCCCGCGTCTTCGAGAGCGCGTCGCGCCAGACACCGTGGCGCTCGCGGATGACGCCCCGGACGAGAGCGCGGTACTGCTTGCCGACCTCGCGGCGGTAGAAGAGCTCCTTGAGGCTCGCGGCGAGCTCGCCGCGAAAGGCGAGCAGGATCAGGCCGCTGGTCTCCCGGTCGAGGCGGTGCACGAGATACGCCTCGTGTCGCTCTCCGGTCGCGGCGTCGCCGGCCGAGTACGCCTCGCGCTTGATGTCGTACTGGACGCGAAGTATGGCGTTTCGCGCCACGCGAGCCGGCGGATTCGGGTGCGACAGCACACGCGGCGGCTTGTCGAGCACCCAGAGGTCCCCCACGCGCGACACCTCGCGGACTCGCGGGTGCAGATCGAAGAGGGCCTCGGGCCGGGAGGGGCGATCCTCGGGTCGTTGCATTGCAGTTCCGCCGGTGGCGCCTAAACTGGTGGTGTATCACACGGGCACCCCTCCCGTACACGTTCCCGTGCCCGTTCCCGTCCCGGAGCCCGGAATCGGGCGGAATCGGGAACGGGCGGACCCGGAAACACGCCCTCGTACGAGCCATGACTGACGTCGCGATTCTCGATTACGATGCCGGCAACCTCACCAGCGTGGAGCGCGCGGTGCGCCGCCTCGGTGGCGAGGCGGTGGTCACCCACGATCGCGGACGGATTCGCGACGCGCGACGCCTGATCTTTCCTGGCGTCGGCGCGGCGGGCGCGGCGATGGAGAGCCTCGGCCGGCTCGGCCTCGACGAGGAGTTGCGGTCGGCCCACGCCGCCGGCAAGCCGATTCTCGGCATCTGCGTCGGGTGCCAGGTGATCTTCGACGAGAGCGAGGAGGACGGCGGCGTGCGCTGTCTCGGGTTCCTGCCCGGATCGGTCGTGCGGTTTCGCTTTCCGCCGGGCGTCTCGCGCAAGGTGCCGCACATGGGCTGGAACGAGGTGCGGTTCGCCGACGGCGACCGGAGACACCCGGTCTTCGAGGGCATCGAGCCCGGGAGCCAGTTCTACTTCGTCCATAGCTTCCACCCGGTCCCGCACGAGGCGAGCGACACGCAGGGCTCGGCCGTCTACGGCGAGCGCGAGTTCACGGCGGCCGTCGCTCGTGACCACCTCGTCGCCGTGCAGTTCCACACCGAGAAGAGCGGCCGCTGCGGCCTGCGCGTGCTCGAGAACTTCCTGCGATGGGCCCCTTAGCTCGCCCTGATTTTTCTCGCGGAAGTCGAGAAAAACCATGCCGAGCTTTGAAAGAGCGAGGCTTTGCTGTATTCGAATGGCCTGCATCGAGAAAACCTCCGGATGCTGCTTCACGATCGGGAGAGGAAAAAGAAGCACGGGAGTCATTTTTGGGAGAGTCAGCGCGTGTTCTTCTACGCGCAGGGTTCGAGAAAGATCCAGGCTATATTTAGACAAAGCTGGGCATGCTGTCGAAACGACTGATCATCTGCCTCGACGTCCGTGATCGCAAGACGACGAAGGGCGTTCGCTTCAAGGGCAACGTGGACCTCGGCGACCCCGTCGAGATGGCCGAGAGGTACTACGACGAGGGCGTCGACGAGCTCGTCTTCTACGACATCACCGCCTCGGCGGAGGGGCGGCCGATCGATCTCGAGATGGTGCGCGAGGTCGCCGAGCGGATCTTCATCCCGTTCTCCGTCGGCGGCGGTGTCCGCGGGCTGGACGACATGCGCGATGTGCTGCTCGCGGGCGCCGAGAAGGTCAGCGTCAACTCCCTCGCCGTCCGCGACCCCGAGATCATCGCGCAGGGCGCGCGGGCGTTCGGCAGCCAGTGCATCGTGCTCGGCATGGATGCCCTCAAGGTGGAGCCCTCGCGGGAAACGCCGAGCGGCTACGAGGTCGTCGTCAAGGGCGGTCGCGAGCGCACCGGGATCGACGCCGTCGAGTGGGCGAAGCGCGCCGAGTCCCTCGGTGCCGGCGAGATCTGCCTCAACTCGATCGACGCGGACGGCACGCGCGATGGGTACGAGCTCACCATCACGTCGCGGATCAGCGACGAGGTCGGAATCCCGGTGATCGCCTCGGGAGGCGCCGGCACCACGGACCACATCGCGGACGTCCTGACGCGGGGGAAGGCGGACGCCGCGCTGATCGCGAGCATGGTGCACTTCGGCACGCACACGATCCGCGGGATCAAGGAAAGTGTCGCCGCTCGCGGGATTCCGATGCGGCTGTCGTGGTGACCACCCGGCAGGGGCATCCGAACGCGGTCACGCCCCCGGGGACGTCCTCCACGACCACCGAGCCGGCGCCGACGAGGGCGCCCTCGCCGATGACCGTCCCCTCTCTCACCGCCGATCCGATGCCGATCCACGCGCGCGCGCCGACGCGGACCGCGCCGGCCAGGTGGCAGCCCGGGCAGACGTGAGCATAGGTTCCGATGTCGCAGTCGTGGTCGATGGTGGCGCCGTTGTTGACGATGGCGCCCTCGCCGATCCGGCACTCGGACTGAACGACAGCCGTCGCGAGCACGCAGACACCGTCCTCGAGACGCGCCGACTCGCTGATCACCGCCGACGGGTGCACGACGCGGACGGGCCGGTGGCCGCGAGACCTCCAGCGCTCGAGGGTCTCGCGCCGCGCGTCGGCATCGCCGATTGCCGCGACGAACTCGGCGCCCGCCGCGAGACCGGCCAGCACCTCCGACTCCAGCGCGATCTCGTGACCGAGGAGTCGCTGGCCGGCACGTGTCGGCGATCCGTCGAGGACGCGCACCTCCCGTCCGCTCAGCAGCACGCTCTCGAGGACCACCTTGCCGTGCCCACCCGCGCCAATGACGTGGACCGGGGCGGCGTGGACCGGGGCGACGTGGACCGGGGCGGCGACGTGGGCGGTCACGGCCGGGGCTCCCCGGCCGCGCCGACGGCCTCGGCTTCCTCGACGGCGGGCTCCTCGTCGCCCGCGCCGCCGCCGAGCAGCGCCTCGATCTCCGCGACGATCCTCTCGGACGCGCGACCGTCGCCGTAGAGGTTGCGGCGGGAGGTCGTGGCGTCGAGGACGCGCGAGTCTCCCAGGGCCCGATCCGCCGCGCGAACGATCTCATCGGCGAGCGGCGGCGCGTCGACGACGTTGTCGTTGCGCTCGCGGCCACGCTGCCGGGCGCCGACGTTGACGACGGGGAGTCCGAGCGAGGCGGACTCGATGATCCCGGAGGACGAGTTGCCGACCAGCACGGTCGCGTGACGGAGCAGGTCGAGATAGTCGACTCGCGACAGGTTGCGGAAGAGGATCAGCTCGCCGCGGTCCTCGCGCGCCCGCAGCTCCTCGATGACGGCGCGGTGGCCGGCGTCGTTGTTCGGAAAGATCGCCACGGGAAAGCGTCCGGTGGAGGCGCCGATCCGGGCCACGGCATCGAGCACCTCGCGCATCTCCGCCTCGGCGTCGCCGCCGAGCTGCACCGGATGGTGCAGCGTGACCACCCAGCCGTCCTCGGGCAGACCGAGCGCGCGCGCGGTCGAGGTCCGGTCGCGGGACTCGCCGTGTACGATCGCATCGAGTCCCGGCGCGCCGACGACGGCGACCCGGCCCCCGACGCCGAGATCTCGCAGCCGCCGGGCGCTCTTCTCGGTCGCCGCCAGGTGGAGGATCGCGATGCGCGAGATGGCGTCGCGCTGGAAGTCGTCGATGGCGTTTCCGGTGAGGTCGCCGCCGTGGATGTGCGCCAGCGGTATCCCGAGGTACGCGGCGGCGAGCGCGGCGGCGAAGGCCTCCGTACGATCGCCGAGCACCAGCACGAGGTCGTCGGCGTCCGGATCGAGCACCTCGAGAAAGCCCCGCAGCCCCTCCGCGACCGCGAGCCCCATGCCGCGCGTCGAGTCCTCCGGCGGGTGCATCGGGACACGCGCCGCGACGGGAAACCGCTGCTCGACGATCCGCACCGACCCGCCGAGCTCGTCGACGAGGTGCATGCCGGCGACCACCACGTCCGCGTGGCATCGCGACGAGCTGCGCAGGCCCTCGATGGCCCGCTCGAGGAGCCCGAACTCCGCCCGCGTCCCCGTGATGACCACCACCCGGCCGCTCACTCGATCGCGCTCCACTCGACCGGCTCGCCCTCCGGAATCTGCCGCGTCGCCACCTTGCCGAGGACGTCGCGCCAGTGGCGCGGCGCGATGCCCGTTCCGGGGCGCAGGATGGCGACGTTGCTCTCGTCGAGGCGGTCGCCCGGCCGGATCGTCCGCACGGCGACGACGCTCTTGCGGGCGACGCCGCGGATGGCGAGCTCCTCCTCGTCGAAGGTGCGCTCGCCGGTGCCGAGCATGACCTCGAGCCGTCGCAGCCGCGTCACCACGTCCATGAAGCCCTCGGGGTCCGCCGACGCCGCGTGGTCGGGGCCCGGGGCGTGCCGGTCGAGCGTGAAGTGCTTCTCGATCACCGTGGCGCCGAGGGCGCGCGCCGCGAGCGCGGCCTCGACCCCGATCGAGTGGTCGGAGTAGCCGACGGGCCGGCCGAAGAGCCGGCGCAGCGCGGGGATCCGCAGGAGCTGCAGGCTCTGCGCCGGAGCCGGATAGCGGCTGATGCAGTGGAGCAACGTCACCTCGGGCGCGCCGGCCCCGTCGAGCGTGGCCAGCGCGAGCTCGATCTCGTCGTCCGTCGCCATGCCGGTCGACAGGATCACGGGCCGCCGTCGACGGCCGATCTCCTCGAGCAGCGGGACATTGTCGAGGTCGCCCGATCCGACCTTGAACCGCGCCACGGCGAGACGGTCGAGCACCTCGACGCTCTCCGCGTCGAAGGGCGTTGACAGGAACTCGATCCCGTGGTCCGAGCACCAGTCGCGGATGATGGCGAAGTCCTCCGCCCCGAGCTCGAGCCGCCGCAGCAAGTCGAGCTGCCCGCCGCCGCGATCCCCGCCGCGCTCCTGATACGCCGCGCGCGGCGCATGCGGCGACGCGATGCGCTCGGCGCGAAAGGTCTGGAACTTCACCGCGTCGGCCCCGGCCTCCCGCGCCGCCCGCACGAGCTGCAGTGCCTGCTCGAGCCGCCCGTCATGATTGACACCGATCTCCGCGATCACCGTGGCGCGAGCCACGGGGACCGCCGCCTCCGCATCGGCGACAAAACTGGGCGCCTCGACCTGAACGCTTGCCATACGTCATGGTTATCGGCAAGGCCGCGGAAGACCTTGACGGGTCCAGGGCGGGCCGGTCGGGATCGTCCTCGTCCTCGTCCTCGTCCTCGTTCCCGTTCCCGTCCTCGTTCCCGTTCCCGGTCCCGGTCCCGGTCCCGTTCCCGTTCCCGGTCGTCCTCGTCCTCGTCCTCGAGAAACACAGACAGAGATCAGAGGACAGACACAGAGATCGGAGACCGACTCCGATACCGACTCCGACCCCGACCCCGACGCCGATTCGAGCCCCGTCGCGGCAGATTTCGCCCCCCCGAACCTCGCCGCCACCCCGTATAATCACCTCTACGGGCCGAGAATCCGCCCGCGCAGTGACTCACAACACCCAGGTGCAACCATGACGAATACTGCAACCTTGAGAGTCCGGGTGACGCTCTCCCTGCTGGCGATCGCCACCATGCTGGTCACCCCGGCGAGCGCCGACACCATCCGCCTGAAGAACGGGTACTCGATCGACGGCATGATCGATGCCGACGAGTCGACCGACGATCTCTACGTCGTCACCATCGGCGACAGCGGTCTGCTGAGGATCCGCAAGTCCGACGTCGTCTCCGTCGAGAAGAACTCGCTCGACGCCGGCAAGCGACCGACCGAGGAGGGGACCGCGGTCCCGGCCGTCGCGACCGGCGACGCCGAGATGATCGAGGTGACTCTCAAGGAGAGCCCGGTCTACGGGGGCGGCGTCCTCCGCGGGGTGCAGTCGAAGCGCAGCGACGACACGCGGCTCGTCCTCGAGACTCCCGGCGCCGGCACGACGACGATCGCCCGCGAGGCGATCGAGAAGATCGAGCCATACAGCCCGATCGCGACCAGCGGCGCCAGGCCGGTGCCGACCGCCGCGGGGGGCCAGACCATCGCCACGACGCACCGGCTGACCATGAAGAACGGGCGCGTGCTGCTCGGCGACGTCGTCGCGCGGGGCGAGGACCAGGTGGTCGTCCAGGTCGGCTCCGTCGGACGCGTGCTGATCAACCCGCGCTGGATCGATTCGATCTCGGAGGAGGCGGGCACGATCACCATCCCGCCGGAGCCAGAGCCGGTCGAGACGCAGGAGGAGCCGGCCGACGGCGAGGAGACCACCACCGAGACCGGCGCCGAGAGAGTCACGACGCCGGACGAGGAGGTCGCCATCGATCCCGCGCTGGAGTCCGAGATCCTCGACACCATCCGCGAGCTGACGCGATGGCGGTCGAGGAACCGCGTCCGAGCGGAGAACCGCCTGCGCGAAATCGGCGAGCCGGCAATCGGCTACCTGCCCTCGCTGATGAACCACCCGTTCAACCTCACCCGCCGGGCCGTCATGCGGGTCGTCCGCGACGTCGGCTCGCCGGAGGGCACGCTCCTGGCGATCGCCGCGTTGCTCGACGAGGACATCTGGGTCCGCATCCACGCCGACGAGGCGCTGCGCCGCATCACCGGCCGCGACACCGGCTACAATCCCCGCGCGCCGCTCGAGCAGCGGCTCGAGGCGCACTCTCGCTGGCTCGACTCCTTCGAGCCGCCGTCGAGGTCGCTGGCGACGACTGGCTCCGGCTCCTGAAGGGGCGCCCGCTCCTCCGATCCCCCCGGCCGGCCGGAAGGAGGGCCCGGTCCCGCCGGCCGTGGTGGCGAACCGGCCTGCCCGCGCTGCCGCCACGACGAGATCGCCGTTGCACTGCCCCGCCGCTCCCGGTATTCTGCCTGTTCTGCGGCCGGAGAGAGGCGTATCGGAAGACTGTTGCGCCGCGGCCAGGCGGCGGCGCGCGGCTCGTCCGAACGCCGCAGAATGAACCGGGATCGATCGGGTCGGAGCCATCGAACACCGCAGCGTCCTCACGTCCGTCGTCGGAATCACCCGACCTCATGGCCTTCTGCGCGGGTTGACGCTACACTCTCGATGGAGCGGTCGGGAGCGAGGCAGGCGTCCGGGAATGGACGCCTGGACCGTTCCCGGCAACCGCCCCGGACGGACTTCAGCGACGAGGGATGACACGGCCAGGCGTGCGGAGAGAGCTCGCGCGCCACGCCATGGCCGCAGGCGCCCTCGACGGGTGTTATCGGGAGAACAGCGGTCATGAGCAACTCTCCGAGAGGCGCTGAACCGACCGGCTCCTCCGTGGAGCAAACCGTCTTCAACGAGAAGCTGCGATTCATCGCGGAGGAGAAGGTCTCCGATCCGATCGTCGTCACGAGCGACACGCCGACCGTGAAGGTGCTCGCCCGCATGCGCGAGGCGCGCACGAGCGGTGTTTTGATCACCGATGGCGACCAAAAGCTGCTCGGGATCTTCACGGGGCGGGACTACCTCGACAAGCTGGCGGGCACGGGAGAGAACACGGCAGCGCCGATCGAGAAGTACATGACCGGCTCGCCGACCACCCTGAGCCCCGAGAATACCGTCGGTGAGGCGATTCAGCTGATGACCGGAGGCGGGTACCGGCACGTGCCGCTGCTCAATCCGGACGCGACGATTTTCGGGCTGCTGTCCGTCCGCGATGTGATCGATTTCATATCGGAGCACTTTCCCGCGGAGGTCTACAATCACCCACCCGTGATCCATCAGCAGATCGAGACGCAGGAGGGAGGCTAGCCCACCGAGGCAGGTCCGGGGCGGCGGACAGGGACATCGCGACGATGGAGAATGGCACGAACCCCACGAGCGAAAAAACGCGGCAAAAGCCCCCCGAGAGGCTAACGGAGGACACGACGACCGCCATGGGAGTTGACACTTCGGTTCAGGATTCGAGCACCGTCGCACCGAGAATCCGGGAAGTCGAGAACGTCATCATTCGCTTCGCCGGTGACTCGGGCGACGGCATCCAGGTCACGGGCGCGCTGTTCACGCACAACTCCGCGGTTCTCGGCAACGACATCAGCACGCTGCCGGACTTCCCCGCGGAGATCCGGGCCCCCGCCGGCACGCTCCCGGGCGTCAGCAGCTTCCAGCTCAACTTCAGCTCCTACGACATCCACACGCCCGGAGACCGTCCCGAGGTGCTGGTCGCGATGAATCCGGCCGCGCTGAAGGTCCACCTCCGCGACCTCGTGGAGGGCGGCGTCGTCGTGCTCAACGAGGACTCATTCACCGACCTCAACTTCAAGAAGGCGGCGATCGCCGAGGACCCGCGCAAGGACGGGACGCTCGAGGGATACCAGGTATTCTCGGTCCCGATCACCAACCTCACCTACGAGGCGGTGAAGTCGACCGGCCTGACGAAGAAGCAGGCGACACTCTGCAAGAACATGTTCACGCTCGGCCTCATCGCCTGGCTCTACGACCGCTCGGTCGAGAAGCTGACGCACCGCATCGAGCAGACGTTCGGCAAGAAGCGCCCGCAGATGGCCGAGGCGAACTCGCTTGCCGTGCAGGCCGGCTACAACTACGCGCTGACCACGGAGATCTTCGCCAGTCAGTTCCGCGTCAAGAAGGCGACGCTGCCGCCGGGAACGTACCGCCGCATCAGCGGCAACGAGGCGACGGCGCTCGGCTTCGTCGCGGCCTCGAAGCTCGCCGGCCTGCCGCTCTTCTACGGGTCCTATCCGATCACGCCGGCAAGCGACATCCTGCACGAGCTTTCACGTCTGAGGAACTTCGGCGTGCGGACGTTCCAGGCCGAGGACGAGATCGCTGCCATCGGCGCCGCCATCGGCGCGTCGTTCGCCGGCTGCCTCGGGCTCACCGGAACCAGCGGCCCCGGCGTGGCGCTGAAGACCGAGGCGATCGGCCTCGCCGTGATGGCCGAGCTGCCGGTCGTGATCTCGAACATCCAGCGCGGCGGCCCGTCGCCGGGCCTGCCGACGAAGACGGAGCAGGCGGACCTGCTGCAGGCGCTCTACGGGCGAAACGGCGAATCACCGGTGGCGATCATCGCCCCGGCGAGCCCGGCCGACTGCTTCCAGATGGCGATCGAGGCGTTCCGCATCGCCACCAGGTACATGGTGCCGGTCTTCTTCCTTTCGGACGGGTACATCGCCAACGGCTCCGAGCCGTGGAGGATCCCGGACCTCAACGAGCTGCCGAAGATCGACGTGACGTTCTGGAATGATCGCGACGGCTTCCAGCCGTACCGGCGCGACGAGAAGACGCTCGCGCGCCCGTGGGCCATCCCCGGGACACCCGGTCTCGAGCCCCGCGTCGGCGGTCTCGAGAAGGAGGACATCTCCGGCAACGTCAGCTACGACCCGGTGAACCACGAGCACATGGTCAAGGTGCGCGCCGAGAAGGTGGCTCGCATAGCCGACGACATCGCGCCGCTCCAGGTCTTCGGACCGAGCGAGGGCGACTTGCTGGTCATCGGCTGGGGAAGCACGGCCGGCGCGATCCGCTCGGCGGTGGAGCGCGTCCAGCGCCGCGGGGCGTCGGTCGCCGCGGCCCACCTTCGCTACCTCAACCCGTTCCCGAAGAACATCGAGAACGTCCTCAAGCGATACGAGAAGGTTCTCGTTCCGGAGCTCAACAGCGGCCAGCTCAGCATGCTGCTGAGGGCGCGCTATCTGATCGACGCGCAGGGCCTCAACAAGGTGCAGGGCCAGCCGTTCAAGATCGCGGAGATCGAGCAGCGGATCGAGGAGATGCTCTGAGTTGGTCGAGAAGCACGTGAGCAAGTACGAGGCACGTACTGTAAAGGTCGAGAAATGAGCAGTGCTGCTACCCGTTCCGGGTCCGAGATGATCGAGCTTCCAACATACACCCGCGACGATTTCACATCGGACCAGATCGTCAGGTGGTGTCCCGGCTGCGGGGACTATTCGATTCTGGCACAGATGCAGAAGGCGATGCCGGACATCTGCAAGGAGCTCGACGTGCCGCGAGAGAACGTCGTGTTCATCTCCGGGATCGGCTGCTCGAGCCGATTCCCGTACTACATGAACACGTACGGTTTCCACAGCATCCACGGCCGCGCACCGACCATCGCGAGCGGCGTCAAGATCAGCAATCCGAAGCTGCAGGTCTGGGTGGTCACCGGCGACGGCGACGGGCTGAGCATCGGCGGGAACCATCTGCTGCACTGCCTGCGACGCAACCTGGACATCAAGATCATCCTCTTCAACAACCGCATCTACGGGTTGACCAAGGGTCAGTACTCGCCGACGTCGGAGCTCGGCAAGAAGACCAAGTCGAGCCCGTTCGGGACGATCGAGCAGCCGATCAACCCGCTCTGCGTCGCCATCGCCGCCGAGGCGACCTTCGTCGCGCGCGCGATCGACACCGACTCGAAGAGTCTCCAGGAGATCTTCAGGCGGGCGGCCCTTCACAAGGGCGCGGCTTTCGTGGAGATTTTCCAGAACTGCAACGTCTTCAACGATGGGGCGTTCTCCTCGTTTGCGGACCGCGCCGTGCGGCCGGAGAAGACCCTCCAGCTCGAGCACGGCAAGCCGCTCATCTTCGGCAAGGAGCGTGATCGGACGGTCATCCTCCAGGGCGGCAAGAACGGCCTGCAGACCAGGGTCGTCAACCGGAACGAGGTCGACGAGTCCCAGATTCTCGTTCACGACGAAAAGGCGCCGTCGGCGACACTCGCCTACCTGCTGAGCCAGATGGGCGAGGGCGACCTGCCCGTGCCACTCGGGGTCTTCCGCTCCGTCGAGCGTCCCACCTATGAGGAGATGCTCGAGGATCAGATCGAGCAGGCCACGAAGCAGTTCGGCGAGGGCGACCTCGCCGCGGTGCTCTCCGCCGGCGACACGTGGGAGGTCACGAAGTGACAGTGCGTGTCGCCCCGAAAGCGCGGGAAGCGCGCGGCGACGCCCCCGGAGACGACGGGAAGAACGAGACCCGAGGAGGCTGACATGGCGAACAATCCCGGGAACAGCTCGGCGTGGTACTACTCGGAGGAAGACCTCAAGAGCCTCGAGTACCTCGACCTCCCGAGCCCGGAGAAGAGCCGCCTGCACGAGATCATTCTGAAGGACCCGCTTTCGCAGCTGAATGCCGTCAAGCCGATCGTCCTGAAGAAGAGCGATTCGGTACTCAAGGCGGTGACGCTCATGCGGAAGTTTCGCTACGGCAGCGTCCTCGTCATCGACGACGGCGAGCTCGTCGGCATCTTCACGGAGAAGGACCTCCTGGTGAAGGCGACCGACGGTGATGTCGACCTTTCCCGCGTCAAGCTCAAGGACGTCATGACCTCGAACCCGCAGGGGCTCGAGGAGGACGACTCGATCGCGCACGCGCTCAACCTGATGTCGGTCGGCGGCTACCGTCACGTTCCGATCCTCGAGGGCGGGAAGCCGGTGGGTTTCGTGTCGATCCGCGGCATCCTGCGCTACATCACGGAGAACGCGCTGTCGGCGTGATCCACTCACGGCGGGGATGATGCCCGACGATCTCCTCTCCGAAGGCGACCTGAACACCTCGCCGAATCGAAAACGCTGGCTCGAGGAGCACGTCGACTCCGAGACCCGCCGTTTGCTCGACGAGGACGCACGCTGGTTCCTCCACCAATCGCTCTCCTCGCCCTGCCTCAACGTGCTTCGCGGCTGCGCGGGGAGCGAGATCGAGGACCTCTCCGGACGCCGCTTCCTCGACTTCCACGGCAACGGCGTCCACCAGGTCGGGTTCGGCCACCCGAAGGTCAAGCGAGCGATCGTCGAGCAGCTCGACGCGCTGCCGTTCTGTCCGCGCCGCTACACCAACGAGCCCGCCATCGAGCTCGCCCGCAGGCTGGCGACGCTGGCGCCCGGCGACCTGGGAAAGGTCCTCCTCGCGCCCGGCGGCACGACGGCGGTCGGCATGGCGTTGAAGCTCGCACGGGCCGCGACCGGGCGGTTCAAGACCATCTCGATGTGGGATTCGTTCCACGGCGCATCGCTCGACGTGATCTCCATCGGCGGCGAGGCGATCTTTCGCCGCGACGCCGGACCGCTCCTCCCCGGCGCGGAGCACGTGCCGCCGCCGGACGCGCTGCACTGTCCGTTCGGGTGCGGGGGCGAGTGCACGCTGCAATGCGCGGAGTACGTCGACTACGTCCTCGAGAAGGAGGGCGACGTCGCCGCGGTGGTCGCGGAGACCGTGCGAAGCACGCCGCTCATCCCGCCGCCCGACTACTGGCGCGTCATCCGGAGCGCCTGCGACCGCCACGGGGCCTTGCTGATTCTCGACGAGATCCCCCACTGCCTCGGTCGCACGGGCTGCATGTTCACGTGCGAGCACTACGGCGTGACGCCGGACGTGCTGGTCATCGGCAAGGGGCTCGGCGGCGGCGTCTTTCCCCTCGCCGCGCTGATCGCGAGAAGGGACCTCGACGTCGCCCCCGATCGGGCGCTCGGGCACTACACGCACGAGAAGAGCCCCGTCGCGTGCGCCGCGGCGCTGGCGACGATCGACGTGATCGAGTCCGAGGGCCTCGTCGATCGAGCGCGCGAGCTCGGCGAGGCGGCGCTGTCGCGGATGCGCGGCTGGCGCGACCGCCATCCGCTCGTCGGCGACGTCCGCGGGCTCGGACTGCTCCTCGGCGTCGAGCTCATCCGCGATCGCTCGACCGGCGAGCGCGCCACGCGAGAAGCGGAGCTGGTGATGTACCGGGCCCTGGAGCGCGGGCTCAGCTTCAAGGTGTCGATGGGAAACGTCCTGACGCTGATGCCGCCGCTGACCATCGAGCGCGCCGACCTCGATCGGGCGCTCGACATCCTGGAGGTCTGCATCGCCGCGGCGCGCTGACGCCGGTCGCGATCAGCCGGTCTCGGCGATCAGCCGGTCGAGCCTCTCCTCGAGCGTGTGGAACTCGTGCGCCCAGCGGCAGAAGGGACAGTGCACGGTGATCGACTCGGCGTAGAAGCGGTAGTCGTGCGTCTCGCAGAGCCGATACGGCAGGCTCGTCGGCCACTCCTCGGCGCGCGCGAGCTCCGCGACGACGTCGGCGATCGAGCCGTACCGCCCATCGGGCTCCCGATCGAGACAGCGCAGAATGACGTCGGAGATCTGGTCCGGACTCCCCGGGCAGAAATCGGCGAGCGGCGTGATCCTCCGCATCTCGCTGGTCGAGCGCGGCACGGCGTAGCGGCCGGTCGCCATGTAGTAGAGCGTCGCGCCGAACGAGAAGATGTCCGATCGGAAGTCGGTCTTCCCGTAGAAGACCTCGGGGGCCATGTAGTTGAACGTGCCGATCACGGTGTTCGCCGCCGCGCCGGGATCGAAGGGCTTGCCGATTCCGAGGTCCGAGATCTTCGCCGTCAGCTTGCTCGGTATGTCGATGAGGATGTTCGCCGGCCGCAGATCGCGGTGGATGAAGTTGTTCTCGACGTGGAGAAACCGCAGACCGGCCGCGATCTCGCGCGCCCAGCGCAGGAAGTGCGCCGGCCAGAGGGGGCTGTGGTCGGCCACGTCGCGGAGGTTGGGCCCGCACACGAACTCGAGCACCAGGAACTTCTGCACCGTGTCGGCGTCCTTCGCCTGGACGACGTTCGGGTGGTGCGGGAGCTGCACCCAGTAGGCGAGCTCGCGGTCGAAGAGCCCGCGCGAGATCTGCACGTTGCCCTGGCGAAAGGTCTTGATCGCCTTGTAGACGGCGTTGCCGCCCGGCAGGTCCTGCCGGCAGATATAGACGCGCCCGAAGTGCCCGCGGTGCACCGCGAGCACCCGGTGGTCACCGCGGATGAGGTCGCCGACCTTGTAGCGCTCGTGTCGCACGCTCGGAAACCGAAAGCTGGATGAAGACCGGTTCTCGAGAACTCCGCCAACCTCGATTCAACTAACAAAGGCGACGAGGAAAACGCAACCCGAAAATGACCTCACCGGGCGACCCCTCGTTGATCCGGCGCGCGCGGCGCCGGCAAGGCGACACGCCATGTCCCGCGGTCGCCGGATGAGCCGCGCGCTGCCGGAACCGCGGGGAGAAATCGGTGATTTTTCGCTCCCTTCGCCGCCATCGGTTGTTTAAAGTGGCAGGGACAACGTCGGGGGCGGTCCCGGTAAGAGTCCATGAGAAAGGAGCATCCGAACATGCTGCATCGCGCTCGGTTGGCTCTCCTGGCTGCGATTCTCGTCCCGGTCGGTCTGGGTACCGCCGTGGCCGAGAAGGCGTCGCCGGTCGAGCCCTCGAAATGGCTCAACAGCAAGACACCGATCGACTGGAAGAAACTCCAGGGTCGCGTGATCCTCGTCGAGAAATGGGCGACGTGGTGAGGACCCTGTGTCACGGCAATCCCTCACCTGAACAAGCTGCAAAGCAAGTACGGTAAGAAGGGATTGACCATCGTCGGCGTGACCGACGAACCGGCCAGCAAAGTCGAGCCCTTTATCAAGGAGAAGGGTATCAATTACCTGATCGCGCTCGGTGGCGCGTCGGGTTACAAGACGCGTGGAATTCCCCACGCGTGGCTCGTGAGCCCGAAGTCGGAGATCGTCTGGCACGGGCACCCGAACAGCCTCAAGGACTCCCAGATCGAGGAGCTCCTGCGGTCGGTGCGACTCGTTCCGACCTTCGAGCTGCCCGATGACCTCAAGAAGGCGGAGTCGAGGCTGAACAGGGGTCAGTTCGCCTCCGGAATCAGCGAGCTCGAACGCTACCTCGAGAAGCCGAAGAGCGATGAGGGAGCGGCCGCGGCGAAGGACGCCCTGAAGAAGGTCAACCAGTACGGCAACGAGAAGCTCGTCGAGGTCGAGGAGTACGCCAAGGAGGGGTTCTACGCCGACGGCATCGAGATCCTCGCGTCCCTCGAGAAGATGTTCAAGGGGACCGAGATCGGCGACAAGGCGAGCGACAAGCGCAAGGCCTGGCTCAAGGACAAGACCATCAAGGCGGAGATCCAGGCCGGCTCGATGCTGGCGCAGGCCGAGTCCCTGCTCTCGAGCGGCAAGGCCAAGAACGCCGTCGGCATACTCCAGCGAGTCGCCAAGAGCCGCAAGTTTGCCGACACCACGGCGCGCAAGCGGGCGATCGAGAAACTCCGCACGCTCGGCTACGAGTAGACGCGGCGGACCGACCGCGAGCCGGACGGTTGCCGAGTTATCGGTAGACGGGGACATTCTACTTTTCCGACAAATAGTAGAATGTCCCCTTTCTTTTCAGTATATTTCCCACCTCGCGCCCCGTCCGCGGGGCAACCACGCACCCGAGTCGCCGACATGAATCGCTCGCGCACCCTGACCCTGCTGGCGCTCCTCGCGCTCTTCCCGCTCGCTCCCGCCGGCGGCTCCGGCCCTCGATGGGGCCCCCCCCGGCCGCCGGTGCGACCGATCGAGCGTTCGATGAAGCGTCTCGGCAGGGCCGTGTTCGACCGCGCCATCGTCCTGGATGAGC
>JBFFXF010000079.1:0-28445 GCA_041569895.1 Planctomycetota bacterium | reverse complement strand
CGTAGCCGTACCCGTACCCGGTCCCGTACCCGTACCCGTGCCCGGTCCCGTACCCGTACCCGTGCCCGAAGGCTGCTCGACTTCGCTGGCGAGACTCTGCGAGAAGGAACGCAGATTACGCAGATTACGCAGAGAGAGACCACGAGTCGTTTTCGGACTCGGTCATCGGACTCTGTTCTCTGTCTCTGTCATCGGAATCGGAGTCGGTATCGGTATCGGTATCGTGGACCGTGGACCGTGGACCGTGGACCGTGACCGTGACCGTCATCGGTATCAGAGTCGGTCATCGAACTCCGACACCAGAGCCCTCGAGGACGGGCACGGGAACGGGAACGGGAACGAGGACGAGGACGAATGGGTCGCTTGACTTGTCACGGCGTCCCGACTACCATCCACACACTTCTGCAGGCGAGTCGTACGTTGTTTCGTGCTCCCGACTCAAACCGGGAACTGTGACGACGACGCTTCAGGGATGACGCCTGCGGGAGGAGCCGCCCCGTCGGGAGCGGCTCTTTTCATCGGCCTCCCACCCGCCCGAATCGGGGCATGTTGGCCCTTGCAAATCAGGGGGCTCTCTGCTAAGGTCGGCTACTGACTTGAGTTTTGGGCTCTTGAGGTCCACTTACTCCCCAACGAGGCCACACTTCCTGGCAGTCCGCCAGGAGGCGATCCGAAGCGAAGCACGGAGAGTCCCGATCGCTCCTGAGGAGCGAATCACAGGGCGGCCGTCGGCCTCTCCGTTCATCTTGGTGCACACACTGAAGCTCGACCGGGATCCAGCGCCGGTCGCGGCCACCGACGCCGGCTGCAGACGGTGGCGGATTTGAGGCAAGTCTTCGAGGAGGAAATGGAATGTTGTCGCGTCTGAAGCGCTCCATCCAGCTGATCGCCCTGGGTGTGCTCGGTTGGTCGGTATCCGGCTGCCAGACCGCCCCGCCTCCGACCGGCTTCGAGACCGAGGAGCAGATCAGGGATCACCTGGAGAAGACACAGCTGCTCCACCGCCGCGCGAAGGTCGAGCTCAAGGGCGGAGGCGCCATCCCGTTCGACAGCGACATGGAGCCCGGTCCCGCCTTCGGGATCAAGGCGTCGATGGAGGCGTACAAGAACCTCTTCTTCGGCTTCGAGTACGGCTACTCGAACCACGAGGTCGACGAGACCCTCGAGGACTTCCAGCGCGTGTTCAACGTCAACCCCGGGCTCGGCGAGCAGCTCGCGGCGGACGCGGATCCCGAGCAGTACTTCGAGGAGTTCGACCGCCACAACTTTCTGCTGACCTTCGACTACGAGATCCCGCTCGGCGATGGCTGGGGGCTCTACACGCCGATCTTCCGGGCCGGCGCGGGGATCGGCGCGACCATCGTCATCGGCGATGAGGTGCCCGACGGCACGCTCGCGGACGAGACCGACGCCCGCATCTTCGGCAACTTCCTCTTCAAGCCGTCGGTGGGCATCGATTTCCCGATCCACGAGAACGTGCGGCTCTTCGCCGAGGTCAACGCCGACGTGATTCCCGACGGCAAGCTGACCATCAAGACCAACCTCTCGCAGGGTGGCTCGCAGCGCCGGACGCGAATCGACGACTCGGTCAACTTCAGCTCGGTGTCGTTCTTCGGCGGCGTGACCATCACCTGGTGAGCGCGATTCCCGGCGGGCGGCGGGCCTGTCGCGAGGAAAGCCGGCCTCGGCTCAACCGCGCATCGCGGCGCCCGGCTCGCCCGGATCGACGCCGCCCACGAGTGATCCCTCCCGCGTCACCTCGACCGCATAGACCCGTCCGATGACGCCGAACGCCTTCGGGCTCTGATTCACCGCCCAGCCCCGGCGGCGCAGCTCGTCGACCTGCGCGATCGGGAAACGCGAGTCGAGCATCAGCGTATTCCCCCCGTAGGCATCGAATCGCGGCTGCAGCACGGCTTCCGCCACGCTCATGCCGTGATCGATGACGTTGACGATGACCTGGACGAGCGCCGCCGTGATGCGCGCCGCGCCCGGCGAGCCGAGGACGAGGAACGGCTCGTCGTCGCGGAAGACGATGGTCTCCGCGATCGCGGTCGAGCGGGCCTTCCCCGGTGCGATCGAGTTCGGCCGCCCCGGTCGAGGGTCGAAGCCGCTCATGCAGTTGTTGTACATGAAGCCGAGCGGCGGCGTGAAGACGCCCGAGCCGTACCCGAGCGAGTGCGAGAACGAGATGCAGTTGCGCTCCCGGTCGACAATGCTGAGCTGCGTCGTGTCGGGCGACTCCGCCGGGCCGCCGGCGCCGCCACCACTCGGGCGCAGCAAGCCCGCGAGGTAGTCCGACGAGAGCAGCTCCTCCGATCGGCGCGACCGGAACCGCGGATCGCCGTGGTTCGCCAGCCGGTCCTTCCACACGGCGTCGAAGATGCGGGCGAGCGTCTCGATCGCCTCGGTCGAATTGTGGGGATGCGCACGTGCGGGCGTCTCCTCGGCGAGCGCGAGGGTCTGCAAAAGCGCCGTCCCCCCGGCCGGCAGCGGAGAGGTGACCACGCGGTGGCCGCGAAAGCTGCCCTCGAGCGGCGCCTCGACGTCGGCGCGGTACGCGCGCAGATCCTCCCCCGTCACCAGCGCGCCGTGCGACTCCCAGTCGCGCGCGATGTCCGCGCCGAGCGCGCCGCGGTAGAACGAGTCCGGTCCCTCTCGCGCGATGCGTCGGTAGGTCGCCGCGAGGTCGGCCTGCTTGAAGATCTCGCCGCTCCTGTAGGTGTCCCCGTCGGCGTTCAGCGCGACGCGGGTGCCGTACTCGGTGTGGGCGAGGCGGTCACGCGTCGACACGCGGCCGAAGAGCCCGGGACGGATCCAGAACTCGGCGAGACCGGGGCCGACCAGGAACCCGGTCTCCGCCACGCGCGCGGCGCGCTCGACGAGGTCGGCCCACTCCATCCGGCCGTGTCGGCCGTGGATCTCGGCGAGGCCCGAGAGCATCCCGGGCGTGGTGATCGACTGATACCCGACGTCGTTGACCTTGCCCCGGAGAACGTACCCGAACCCGTCCGGGGCGGGCTGCTCGAGGAGATCGGTCCACTGGTCATCGCGACAGCGGCCACCCGCGCGGCCGTGGAACGACACCGCCAGCGTCTCCCTCCGTGCGCGCCAGTGGACGGACGCGCAGCCGAATCCGCCGATGCCGCTGCGGTGCGGATCCGTGACGCCCTGGACGAGCGCCGCGGTCACCAGCGCGTCCGCCGCATTGCCACCGTCCGCGAGGACACGGGCCCCCTCGACCGCGGCCTCGGCCTGGGGGGCGACAACGATTCCGGTGTCCGTGTGTGCGTTCACTCTGGTTCAGGGGGCCGCTGCATATAGGTGCGTGGAATTGTAGCAGATATTTGGTCTAATCGGCCTGGTCTCCGTGTCCGATAAACACTCAATAGACACGGACCAGGAGTGAGTCGTGACCGAGCGCCCGGAGAAGACACTCGACATCCCTGCGTCCTACATGCAGGTCCTCGCGCACTACTATCGCGCGGAGGTCTACCGATCCTGCATCTGGCGGACGCGCCTCGACGTCACCACCAACTGGGCGATCCTCGCGATGACCGCGGCCTTCTCCTGGGCGTTCACGTCGGGCAACCGCGAGGCGCACGTCCTTTTCCCGATTACCTCGTGCGTCATGCTGCTGCTGCTGATCATCGAGGCGAGGCGTTTCCGTTTTTACGACGTCTGGTGGACCCGCACCCGACTTCTCGAGGGGCACCTCGTCGTGCCCGCCCTCAATCCCGACCTCAAGCTGCTGCAGGGAAACTGGCGCGAGTTTCTCTCGAACGACCTTCTGCTGCCGACCTTCAAGCTGAGCTTCTGGGAGGCGATCGCGCGTCGTCTCGCCAACATCTACATCTATCTCTTTCTGATACTGTTCCTCGGCTGGATCGGCCACGTCTACACCGGTGCGGACGCCGACGGGAACGACTGGGTGACGATCGGCGAGTTCCTTCGCAACTGCCGCTACCGCTTCCTGCACCCCGTCTTCACCATCCTGTTCCAGGTAAGCCTCTTCGGCGTCGTGGCGGGCGTGCTGCTCGTCAACTGGAAGGCGCGGAACATCAGCGGGGAGATCCGTCGCAAGGACCCCGAGGCGCCGAACTGGCCGGTCTGAGCGCCGCGGCTCACCACTCGTCGAGATAGGCGACGTACTTCCCCTCGTCCCGGTAGTCGCAGTGCTCGCAGCGGACGCCGAGCGGCTCGCCCTTGCGGATCTTCACCAGCCCCTCCTTGCCGCATCGCGGGCAGCGCCGGTCCGGCACCGCGGGCGAGAAGATGCACCCGAGCACCCAGAGCACGCCGAGCGCGACGATGACGCCGGCGATCACCGCGGGCAGCCAGTCGAAGACGAGCCAGGCGACCAGCGCGGCGACCAGGGCGACGACGATCCAGACGATGGTGAGCCACACGCGTCAGCCCCGGAGTTTCGCGCGCAGCCAGAGCCGCGCGAGCAGCCGCAGCTTCTCGACCCGCGAGAGGCCGGGACGCGAGCTGAAGACGTCGTACCGGGCGCGCTCGATGCGATCGAGGATCGAGCTGTAGAGGTCCTTCAGCAGGACGGGGCAGTACCTCGACGAGCGGTCGATGTGGGGAAACAGCCGCTCCGACTGGCGGAAGTAGCGACGCGCCCTCGCGACCTGGAACTCCATCAGTGCACGGACGGAGTCGTCCATCTCGCCGCGTCGCAGCCGTTCGCTCGAGACGTCGAAGCGCCGGAGCTCCTCCGCCGGCAGGTAGAGGCGGCCCCGATCGAGATCCTCCGGGACGTCGCGGACGATGTTGGTCAGCTGCATCGCGAGTCCCAGCTCGATCGCCGAGTCGTGGATTTCCCTGACGTCGTCCCCATCGCCCTGGTGGCCGAACACCTCGATCGAGATCAGCCCGATCGTCGACGCGGCGCGATAGCAGTAGAGACGCAGGTCGTCGAAGGTCTGGTACTCGCGCTCGTGGAGGTCCATCGTCATGCCCGCGATCAGCTCATCGAAGTGCTCGATCGGGATGCTGTAGGTGGCGACGGTGTCACGGAGCGCCGGGGCGAGCGGGTCCGCGGTCGGCACGCCAGCATCGAGGAGAGACCGCATGTACTGGAGGCGGGCGAGACTGTCGGTCGCGTCGCCCTCCGGAACACCGGCGTCGGTCGCGCCGCCGTCCACGCCGTCGACAATGTCATCGAGCCGTCGGCTGAAGGCGTAGATGGCGTAGATGCTGCGTCGCCTCGCGGGCGGCAGGAGCCAGAACGCGTAGTAGAAGTTCCGCGCGGTCGAGCGCGTCAGTCGGGCGCAGTACCGGTACGAGGCCTCGATGTCCTCCTTGCGGATAGGCGCTGAGCCGGGCATGGCAGAATCGTAGCTGAGGAGCGCGGGATTGCAAAGGGGCCGTCGTCCCTCGCTCACTCGGCTGGACGGGTCGCCCGCAGTGTGCTCATGAACGCCTGGCGGACGTCATCGGCGGGCCGTCGCCACTTGCCCTGCGTGGTGCGCTTGCGGATGGTCTCGCCCGGGTAGACGACGCTGGTGACGTGGTGGCCCGAGTCGTTGAAGACGTGAACGCGGCTGCGCGGACCGATGACGATCCACGTGCCGGCCTGGACGTCGCGATAGATCGACTCGCCGTTGGCGCGGAGCGCGTCGCGGAGCGCCGTCGACGCCGGGCGCTCCCGGTCGCGGTGCCGTTCCTGGGCGTGCTGCGTCCGTCGCGACCTCTGCCGGTAGATGCGGTCGAGGTTGCGCGCGAGGCGCGTCAGGATCCGCATCGCCTTGCGCTCGACGGCGCGAGGGGCGGCGCGGTCGTCGCGCCTCGGGCGCGCGCCGCCGTTGCCGTCGCCACCGTTGGCGCCGGATCCCGACAGCCAGAGCTCGCCGAGCTTCGCCCGCGCGTTTCCGAGCGCGTCGACCAGTCGCCAGTCGAGAGACTCCTCGAGGAACTGGCTCACCGGCTGTCCGTCGGGGAGCGCGCCGAGCACGTTGAGGTGGTGGCGTCGCGTGGCGTGCCGCGTCTCGACGGCCTGGATGGTCAGGGCGAGCCGCGGGCGGTCCGCCGCGGACGCACCGTTGCCGTTCGGCGCCTTGACCGGCGCCTTGAACGGGATGTATCCGAGCAGCACCTGGCCCAGGATGCGATACACGCCGGAGTTCTTGCCGTAGACGCTGAGCTGGGCCTGCGTCAGCTTCGAGCCCGGCTGGACGAGCGTCAGGGGCGCTCCGCCGCCGCGGTAGAGGCTGTCGATCCCGGGGTGCTGGCTCTCGAGCGCCAGCGATGCGAACTCGGTCCACAGCGGCTCTCCGGTCGACGAGTAACCGCGGAACACCGCCCGGGGCTCCGGCGGCGTCGTGTGAGCGCATTCGAAGCCGCCGCACCAGAAGCAGTGCAGCTGTCCCGGCGGAAACGGCACGCTGTCGAGCGTCAGCTGCCGCGCCAGCTCGTTCGCCCGCGCGACGAGCAGCTCGACGAAACGATCACGGCCGCCGGAGTCGGACTGGCCCGGCGCGGCATCCCGGAGCCCCTCGATCTCGGCTTCGAGGGCCAGCCGGATGGCGCCGGCGCGCTGCAGCGGCACATCGCGGCGCTCGAAGACCTCGCGCACGATCTCCTGGAGCTCGCGGTACACCACCTCGCACCGTTGACGGAGATCGAGACGCCGGGACTTCGACTGCGTCCTCGCCGTGTTCCCGTTCGTTGCCTTGGCGTTCCGCGACGTCTTTCGACGTCGACCGCGGCCGCGACGCTGTCGTCGCGAACGCGCGCGCCGGCCCGGCGCGTGGTGGGAGTCGTTCTCCGGTGGACTTACCGGCCCGGTCGGCTCGGGAGATCGCGTGGGTATCGGAGCGGCTGTCGCCGTTTCCCGGACCTCGGGGACCGACGGTTCCGGCGGGGCGGGAGGAGTTCCATCTCTCACGGCTCGCACCTCCTCTCGGTTCTCTCCTCGGGTCGCCGGCCGAGCCGATTCTCGAGATCGGGCCGCCGGCGCGTCCTTCCGCGTCGAGCACCGTCACACACGATGATAGCACACTGGCGGGGGGATTCCCGTTGGAAATGATTGATCGCGCGCGCGCCGTCTGATAAGAAACCTTGCTTCTATTCTCTGTGGCCACGCTCCGTGTGAAGAGACTGGATCAGGCTCGCCGAGAGCACGCTCCCGCATGAGGTTTTTGCTGCCTCTCCTCGTTGTCGCGACACCGGCGCTCGCCGCGCCCGCGCCGGTCGAGTGGGCGACGCTCATCCGGAAGCACGGCTTCCGCGAGCACCAGGTCGGTCTGATGGTGATCGACTCCACGGGGCGCGTGCTGGCGTCGGTGCGCGCGGACGAACCGTTCGCTCCGGCGAGCAATCAGAAGGTGATCACGGCGGCGATCGGCCTCGAGGTGCTCGGCGCCGACTTCGTGTACACGACGACGCTCTCGTCCGATCGCGCGCCGGAGGGCGACGTGCTCCGCGGCGACCTCGTGCTCTCGGGCGACGGCGATCCGAACATCTCGGGACGGTTCACGCGAGACGATCCGACGGTGATCCTGCGCAGGTGGGCGCGCGAGTTTCGCAAGAAGGGGCTGCGGACGATCACCGGCGACTTGCTGATCGACGACTTCGCCTTCGACGACCAGCGCTTTCTGCCGACGTGGCAGCAGGACCAGTGGAGCCGCTGGTACACCGCGCAGATCGGCGCGCTCAACTTCAACGACAACTGTGTCGACGTCACCGTCGTTCCGGGACCTCGCAGCGCGAAGGCGCGGTATCGGTTGTCGCCGCCGACCAGGTACGTCACCGTCGAGAACGACTGCAAGACCGTCGCGCTCTCGAGCAGCACGCGTCGTCCGAGGATCGTCCTCGATCGAGTCCGCGGATCGAATCGCATCATCCTCGACGGCTCGATCGCCACCGGGACGCGCTCCTGGGCCGGAAACGTCACCGTGGACGATCCCGGGCTCTACCTCGGAACGGTCCTCACGGAGGTCTTCGCCTCGGAGGGCGTCGAGATCCGCGGCGCCGTCGTCCGGGACCGCAAGCGCCTGCCGCCGGCCGCGTCGCGCGTGCTCTACCACCGGCACACGTCGGGCCTGCAGCTCGACATCCCGGTGATCCTGCGGAACAGCCAGAATCTGCACGCGGAGGTCCTCCTCAAGGCGATCGGACGCTCGAGCGGCGCGGTCGGCAGCATCGCGAGCGGCCGGCGCGTCGTGCTGCGCGAGCTCGAGCGCCTCGGCATCGATGCCGCGGGCGTTCGCATCGTCGACGGCTCGGGCCTGTCGCCGGAGAACAGGCTGACGCCGTCGGTGCTGGCGCGGCTGCTCCACCGCATCCGCGACGAGCCGTACTTCCCGCTCTTTCGAGACAGCCTGCCGCTCGGCGGCAAGACCGGGACACTGAGCCGTCGCTTCCGCCGTCGCGACGTGCGCGGCCGCGTGCTGGCGAAGACGGGGTACATCTCGGGTGTCTCGGCGCTCTCGGGCTACGTGTTCCCCACCGAGCTCGAGCCGGTCGAACGGCCCTCCGTCGAGGCCGCGACGCAATCCTCCGCGACGCAATCCTCCGCGACGCAATCGTCCCCGACGCCATCACCCTCGACGCCATCACCCTCGACGCCATCACCCGGGACGCCATCACCCGGGACGCCATCACCCGGGACGCCATCACCAGCGACGCGCTCGCAAGCGCCATTCTGGACCTTCTCGATTCTCGTCAACGGCTTTCCCGCCAGGCGCGGCCTCGTCGCGGCGCTCGAGCTGCAGGAGGACGTCGTGCGCCAGATCCTGCGGCGCATGGCGGTCGAATGACCCGCCTCCGCGCCCCTTCCCGGCCGCGATTCGATCTGTGCTAATTGAGCTTGCGGGTTTGCCGGGGGTTGTTAAAATCGTTTTACATCCGGGAATACCGGGCTTCACTCGGTCGCTCCGGCCCCTCCCGGTCGGGCGCGCGTCGCGCCGGCGCCCGGTGCGCGCTCCGGCTCTCTCTGACGCGATTCGACGCATGGTCTCGAACAACAACTCCGGCGGACGCAAGCACCCGCGGCTGATCATTCGCGAGGACGGGCGCGAGCGCGTCGTCGAGCTGACGCGCAAGACGACCACCATCGGACGATCGCACGAGAACGTCATCGAGATCGACGACATCAACTCGTCGCGCCGCCACTGCAAGATCGTCCGCAAGTCGGCCGGATTCGAGATCGCCGACCTCAAGAGCCGCAACGGCACGCTCGTCAACGGCATCCTCGTTCTTCGCCGTGAGCTGCGCGCCGGTGACTGCATCGAGATCGGCAAGACGCGGATGTACTTCGACCGCGTCCCGACCGAGGTCAGCGACGAGACCATCGATCTGACGACCGACTACTTCCTCGAGCCGCTCTCCGAGATCGATCAGGAGAACCAGTACCAGGTGCTCCGCAAGGAGCGCGAGATCTTCCTGAAGATCCTCGACATCAACAAGAAACTCGGCTCGACGCTGATCCTCTCCGACCTCCTCGACCTCATCGTCGACACCGTGGTCGACGTCACCAACGCCGAGCGCGGCTTCCTGATCATCTCCTCCAGCGACGACATGATCGTGCAGACGGCGCGCAACGTCGACCGGGAGAAGATCAAGGACGCCGACCTCAAGGTGAGCCGGTCGATCGCGGAGAGCGTCATGCAGAACGGCGCGTCGATTCTCAGCGACAACGCCGTCAAGGACGGTCGTTTCCGCGGTTTCGCGAGCGTCTACAACCTGAACATGAAGTCGGTGCTCGCGGTGCCGATCCGCGTTCGCGGCAAGTGCATCGGGTGCATCTACGTCGACAACCGCTTCGACCAGGACGCGTTCTCGCAGAACCACCTGCGCTGGCTCGAGATCATCGCCGACCAGGCGGCGGTCGCCATCATGAACGCGAGGCTCTTCGAGGAGAACCGCGGCCGCCAGAAGGAGCTCGAGGAGGCGCAGAAGCGGCTCGAGCGCACCAACCTCGACCTCGAGGAGAAGGTCCTCTCCAAGAGCATCCAGCTCGAGGAGGTGATCAAGCTGATCCCCAAGGAGGCTCCGCGGCGTTTCAAGTACTCCTACGACGCCATCGTCACCCGCAGCCCGAAGATGTACGATGTCTTCCAGCTGCTCGACAAGGTGACCGACTCGAACGTGCCGGTGCTGATTCTCGGCGAGAGCGGCACGGGCAAGGAGCTCGTCGCTCGCGCGATTCACGAGAACGGCCCGCGGAGCGACAAGGCGTTCGTCAGCGAGAACTGCGCGGCGATTCCCGTCAATCTCCTCGAGAGCGAGTTCTTCGGGCACGTGCGCGGCGCGTTCACCGGCGCGACGCGCGACAAGCGAGGACTCTTCGAGGTCGCCGACGAGGGCACGCTCTTCCTCGACGAGATCGCCGACATGAGTCCGGAGATGCAGACGAAGTTCCTGCGCGTGCTGCAGGACGGGGAGATCCGCCGCGTCGGCGGCAAGGAGATCATCAAGGTCAACGTGCGGATCATCTCCGCGACCAACAAGAACATCTACGAGCTGGTCCGGCAGAACAAGTTCCGCGAGGACCTGCTCTACCGCATCAACGTCATCACCATCAGCCTCCCGCCGCTCCGAGAGCGCCGCGAGGACATCCCGCTGCTCATCGACACGTTCCTCCAGCGCGTCGCCGAGCGAGGCAGCGAGAAGAAGAAGACGATCGGGCGTGACGCGTTCCACCTGCTGTACCAGTACGACTGGCCCGGAAACATCCGCGAGCTCCAGAACGAGGTCGAGCGTCTCGCGGCGCTCAGCGGCGAACGCATCGAGGCGTCGCTCCTGAGCCCGAACATCCTGGCGAAGTCGAGCGGGAAGAAGCTGCCGTCGCTCGAGGGAAAGACGCTGAAGGAAGTCGTCCAGCGCACCATCGAGGACGTCGAGATGCAGGTGATCAAGAGCACGCTGAGCGCTCACAACTGGAAGAAATCGAGGACCGCCGAGGTCCTCGGCATCTCCCGCCCGACGCTCGACTCGAAGATCGGGAAATACAATCTCCAGCGCGAACGGCCGCAGAAGAAGGAAAGCCCGGGCTCCGCCGGGCAGAAGGCCGCTCGCGGCTAACGACGACGTGAGAAACTGAGACCGAGCCGCGCCCCGGGGCGACCGGGCCCGGCAAGGCAAGGCAAGGCAAGTACGAGCACCACCGCGCGCCGGTGATCCTGTGAAGATCTACGTCGAACATGACGGCGTTTTCAACCTGCGGGAGTATGATCTGCCGGTTGTCCAGATCGGCCGTGGCAAGGACAACCAGCTGGTGATCTCCGACCCCCGCTCCTCACGCCACCACTGCCGCATCCTCCACACGCCGCACGGGTACTTCCTCGAGGACCTCAAGAGCCGCAACGGAACGCTGCTCAACGGCGAGAAGGTCACGCGCCAGGAGCTGCGCGAGGGAGATTGCATCCAGATCGGCGCGATGCGCCTCCACTTCGAGACGCCGCCGTCGGGCGCCACCGCGCCGACCACGCCCGCGAGCGCTCCCGCGCAGGTGTCCGAGACCGACGCGGCGGCCACCGCCCCCGTGGCGGCCAAACCGGGCGCGGCGCGAAAACGCGCCCGGGGCGCGGAGTCGGTGGTGACGACGGGCGAGGTCTACCTCGAGGGGATCGACGGGCCCTACGCCGGACGGAAGATCCCGGTCACCAAGGTCCCCTACACCATCGGGCGCAAGACGAGCAACGACTTCCGGGTCGACGACAAGAAGACGTCCGGAAAGCACGCGCGCATCGTGCGGCGTGGCGACGCGTTCTGGATCGAGGACCTGCAGAGCCGCAACGGGACCTTCGTCAACGGACGGCAGGTCGAGGAGTCGCCGCTGGTGCCCGGCTGCCGCGTGCACATCGGCGACGTCCACTTCCATGCGCACGTCCCGGCCGTCCAGGGCGTCAGTCTGGACGACGCCACGTTCCGCGACGAGGCGGTGGGCTCCGACGTCGTCGCCGAGGACGACTTCTCGCGGTTCAACGTCCAGGAGTTCCTGCACGAGGCCGACGCGTCGAGGCAACAGCCGCTGGTGCTCGTCGGCATCCTGCTGGTGATGGGCGCGATCCTCTACTTCACCGTCGACGTGACGCTGAAGCGCGTCGAGCGGCGCCGACCCGATCCCGCGCCGGCGGGAAACCGCATCGCCGCGAACTGGTCGTTCGAGGACAAGCTCGACGCCGCCGGCGCGGTGCCGGGCTGGAGCCTGCTCGGCGACGGCGCCAGAGTCTCCCTCTCGACGCGCGACGGCGTCCAGTGGCCGGGACGGAAGGCGCTCGTGGTCGAGCCCGCCGGTGATGGCGTGCAGCTCGTCCAGGTCGCCTCCGAGCCCTCCTCGGTCGATCCGGACTCGCCCTGCTACGTGTCGGGGCACGTGCTCAACCGCGGCTCGTTCGCCTCCGGTCTGCTGGTCTCCTGGCTGCGGATCTCGGGCGACGGCCTGGTCGAGATCGATCGGACGTACTCGCCGGCGATGCGCCAGCCGGGCGAGGAGGGCGATGTGCTCGTCAAGGTGAGACCGCCGCGCTCGACGACCCACGCGCGCGTCGCGTGCTTCGTGCTCCAGGGCGAGGGCGGTGGAGCGGGCGCGGTGTTCGATCGCATCTACTTCGGGAAGACGCCTCCCGACTGGCTCGTCGAGGAGCCCGTCGAGGCCGAGGCCGGCGATTCTGCGCCAGCGGGCGCCATGCCAGCCGACGCCATGCCAGCCGACGCCATGCCGACGACGCTCGCCGATCCGACCACCATCGAGGCGGCGCCGAAGCAGAAGGGGAGCGCGCGGCCGCTGCGCGCCGAGCTCCACCCGGACGGCAGCCTCCTCGACGTCCGTCGCGGCCCGCTTCCCGCGATCGCGCGGATCGTTCCGACGACGCCCTTCCCCGGCGATCCGCTCGCCCTCGGCCCGGCGCTCGTGGAGCCGGTGATCTACGGGCGCAACGGCGGCATGCGCCTCACCACGCAGGTCCCGGACGTCGCCTCCGGCCAGTGGGTGCCCGTCGAGATCCAGACGAGGTCCACCGGCGACGAGATCCGCTCGCAGTTTCGCTTCCAGAAGCCGCGTGGCGCGGAGGAGCTCCCCGCGGAGGTCGCCGTCGCGCTGGTGCTCGCGCCGGGCGTCGATGAACGCGGCGCGTTCGACGCCGACGGCAACCAGGTCGCCATCGGGGCCGAGCGGTCGCGCACGCCGGCGACCGAGCTCGTCTTCGGCAGGGGCCGGGAGCAGATCGTCGTGCAGTTCGATCCGCCGGTCACGCTGCGCGAAGTGGCTCCGGGGGGAGATCGGCTGCGGCCGGCGCTGATCGCCTCGGTCTCGCCGCCGGGAAGAAAGACTCGCGACGTCGAGGTGACCATCTCGACCGCCTCGAGGCAGGAGGACATCGCCGTCCAGGGCCTGCTCGATCGCGCGCGCGCCCTGCGCGAGCTCGGGCAGTTCGCCGGCGCGCTCGACCTGCTCGCCGACGTCCGCAGGCGCTTCCCGTGGCGCGACCTCGGGATCGTCGATGACATGGAGCGGCGCATCAACGAGGAGAGTCACGCCGCGGCGGACGGACTGCGCAGGGAGCTCGAGCTCCTCCAGCGCCTCGGCTCGCCATTCGTCCACCAGGCGATGAGGGAGCGCGGGGAGGCGCTGAGCAAGCGGTTCGCCGGCAGTGTCGGCGCGGCGGCCGGCGTGAAGGACAAGGTCGACGCGTTGCTCACCTCCGCGGACGCGTTGTGGAAGAGCCGGCAGAGCGAGGCCCCGGAGGCGCGGCGTCTCTTCGAGGCGGGCACGAAGCTCTTCGAGCAGGGACAGGTGCACCTCGCGGAGCTGTTCCTCCAGGAGGCGCGGAGATTCGAGGGCGGTGATCCGGACATGTACCGCCGCATCGAGGAGCTGTTCGACAGGATCAACATCAGAAAGCGGGGCGAGGCGCGCGGGACGAACCCCTGAGGGCGTCTCGCACCAGCGAGCGATCATGGCGATTCAGAGAACCAGCGTCGGCATCGACATCGGCAGCCACGCCATCAAGGCCGTGCAGCTGCGCATCACGGAGAAGGGCGCATTCATCCGCAACGCGCTCTATTTCGACCGCGACGACCTCGCGGCCCGCGGTGTCGATGCGGGCGACCGGGCCGCGATGGCGGCGCTGCTCAAGACACAGATGAGCGAGGCGGGGATGCCGACGAGCGGCGTCGTCGTCGGCATCTCGGGCGCGGACTCGATCCTGCGCTACACATCCGTCCCGCCGGTGCCCGCCTGGCGCCTCAAGGTGATCATGGACTACGAGGTCGGCGAGGTCGCCGAGAAGGTCGGGGAGAGTCTCGCGAGCGACTACCGCGTCCTCCCGCTGCCCCGCGAGCTCGACGACGAACAGGTCGTGCTCGTCGGCCTCGCCAAGGAGGAGCGCCTCGCCGAGCTGCTCGCCGACATGGAGGGCGCCGGCATCACGGTGTCGCGGGCCGTTCCGGCGCCGCTGGCGCTCTTCTCCGCCTTCGAGGCGTTCGGTCCGAAGAGCAACCCGGAGAACCCCGATGACGACGTCGCCATCGTCGTCGACATCGGGCGCAGCAACCTGAGCTCGGTGATCGTGCTCAACGATCGCATCGTCTTCGCGCGCAGCGTCAGCTTCGGCGGCGAGTCGTTCACCGAGGCGCTGGCGAAGGACCTCGGCGTGCCGCGTGACCGCGCCGAGGAGATCAAGATCAAGTCGGGGACCGTCGATCTCGCCGCGGCGACGTCGAAGTCGGCCGAGACGATCGTCAACTCGCTGCGCGGCTCGGCGGCGCAGCTCCAGAACCTCATCCAGTCGTCGCTGCGATTCTGCAGGACGCAGGTGGGGGTCTCGCTTCCGGAACCGACGAGGATCCACCTCGTCGGGGGCGGCGCGCGACTCCGCGGACTCTCGACCTACCTCGAGAAGTCGTTCCGCAGGCCAGTCGACGTCTTCCACCCGCACGGTGTCGTCGCGACCGGCAAGCTCGAGGGCGAGGCGGCGAACGTGTTCGGCACGGCGCCCGGCGACTTCTCCGTGCCGCTCGGGCTCGCGGTCTCGGGAGTCCGCGAGTCGGGCTTCACGATGAACATCCTCCCGGGTAGCTACGTCGAGCGGCGACGCTTCCGGGAGCGCACCGTGTTCCTGTACGCGGCCGGCGTCTTCCTGGCGCTCAACCTCGTCTGCGCGCTCTTCGGCGCGTGGCGGCTGAACGCCGCCGCCGGCGCGCGCCACGACGAGTTGCGGAGCAAGACGACGGAGCTCCAGGGGATGGAGGCGGAGATGCTCGCCAACGCGCAGCAGAACCGCGAGACCCGCGAGCGCATCAACCGCGTGCTGCGCGAGGTCGAGGTCACCAGCTTCCAGTCCTTCGTCCTGGACTTCATCCGCGCCAACATGGAGCCGGAGATCAAGCTGAATCGCGTCAACATGCGCGCCATCCTCGACGAATGGGAGACCGATTTCATCTACTCGCTGGTGCTCGAGGGCACGGCGGATGACTCGAACCAGAAGGGCGTCGAGCTGCTCGAGGCGCTGCGCGAGACGCTCGGCGCGCAGGAGCGCGTCGGCCAGGTCGAGCTTCGCAAGGTCGAGGCGGTGGGAACGTCGTACGAGTTCGAGATGGAGGTGTTCCCCGCGTTCGAGATGTATTGACCGGAATGGATTGACGCCGGGAACGGTTGCAAGGAGATCGAGCGATCAACACGTCAGTGTTTCAGAGACTCTGGGAGGAGAACAAGCGCTTCCTGATGGTGACCGGCGGCGCGCTGCTGGTCTTCCTGGTCGCGCGGTCGTGCGTCATCGGCCCGTACGAGGCGGGCGCGACGGAGACCGTCGACGAGAACAGCAAGCTCAAGAGCCGGCTCGACCGGCTCGCGCGACCGATCGAGCGCCGGTTCAACATCGAGCGCAGCCAGCTCGACGAGTACCTCGACATCGAGCGCGACCTGCGCCAGCGGTTCTGTCTCCGCGTTCCGGACGACGCGGCGCTCGTGAAGCCGGGAACGGCCAAGGAGGTGCTCTTCACGCAGAAGATCGACCGCATCTGGGGCGAGGTCTATCCGAAGGCGCGGCTGATCAACAGCAAGCTGCCGGAGAAGATCTCGATCCGGGACCTCGGCATGCGTCCGGAGGACACGGAGGCCGATCTGAAGCGCCACACGCTCTACCTCGAGATCCTGCGGCGCGCGCTCAACGTCCTCGTCGACAGCGGCATGCACGAGATCGGCAGCCCGCACTTTCAGCCGGAGGTGGAGTACTTCATCAGGGGAAACGAGCGCCACCGGATCGTCTTCCGGAAGATCGACTTCAAGGTGCGCGGGCCGTACGACAGCTTCGTCCAGGTCCTGCGCGAGTGTCAGAAGAAGTCGGGCGCGTTCATCCAGGCACTCGTCCTCGACATGGACCCGCGCCGGGCCGGCCCGGACGCGCTCAACGGACGCGTGGAGTTCGGCGGCTTCTCGATCGAGGAGGCGCCCGGCGAGATCGTGGAGGCGGCGCCGTAGGATGTTTCGACTGAACCGCGAGAAGATCGCCGCGATCCTGGCGCTCCTGCTCCTCGCCCTCGGAGTCTACACGCTGGTGACGACCCAGGTGGTGAGCTATCAGGAGATCCAGATCAAGCTCGATCCCGCCGATCAGCAGGTGCCGCCGATCGAGCCGCGCCTCCACCTCGAGACGCTCGGCGGCACGCGCAACCCCTTCCACATGTCCTCGGACTGGGAGCCGCTGGTGCCCGAGCCGCTGGCGCTGCCCCCGCTCGAGACCACGCAGGAGGTGCGCGTCATCTTCGGGTGGCCGGCCGAGCGCGTCTCCGGCAGCCCGATTCATTACCGCGCCACCTCGATCCGCGAGCTCGACGAGGAGGGGCAGGAGGTGCGTCCGACGTCCGCGGCGCCGCCGGTGACGCCGCGCTCTTCCCCGGGCGCCTCGGCAACGACGGGCGGCGGCGTCAACACGTCGCTCGCCGTCGAGATCGATCGTCCCCTCCTCTGCGAGCGCACGCTGCGCCTCGCCGGCACGGTGATGGTCGACGTCGCCGGCGTCCCCGTCGAGCTGCCGATCGCCGTGCGCGACGAGCTCGTCTTCATCGACACCATCGAGGAATCGACGACGTCGGGAGTGAAGTCCTCGCGCGCCTTTCTCAAGGCGTTCACGGAGATCAACGGCGAGGTCGCCGATCCCCCGTTCAACGGCGTGCGCGTCGAGTACCACCAGGTCGGTGACAACGTCGACGTCCGGCTTCCCGACAGCGTCATGCCGCAGGGGCTGGTCGACGCGATGCTCCGCGGCTACAGGTCGGTCGGGCTGTGGCTCGACCTGCCGGCGAGCGCGGCGGTCGGCGGCTCGTACGACGTCGATCTCGGCACGCTGGCGCCGGTCCTCCTGTCGCACGAGACCGTTCCGGGCGAGGCCCGCGCCACGCTGTCCCTCGAGTCCTTCGACCCGGCCACCGGCGTCGCCGCCTTCGCCGGCGAGGCGAAGCTCCAGGGAACGGTCGACGTCCAGGGCATCGCCGCGACGGAGACAATCCAGGGGAAATGCGTCGTCAGGACGCGTCCGAGCGAGGGCCGCATCCTCTCGTTGACGATCGACGGGGCCGCGAGCTTCGGCGGGGCGGGGATACAGCCCGGCGGCCCGAAGGTGAGCGGCGGCGGCAAGTACACCGTCGACCTCTCGACCGAGATCGGCAGCGACGTCGTCCGGGCGCGGGTGCGCAGGCCGCAGGTGCGCCAAAAGAAGGTCGCCCTGCCCGCCCTGGGCCTCGAGCTCGAGCTCGCGAGCAGCTGGGCTCAGCTGCCGCCCGGCGAGGTCACGGGGTTCGTGCAGACGTCCGGCCGCACCATGGGCGCGGTCGTCGAGCTCCAGCTCGTCGCGGGCGACACCAGCAATCCGACGAAGTTCCTCGACGAGGTCGGCGCGCAGATCCGCAAGACGCATCCCGACGTCAGGACACAGAACGTCATGAGCCCGATCGGCAAGGGACGCTCGTTCGTCTTCTCGCAGGAGGAGGAGGGGGCGGCTCCGCTGCGCGTCCAGTCGGAGATCTATCCGTTCGGGCAGCAGTACCTGATCTTCAAGCTCAAGGCCGATCCGACGCCGTCGGCCTTCGGAGCCGCCGTGCAGGACTTCCTCGGCGTGCGGCGCAGCCTCAAGCCGCTGAATCGATCGACGTGAGCGACGTGACCCCGATGACCGACACGAAGAGACCACACCTCACGCTTCTCGCGCTCCTCGCCATCGCTCTTCCGGCGATCACGCCGCCGTCGCACGCGCAGCAGACTCCATCGGACGAGGAGATCCGTCCGCGGGACACCATCATCTTCCGCAACACGGCGGGCTTCGAGGAGACCATGGTCGGCGACATCATCTCGGAGAAGTTCGACTCGGTCGAATTCCGCCAGTCGGCGGGAGGCACCGTGACGCTGCCCCGCGCGAACATCGTCACGATCATCGCGCGACGCACGCCGGAGGAGGTGTACAAGACGAAGAGGAGCCGCGTCCCCGACGTCGGCGCCGATCCCGCGACGCGCGCCCGTGCGAACCTCGCGCTCGGACTCTGGTGCCGGACGCCGCACCCGCGGCTCCGCGGCGAGCCGCCCGCGCCGGATCGCGCCTGGGGGCATCTCCTCAAGGCCGTGCAGCTCGATCCCGGTCTCCACGACGCGTACCCGCACCTGCTCGACCTCCTCGCCGGCCGTCGCGAGTCCGCCGCCGATCCGAACGACATCGTCCTGATCAACGACGAGGTGGCCATCTACACACTGGCCGCGCAGGGGGGGTTCCGCCACCCGGAGATCGACTTCCGCATGGGCGAGCTCTATCTGCGGATGGACCTCAAGAACAACGCCGCGTCACGTTTCGAGGCGGTGATCTCGTCGCCCGAGCCGATGAACCACAGCCTCGTGCGACGCGCGCGGCATTACCTCTCGCGCATCTACCTCTCCCGCGATGAGGCCCGGCGCGCGCTCGAGCTCTACGATCCCGAATCGGTGACGGCGGCGGCGACCGGATCCGGAGCCGTCGATGCCGCGGCGGTCGACGCCGCCTTCGAGCGCGTCTACCTCGGCGCCAGGGTGCTGCTCAACCGCGGCGACCCGGAGGACCGCGCCAGGGCGCGCGAGTACCTCGAGAAGGCCGCCGAGCTGCAGCCGGACTACGCGGGTGTCGCGCTCCAGCTCGCGGCGATCGGGTTCCTCGAGGGCGAGCTGCAGCGGGCGCACGATCGTCTGATGCGCACCATCACGATCGCGCCGGACGACCCGGCGCTCCACAGCGCGTTCGGACTGGTGCTCCTCGAGCGTGGTCGGTTCGATCGGGCCGAGTCGGAGCTGCGCACGGCCCTCGATCGCATCACGGCGCTGCGGGGGACGCGCTGGTGGGAGGCGAGCTACAGTCGGGTCGAGTCGCAGTCGCGCATCGGGCTCGGTCTGATTCACGAGCATCGTGGTCGTCTCGCCGACGCGGTGATCGAGTACGAGCTCGCGCTGCGGGCGGTGCCGGGAAGCGCCGTCGCGGCCCTCCACCTCGCCGGCGCGCTGGCGGCGACGGGCCGCGAGGACGACGCGGCGAAGTTGCTCGAGTCGAGCGTCAGGGATCGGTCGGACGACGCCGCGCTCTTCGCCGCGAACGCGCGCGCGCTGGCCGACATCGCGCTCCGCCGCGGTGATGAGGAAGAGGCGCTCCTGCTCCTCGGGTACGCGGTCGATTTGCAGGAGAGCGATCCGGCGCTCAATCGCAAGCTCGCCCACGTGCTGCTGCGCAAGGACCGCCTGGAGGCCGCCAGGACGCATCTCGAGGCGGCGTCGACGGTCGACCCGGAGAATCCGGAGCTGCTCTGCGCCCTCGGCTACCTCCACTACACCCGCGGCGACATGCAGACGGCGGAGGAGGCGTTCCGCAAGGTGATCAAGCTGGTGCCGCGGCCGAAGAGGAAGAGCGACGGCACGGGCCCGCCGGTGCCCGGGGCGCGGCTCTACGCCGAGCAGGGCCTCGCGCGGATCCTCGACACGTACAACCTCGAGGTCTGGCACGATCGGTTCGCGCGCGAGGACGCCGACGAGATCCAGCGCGGCTGGCTGAAGCACGAGAACTTCGGCGTGCGCATCTCGATCCGGGACGGCGCCATCGTCTTCTCCGGGACGCAGACGAACGACGCCGATGGCGTCACCAAGCTCTACCGCGACGTCGACGTCGGCGACGTCGAGCGCCTCAGCGTGCGGATTCGAGTCCCGGAGGGCTCGCGCGTGCGCGCGGGCCTGCGCATGGAGACCACCGAGGATACCGGCATCGGCCTCGTGCTGTTCCGCGACTTCGACGGCGTGGTTCGCTTCGCCACGAAGACGACGCGGAGCGACTGGGAGGACGCCAAGCCGACGGGCGAGACCGACCCGAGCCGCGGCCGATTGATCTTCGCGGGCGGCGTGCCGTGGCCCGACGACGGCCAGTACCACACACTGGAGGTCCGGCAGGACGACGACAGGCGCGGCCGCTACGACCTGCTTCTCGACGACACCATCGTCGCGCAGAACGTGTCGATCGGGAGCTTCGGGCGGCGCACGAAGGTGATCCAGGTCGGCGTCTCCGGCCAGGTCGAGAGGCTGGGCGAGACCTGCGAGTTCAGCGCGGACGACTTCCGGATCTTCCGCAAGCGCGCGCGGGCGGTGAGGCCGGGGCAGCGTTGAGCGACGGTGAGCTCCGGAGGGCGAGCATGAGACGAGTCCTCGAACGAGTAGCATGGGCAGGCGGTCGCCGGGCGAAGCGACGGACCGGATTCACGCTGGTCGAGATCCTCGTCGTCCTGGCGATCATCTCGGTGCTGGCCGGCCTGATCACGGTGAGCGTGCAGCAGGCCCGCAAGTTCGCGAACATCAAGACGACGCGCATCGACATCCAGCAGCTCGAGCAGGCGGCGCTGGTCTACCGGAACGCCTTCGGGGACTATCCGCCGACGTCCCTCTCCTCGAGTTCGGAGGTCAAGGGCATCGTCACCAACGGCGTCAACGACGGCATCGAGTCGCTGCTGATCCATCTCGTGCGGCGAGACAAGGGCGGGCCGTTCCTCGAGGACACTCCCGACCATCGTCTGGAGAACCACGACGTCGACAAGCTGACCTCGAAGCAGCTCGCGACGCTCAAGAAGTCGTTCACCCTGACGTGGAACACGCCGGCGCTGCTCGAGTACTGCGACCTCTGGGGCAACCCGTTCGTCTACGTCCACCACCGAGATTACGCTCAGACGAAGAAGGCCGCGTACCAGGGCATGAACGGGCAGCGCGTGTACGTCGACCCGCCGAAGAGCGAGAAGACCGGGACGTACCACAAGCCGACGACCTTCCAGATCTGGTCCTTCGGCCCCAACGGCATCAACGAGAACGGCGACGGAGACGACATCACATCGTGGGGGCTCTGATGAGATTGCGGCGCGGCGGATTCACGCTGATCGAGCTGCTCGCGGTGCTCGTCATTCTGACGATCCTCGGAGGCCTCACGGCCGGCGTGTACCAGGTCGCCCGGCGCAACTACAGCCTCGCGGCGTCGGCGTCGAGCGTCGAGGCGCTGATCGTGCGCGCCAGGAACACGGCGATCACCGCCGGGATCCCGACGCGCGTCGTCATCGGGCCCGCCGCGACGCCGGATGGGCTCGGCACCTGGCGAGTCACCGCATGGGCGTTCGAGACGCTCGGCGAGTGGAGCTTCGAGGGCGACGGCACGCGCGGGCTCTTCAACGAGAAGGCGACGTTCCGCGGCGCGCAGCCGGCCGGCGGGCGCGTCGGCCAGGGGGTCGACCTCTCCGGCGGGCCGGTCGATTGCGGCGTCAATCCGCGCCACGATGCGCGACTCGGCCTCCACGCGGAGGCCTGGGTGCTGCTCGAGGCCGAGCTCGCGGACCCGCGACGGGTGGAGGAGGAGAACCGCGGCACGGCGAGGCGATCGCGCTCCCCGGCGTCCGAGGAGATCGGCGCGGTGCCCGTCATCTCGAAGGGCAAGGCGTTCTCTCTCGGCGTCGCGCCCGACGGCGCGCTCGAGGGGGCGATCGGCGCGTATCGTGTCCGCACCGATCCCGGCGTCGTGGTCCCGGGGCTGTGGACGCTCATCGCACTGCGTCACGACGACGAGGGCGTGCGACTGAGCGCCGACGGCATCGAGCGGCCGTCGATCCCGGTCGGCTACGAGAACATCGACCCGAAGAAGAGGCCCCCGCCGCCCGACTCCGTGCCGCTCGACGCATCGCCGCTGTTGATCGGCGGCAAGGGCGGGTTTCCGGGGCGCGTCGACGAGGTCCGTCTCCGCGGCCTGATCGAGCCGCAGGAGTACGAGCTCGGACCGCGGGAGAAGGTGCTCGGATGGAAGAAGGAGATCCGGTTCGACCGCAACGGACACCTCGATCCGCGCTTCCACGAGAAGCCGGTGCGCATCCTCCTCTATCACGAGGCGCTCGAGGAGCCCGGCAGCACGAGCGGCCGGACGGCCGTCTTCATCGACTACTCGAAGACCTTCGATGCGTGGGCGCGGTCGCGCGGCCTCGACCTCGAGAAGGAGGGGATTTCGGAGGAGGGTGAGGAGCAGAAGCTCGAAAACGGACTCGAGGCCGGGGCCCGGGAAGAGATTATCATAGACCGTATCGGGTCAGTGCGATGAGAAGAGACACTGCGGCCGACAGAGGGCGCGGGCGGAACGACTCGGAGCGCCGGGGCGGGGTCGCGCTCGTCATGGTGCTGCTGGTCATCACGGCGCTCGCCATCATCGGCACGCCGTTCGTGCTCGCGATGCTCCTCCAGGAGAGGTCGAGCCAGAACTTCGACGGCGAGGTGAAGGCGCTCAAGGCCGCGGAGGCGGCGCGCAATCACGCCATCGCGTACCTCGGCCGCACGGTGCGGGCTCGCGAGGCGGAGAAGCTCGCCGAGGAGGAGGGGATCCTCACGGCGACGCGCGACGGCCTGCGTCCGACCAGCGGCAACGACCTGCGGCGCATCCGCCGAGTTCGGCAGCGGCAGCGCCCGCAGCGCGGCATGGTGATCCGCGAGGACATCCACGGCCGTCGCGCGCGCGAGCGGCGAGACCGCGCTCGCCGCGGACCGGTCGTCTCGCGTGACGATACATCCGGCGCGTACCTCTACGAGTCCCGCAAGGGGCCGTCGCCCGCGACGTGGGACGACGCGAGCGAGCTCACCACCTCGCTTCCGGCCAGCGTCGACATCCCCGCCGACGCGGCCAGGGCGAGCTCCGCGAGCGACGGCGCCACCGTGACCGCCGCGACGTCCACCGGCGCTTCGACCACGGACACGTCGGCCACCGCGACGGTGATCTCCTACCGGGACCGCACCGGCATCACCGCGACGGCGCGAATCGTCGACGAGCAGGGGAAGATCCACCTCGACACCGCGCCGCCGCACGTCCTCGGCAGCCTGCTCGGGGCCACCGTGCTGGCCAGGCCGCTCGAGCGGGGAGAGCGCGTGCTCTGGCTCGAGGACGCGAGCGTCTTCCGCAGCGACGGCAACCCGAAGACCATCGACGGCGCCGTCGTCGTCGTCCATCCGATCTCGGGACGGCCGGAGGCGATCACGTACCGCGACCGGCGCGGCGGCGCGCTCGACGGGTGCTTCCGCGGCGCGTTCTTCTCGGTGCCCTTCAACGGCACGCTGCCGAGGGGCAGCCTCGTCTACGACCTGCGCGGCTGGAAGATCGGCCACCACAGGCTGCGCGCCGGGGCGATCGGCGGCTTCTCGCCGCGCGAGCTGACGAGGTTCCCGACGGTCGAGGCCGTGCGCGAGATCGCCAACTGGCAGATCGCCTCGCTCTTCCTGGCGCGTTTCCGCGGCGAGGGGCTGACGGCGGACTTCCTGGCGCGCAACGGCATCCAGCTCCACCGGCTCGAGAAGCTCGGCCTCGATCCGACCTTCCTCGACGACGCCGGCCCCGAGGGCGAGCGTGCGGTTCGCGAGCAGCTCGAGGCCGCCGAGAAGCTCCTGCGCGAGAAGCGCATCTCGCGCGGGTTCATCCAGCGCCTGCGCGAGTCGCGTGGCGTCAACGCGGTGATCGCGTTCGCGGCGCTGGTGGGGCCGCTCGACACGCGCGAGGCATCGGCGCTCCGCAAGAAGGTCGAGAAGGCGCTGCGCGAGGGCTCCCGCCGGACGCCGCGCTTCGACCGCGACTACCTCGAGGCGTGCCTGGAGAACCTCGCCGAGGTCTACGGGCGGCCGGGGATCGAGACCATCCGCCCCGAGGACCTCAAGGTGCTTCGGGAATCGGTGACCGTGAGCTCGGCGATCCCGACGCTCTGGTCCGAGGCGCAGGTGTCGCCCGACCAGATCCTCGCCGCCGGCATGTCGGTGTCGGGCAAGACCGAGTCGTACCGCGTCGCGCGGCCCGGCGACCACGGCGGGGGCGCCATCGTGCGCATCTCGAGCCGCGCCTCGCCGGAGATCGTCGAGTTCAACCAGACGGTGAGCCGCGGCGGCAGCATCCCGGTCAACGGCTTCTATTTGCTCTATCCGCTGACGCACAGCTTCCGCGAGAACGACGCGGAGCTGCGGTTTCTGCAGCGCCACCCCGTCAACATCAACACCGCTTCAGACGCCGTCCTGCGAGCGGTGTTCACGGGCGTGCAGGGTTACGAGCGGCGTCACACGAGGAAGACCGAGGAGGAGGAGCGCCGCGGCGAGGAGGGGACTCCGGGGCTGGTGACCCCGACCGAGGCCGACCGTCTCGCGCGCATGATGCGCGGGCGCTCGTTCACCGGACCGCGCGATTTCTTCGACGTCCTCGTCGTTGCGGCCGACGGCGAGACCATCGAGCTCGACGACGTGCGGCCGCTCTTCATCAACTCCGTGCAGCCGAACCACCACATGCTGCGCGTCGGCACCACCGGTTTCTGCTACGATTCGGGCGACGTCTACTCGATCGAGAGCCGCGGCGTCCTGCGCGACCCGGCGGGCGGCGAGCTCACCCACGTCGCCATGCGCGAGATCGTCGAGGTGTCGCCGTCGCGGCCGGTGCAGTGGACGCTCTTCACGCAGCAGGACTTCACCAGCCACGTGTTCATCTCCGAGCCGTGGGGGCCGATGGCGCCCGAGGACGATGCGCGCCACGCGCTCTCATTTCCCGGCATGCGCAGCAACCTGGTGCGCACGACGCCGATCCTCTACAAGTCGCGACGGTCGGTGAGCGTCGAGTCGAGCCCCGGCGTGCGCGGCCTCGGCCGCGATCGCGGCGAGAGCGTCCCCCTCTGGCCGATCCCCGGCGCGGAGAACGGCACGCTGCGGCTGGAGATCGCCGAGACGTCGAACAGCGAGTATCAGGTCGAGCTCTTCCATTTTCGCGACACCCCCGAGGGTCTCGAGCGGCCCGGCGGCGATCCGCATGTCGTGGACATCAGCATGGGATCTGGGCAGCAAGGTCGGCCCCCGGGGGCGCCGCCGCTCACCGGGGCATCCTCACCCGAAAACGGCATGACGGACCTCACCACGCTGCCGGGCGCCGTCGAGGCGTGGCTGCGCTTCCGCACCTTCCCGCAGGAGACCAACCACGAGGGGCTCATCGTGCTCATGGATGCGGGCGTCGAGCGCGAGCGCAACCGCATCTCGCTGCTCTTCGACGGCGCGCGCTCCGAGTGGATCGCGCGCATCTGGGATGCGTCGCTCCCCGATCCCTCGATCCCCGAGGGCAAGCAGTACTTCCAGGTGCGCGCTCGCCGTCCGCTCGACCTCGACACGTGGTACCACGTGCGCCTCGAGTGGAACGGCGCGTTCCCCGGCGGCGTGCAGCTCTTCATCGACGGCCTGCCGGTCGGCGTGCCGAACTACACCGCCGAGCTCCGCTCGAGCATCTCGCCCTCGGGTGGCGCCAACCTCTCGTTCAAGCCGCTCGATCCGGAGTACACCTTCCCGCAGCGCGGCGCGGTGCGCATCAACAACGAGGTCTTCGAGTACGTCGGCGGCGCCGTGCGCCTCCAGGCGCCATCGAGCTACGGCGCGTGGCGCCAGCGCGAGGACGCGCGCGTCCGCGCCATGTTCGGCCAGCAGGCCGGCCAGAGCGCGGGCGGCGTGCTCGGCGGCCCCGGCACGGGCACGGCGCAGGGCTCGGCGCAGCAGGCGCAGAGCCAGCAGGCGCTCCCGATGCGCGGGCCGTGGAACAACCGGGCCAACGCGCCGGGGAACCACGCGAGCGGCTCGACGGTGGCGCTGCACGGGTACTCGCTGGCGATCGGGCGGAAGATGCGGAACGCAGCCGGTGCCGAGTACCAGGCCGGAGGCGGAGACGTCGTCGTGGGACCCGGCGGCCTCGCCGTCGCCGAGGAGCTCCTGCCATGGAGCTTCCCGCCCGGCCCGCCCGACGTCATCTGGATCAGCGACTTCCACCACCACCCCTTCGATCAGATGATGGCCCAGGCCCGCGGACCCGGCGGTGCGTCTGGCGGCGCCTCCGGTGGTGGCGGTCGCGGCGGGGGTCGCGGGGGCGGGCGTGGCGGCGCCGGGTCCGGCGGCAGCACGGGGGGGACCGGTGGCACCGGCGGACCGACCGGCGGTGGCGGCTCCCCGCTGAGCGTCAGCGCCAACACGCACATCGCGCCGGTCTTCAAGTTCCTCTACCGGGCCGGCGAGCTCGCCTCCTACCAGAGCGTGATCAGTCCGGCCGCCTACCAGAACCTGGTCAAGCTCGACCAGGAGCTGCTGCGGCGGGGCCAGAGCGTCGCGGTGATCTACACCGCGGCGATCAACTGGTCCGGTGTCGGGAAATCGCAGTACCTCGCCTCGGACTTCTTCCAGAGCCGCGGCGTGCTGACCTCGGGCCGGGTCGGCATCGGCGGTCGAGGCCTCCCCGGCGCCCGCGCGTTCGTCCGTTACCGCCGCGTGCCGCTGCCTGCCGACCACCCGGCCTCCGCGGCGACGATCATCCCGCCGGCCCCCGGCCCGGGCGATCCGGCGATTCCCGGGTTCCAGGTCCCCTTCTTGATGGACATGCTGCTCGAGCCGGTGACCACGGGTCTCGCCATCGATGGCGGCTACCCGAGCGGGACGATCTCGAACGACGCGCTCCACAGAGGCCAGGGGGCGACCGCCGCGCCGATCACCTCCGCTTCGGGATTCGAATCGCCGCTCGACCTCTACCAGGTCTCGATGCTCGCCAGCGGCACGGTGCCGAACCGTTACTCGCGCCTCGGCATCCTCGAGGTGCGCGGGGCGCCGGCGCCGTGGCACTCGCCGCCTCGCCCCGATTACTCGAGCGGCCCGCTGTCGCCGCATCACCCGGAGGACACCGTCGAGTGGTTCCGCTACGACGAGGTGGAGGACAACCTCTTCATCGGCTTCGGCCGGCGGAGGACCTTCCGCGGCTACCCGGAAGACGACCGCTTCCTGAAGAACCAGCTCGTCCATCGCCCGGGCGCGCCGATCCGCCAGGTGGTGGAGCTCAAGGACGGCGGCGCCGGATACGGGGACTACGTCTCCATCGCCACCGACGACCCGCAGGTCTTCGAGCCCCGCATCCGCATGGTCTACAACGCGACGGAGCGCAACGACGGGCGCTTCTTCGTGTCGCTCATCGACGTCAATCCGCAGACCGGCGCCGAGCTCGTCGACGCCAACCTGCCGTACCGCTTCAGCTACACGCCGGACATGAACCCGCGCCTGGTGAAGTTCCCCTCGGGCGCGCTGCCGCAGATCGGCAGCGGGCGGCTGGCGATCATGGGGGACGCCGTCGACGGCGCCAGCGGCGGCGGGGGATCGTTCTTCCCCGACGACATCGAGGAGGAGATCGAGACGGGATACGTCCTCGACGAGCTCCGGCTGCTGCGGAGCCCGGCGTTCTACACACGCGACGTCAAGCACGTCGTCGTCCCGCTCGAGAACGGCACCGTGCGCGAGTATTCGCTCGGCAACGGCATGACCAACATCGGCGGACACATCTCGAGCGGCCGGAGCATTTCGAGGGCAAGTCCCCTCGACGTTCTCGTGGTCTCGGTCGGTCGCGACCTGGACCTCTTTGGACGCTCGTTGCCGCGCGGCGTTCTGAGAATCAACAACGAGCTCTTCTACTTCGAGAACCCGAACGCGGGCGATTCCGACGGGCGCGTCAGCGCCATGGCCGGTACCGGCCAGGGTCCGGGGAGCGGTTCGCTCCAGGCGATCACCGGGCCGGCCGCCGCGACCGGGAGCTCCGGCAGTGCGGGCGCCGCGGCCTTCGGCTCGAATGTCGACGGGTTGCGCGACTTTGACGCGCGTCTGGTCACGTATCCCGCGATCACCGCCACCGGCCTGTCCGGGCACTTCGAGCCGCAGGGATTCGCGCGCCTCGACAGCAACCTGGTGGCCCTCGCGGGCTTCTACGAAATCTTCTACTACGAGCGCTTCGGCGGCGGGTTCCGGAACTGCCTCCGCGGTCAGTTCAACACGGCCTACGTCGGGGCGGGCACGGGAAGCCGAATCCGCATCGTCGCGGTTCGCCTCCGCCTCATCGGCCGCGGCCTCCTCGGCACCGAGTGGGGGACGCACGGGTTCGGCGATCGGGTGGCGCTGG
>JBFFXF010000078.1:0-28609 GCA_041569895.1 Planctomycetota bacterium | reverse complement strand
CGGGCGACGTCACCCTGGCCACGGCGAGAAAGCGACCGTCGGGCGAGAACGCGGCGGCGTTCGAGAAGAACCCGTCCTCCTGGTGAACCGGCCTCCACGTGCCGCTCTCCAGGAGCGCGAGCCGGCCGGCCTCGATGGTGAGCAGCCGCTCATCGACGGGGCTGAAGTGCGCCACCGCGGACTCGCCGAGGGGCAGGTCCGTGGCGACCGTCCGCGTGGCGAGGTCCCAGATCCTGACGCCGTGGCCCTTCCAGGTCCCGGCCGCGAGCCAGCGCCCGTCGCCGCTCAGCGTTGTCTGCGCCGACCTCGGCAGCGCGTCGAGGACGTCGCCACGCGGCACGCCGTCGAGCTCGACGAGCAGGACGGCCGGGAGATCGCCGCTCGAGAGCGCGAGGCGAGCGCCGCTCGGGAGCGCGGACGGCCCGCCCCAGCGCCGTCGATCGAGCGGCGACGGCGGCCCGATGACGAGCACGTCCCCGCCCGGCTCCTCGACCAGCTCGGTCGGCCAGAGCACGGGGCCGATCTCCGAGAGCGTCAGCAGTCCCCCGTCACCGGGAAGGAAGAAGAGCTGGGCGGCGAACGGGAAGCGGAACTCACGCCGCGTCTCGAGGTCCCAGAATCCGGCGGCGAGGCCGCCGACGGCGTAGGCGAGCAGTCGCCCGGAGGGATGGAACGAGACGGCGAAGCCCGAGTAGGCGCGCGGCGCGACGAAGGTCCGGCACGCGCCGCCGGGAGCGACCTCCCACACGGAGAGCTGCTTCTCGATGGAGACGGCGAGACGCGTGCCCGCGGCGTCGAAGACGAGCGGATAGTACCCCGCAGCGCCGGTGGCGAGATGCTGTCCGGTCCACGGATTCCACAGATGGAGGGCCGAGTCCCATCCGCCGGAGACGAGCAGCTCGCCATCGGGGGCGAAGAGGACGCCGGTGACCGCGTTGCGGTGGCCATCGAGACGACGCGCGAGCCGCCAGCTGCCGACCTCCCAGAGGTAGACGTGCGTGTCGAACGAAGACGACGCCAGGAGACGGCCGCACGGACTGAACGCGACGCCGCTCACCGTGCGCGCGTGCGCGATGGTCGTGACCGGCGCGCCGGAGACGCCGTCGACGACGGTGACGTCGCCGGCGAGGTCGTGGAGGACGGCGATGAAGCGATCTCCCGGCGAGAACTCCAGCCACTTCGGCCGCGACGCGACGGTGAACCGCAGCGTCTCGACGCCGGTGGCGACGTCGGTGACGCGACACGCGCCGGTCGGGCTCGCGATCGCGACGCGGCGGCCCTGACGCGCGAACGCGCACGCCTCGGGCACCACCGGACCGGGGAGCTCGAGCACCGTGTCGCCCGACAGCGCGTCGTGGACGCGCAGCGCGGAGTCCCGGTCGCGTCGCACGACGACGGCGAGCAGTCCGCCGTCGGGCGACCAGAAGCAGCGCGACGCGGTGGCGCCCTGGCCGGCATGCAGGCGGAGCAGTTCAGCGTCATCGGTGACGCGTCGCACGACGATATCCGGCGCGCCGGGCTCGAGGGCCGCGTACCGCTCGATCGCCGGGTCCGGCGCTCGATGGGCGTCTCGCCAGTCCGCGGCGATCTCCACGAGCGGTCGCGCATCGGCGAGCGACAGCGACGCGATCGCCTCGTCGCGGAGCTCCGGCGTGATGCGGATGCGGGCGGCGCGGGCGATCGCGTCGAGCGCCTCGAACCGCCGCCCCGCGCGCCCGCTCAGTCGCTCGGCTCGCGCCTGACTGACGTAGGCGCGGTAGAGGCGGTCCCGGAGGTTCCACGCGAATATGGCCGAGCCCATCGCGATGACGATGAGCAGCAACGTGATCACCGCGCCGAGCGATGCGAGCAGCGGTTTGCGCCGGGCCCACAGCCAGGCGCGCTCGAGAGGGCCGCACGGCCGCGCCAGGATCGGCTGGCCGGCGGCGAAGCGCCTGAGGTCGTCGGCAAGCGCCGTGGCGGTGGCGTATCGGCGTTCCGGCTCGCGGGCCGTCGCGGTGAGGACGATGGTCTCGAGATCGGCGGGGATGCGCGGATCGACGCGTCGTGGCCGTGGCGGCGAGCCGTCGACGACGGCGCGCATCAGTCGCCGCGGATCGCTGTCATGAAACGCCGGACGCAGCGTGATCAGCTCGTAGAGCGTCAGCCCGAGGCTGTAGACATCGCTGCGGCGATCGCCGTCGCCCTCGAACCACTCGGGCGCCATGTACGCGACCGTGCCGACGACGTCTCCGCTCTGCGTCAGCGCGGCGCTGTCGACATCGCGCGCGAGGCCGAAGTCGGCCACCCACACCGAGCCGCGCCGGTCGACGATGATGTTCGACGGCTTGACGTCGCGGTGCAGCACGCCCTCGCCGTGCGCGTGATCCAGCGCGTCGCCGATGTCTGCCGCGATGCAGGCGGCGGTGCGGAAGTACTCCTCGCGCCGCTCGCCCGCGTCTGGACCGACGAGCGTCGCGGCGATGCGACGGGCGAGCTGGCTCGCCGGGCCTCGCGAGCCGGGCGCTCGCGCCCCATCACCCCCGGCGTCGCGGCGGAGCTCGTCGATGACGCGGTCGAGACTGCAGCCGTCGATGAACTGCATGGCGTAGAAGTGCACGCCGTCGTGCTCGCCCACGGCGTGGACCGGCACGATGTGCGTGTGGTGAAGCCGCGCCGCGGCGCGCGCCTCACGCAGGAAACGCTCGAGCGTGATGCCGTCGATGCCGGCGCGCAGCGGCAGCACCTTGAGCGCCACGCGTCTCCCGAGCGCCTCCTCGATGGCCTCGTACACGACACCCATGCCGCCGCGGCCGATCTCTCGCACGATGCGGAACCCGCCGATGGTGCCCGGCATGCTGTCGGAGGGCGGCGCGCGCTCCAGATCGCCGAGCAGCTCGAGCGCGAGCTCGAGCTCCGGAGAGAGATCGGGATGCGCGGCCACGATGCGGTCGATGTCGAGGTCCTCGCCGGCGTTGATGCGGTCGGAGCACTCGGCGACGACGCGACCGAGTCGCTCCTCTCGCGCCGGCAGGTCGGCGTCCGGCCCCGCGCCCTTCCCCGCGCCCGGCACGCTAGCGATCATCGCCGTCCTCCGGCGCCCCGCCATCGCGGCCGGGATCGGCGTCGGCCTCGGTCCGGAGATCGCGACCGAGGTTGCGCGTCGGCAATCCGAGGCTCTCGGTGTTCCCGAACGATTCGCGCAGCTTGAGCATCGCACGCACGAGCAGCACCGAAGCCGCCTTCGGCGAGCGATTCATGCGTTCCGCGACCTCCTTCATCGACAGGCCCTCCAGCCGCGAGAGCACGATCACCCGGCGATGCGCATCGCTGAGCGTCTCGAGGGCGCGCATCAGACGCTCGTAGCGCTCCTCGCGCCGCAGCAGTCGGCTCGGCGAGGGCGTGCTCGCCTCCGGATCGCCATCGCCAGGCCCCTCCGACGACCGCGTCAGCGAGCGCTCGCGATCGACGTTCGCTCGCGCCGCGCGCATCCGACGTCCGCACTCCTCGACGACGTGCCGCGCGATGGTCCGGAGCCACCCGCGAAAGATCGCCTCCGAGTCGCCCCGGAACTGGACGATGGTCCGGAAGGCTCGCAGGAACGTCTCCTGGCAGAGATCCTCGACGTCGACGCGCGCCCGCAGATCGGATCCCAGAAGCCGCGCCACGAGATCGCGGATCTCGCCCTCGAATCGGAGCGCAAGGGAATCGAAGGCGGCGCGATCACCACCCTGCGATTGACGGATCTGGGAAACGACGTCACTGCACACCGAGAGGAGATCCCGCGCTGGCTGTCCGCCGAAAAAGTACCGCCAGCTTGACTGGGAGTCAAGAACGGTGGGCTTGCGACCAGGAGAAGACGATTGTCGGGGACGCGAGCGGTGCAGCATAATGAGCGGTGTCGAGCGTTCCCCGAGTGCGCGCAACGAGGGTGTCATGAGAAGCTCCGGGTCGGTTCTCATTGTGCTGTTCACGGCAGTCGCTGCCCTCCTGTGCGCCGGCGGGGCGTTCGCCGACGGCTCCGTCAGAGCGACAGCCGGACCCGGGGCGGCGAGAAGGACTTCACCGCCGGCGCCGCATCCGGAGTGTGGCGGGAGCGACGACGTCTCCGAGGAGCAGTGCGAGAGCTTCGCGCCCTGTTCCGTGTGATAGTATAGATCTCTGACACTCGAATAGAGGAGCGCCGATGGACGACAGGGACTTCGAACGCCTCGGGCGCGATATCCAGCGCAGCCTGGAGCAGTTTCCGCTGCGCAAGGTACTCCGCCTCGTCGGGCTGCTCCTCGTCGTGGCGATCGTCGTGCTCGGCGTGCTGTCGAGCTTCGTGGCGGTCGACACCGACGAGGTGGGAGTCCTGCAGCGGTTCGGGCGCCACGTCGCGCCGCCACTCGAGCCCGGTCTGCACTTCAAGCTGCCGTTCCTGATCGACCGCGTCGATCGGGTCAAGGTCGATCGCGTGCAGACGCTGCCCTTCGGATTCCGTTCCGCTGGAGGGATCGGACGCTCTTCGGGGAAATCGAGGGAGGTCCCGGAGGAGTCGCTGATGCTGACCGGTGACCAGAACGTCGTCGACGTCGAGTGGATCGTCCAGTACAAGATCAAGGACGCCCCGAACTGGCTCTTCAACATCAAGAACCCCGTCGACACCATCCGTGACGTCTCGGAGGCCGCGATGCGACTCGTCGTCGGTGACTCGAGCGCCACCGAGGTGCTCACGGCCCGCCGGCGCGAGATCGCCCGCGAGGTGAAGCGGGCGATGCAGAAGACGCTGGACGACTACGGTTCGGGCGTCTACGTGCAGGCGGTCGAGCTCCAGAACGTCGTCCCCCCCACCGAGGCGGTCCAGGACTCTTACAACGAGGTCAACCGCGCGCGCCAGGAGAAGGACACGACGATCAACAAGGCGCGGCGCGAGTACGAGAAGGCGATCCCCGCGGCGGAGGGCGAGAAGCAGAAGACCATACAGGAGGCGGAGGGCTACAAGCTGAAGCGCATCAACGAGGCGCGCGGCGACGTGGCGAAGTTCGTGAAGATCCTCGGGGAGTACGAGAAGAGCCCCGAGGTGACGCGCCGGCGTCTCTATCTCGAGGCCATCGAGCAACTGCTGCCGAAGCTGCCGCGCGTCTTCGTGCTCGACGAGCAGACCGCGGGGCCGCTCCAGGTGCTCGACCTCGAGGCGGTCGGGAGCAAGGCGGTCCGCGGCGGGACAGCGGGCGCGACCACGGGGGGCGACCGATGAAGATCGCCACCCTGATCATCACCGTCGTCGTCGCCATCGCGGGCGTCGTCGTCCTCGCCTCGGCGGCGTTCACCGTCCAGGAGTCGCAGCAGGCGCTCATCACGCAGTTCGGAAGACCGGTCTCCGGCGCGATCGTCGACGCCGGACTGCACTGGAAAGTGCCGTTCGTGCAACGCGTCCACCGTTTCGAGAAACGACTGCTCGAGCACGACGGCGAGAAGACGCAGATCCCCACTCGCGACAAGAAGTTCATCCAGCTCGACACGTTCGCGCGGTGGCGCATCACCGACCCACTGATCTTCTACCAGAGCGTGCGCGACGAAACGGGCGCCAACGAGAAGCTCGACGACATCATCGAGAGCGAGACGCGCGACGCCATCTCGAATCACGACCTCATCGAAGCCGTGCGCAACACCAACCGCACGCTCGTCCAGGACGCGGAGATCGAGGAGGCCGGGGGCGGACTGGACAGCGAGCTGGAGCCGACGGATGTCGGCGTGGATGACGGTGACTCGCCCGATTCGTCGCTTCCCTCGTTCCGCGGCGAGGACCTGACGATCGAGATCGGCCGCGAGGCGATCTCTCGCGAGATCCTCGCGAACGCAGCGGAGAAGGTGTCGGACTTCGGCATCGAGCTCGTCGACGTCCAGATCAAGTCGATCAACTACGTGCCACGCGTCCAGGAGCGCGTCTTCGAGCGCATGATCTCCGAGCGCGAGCGCATCGCCGAGAAGTACCGAGCGGAGGGATCCCGCCTCTTCTCCGAGTTTCAGGGCCGCATCGAGAAGGAGCGCAACCGCATCCTCTCGGAGGCGTACGAGCTCGCCGAGACGCTCAAGGGAGAGGCGGAGGCCGAGGCGACGCGCATCTACGCCGAGGCGTACGGCCGCGACCCGGAGTTCTACGCGTTCTGGCGCACGCTCGAGATCTACCGCCAGAACCTCGGCGAGAACGTCTCGCTGGTGATCAGCACCGACAGCGACTTCTTCCGCTTCCTCCGCGGCGCGGGCCTGACGCCGGCGCGCGCTCCGGAGTGAGCGAGCCGCGGTACCATGAACACCGCTCGTACTCTCAGCGGCACGGTCACTCTCCTGACGATGCTCGCCACCATCAACGGCTGCGGCGAGAGCACCGTGACGACACGTGTCGCCCCGCGAGACGAGCCGGGGCCGGGTCTCGTGATGCCCGAGTACATGCCGGGGGTCGCGAAGCCCGGTGCCGCTGCGGTGGTGGTCTCCGCCCGATTCCTGTCGGCGCCGAGAGGCGCTCTCGACGTGCTCGCCCGGAAGCCGAACGGCGACGACGAGGTCTCGGAGGAGGTCGAGGCGCGAATCGCCACGGGCGAGATCATCGCGCTCGCGTCGCCGACGCTCAGTCTGCTCGACGGGCAGCGCAGTCACGCCGTGGTCATCAACCAGGCGGCCTTCATCGAGGACTTCAAGCTCGTCGGCACGCCCGGGGAGGGCGCCGCGGTGGTCGATCCCGTGGTCTCCGTGCTCGACACCGGCGCGGTGCTCGACGTCGCGGTGCGCGTCGAGGGAGATGCCATCGTCCTGGCGCGCCTCGAGCCGCAGCTCGTCATCAAGATCGGCACGCGCACGTGCGTCATCTCCGTCGGCGGGCTCGCCGAGCGCGTGCCGTGTCAGGAGCCGGTGCTCCTGCGGGCCGCCGCGAAGGTGTTCGAGCTCGGTGTCGGCGACGGCGACACCGTCCTGGTGCCGCTCGAGACCGAGGTGCAGCAGTTCACCTGCCAGGCGCGCGCGTTCGCGACGTCGTACGAGGAGAGCTACGAGCCGGAGCCCCGGAGCTGGGGCGAGGGCCCGCGCGACCTCTTCCTGCTGGCGACGGTGAGCAGGGCGCGGGCGGAGGGCTGAGACGGTCCTCCCGTTCCGGTTCGATAGAGCCCGCTCCGCAGTGTCCGGCGCTCGCCCTCAGCGCGCCGCGGCGCGCAGCCCGTAGTCGAGACGCAACAGCCACTTCAGGCCGCCGTCGCGGAGCAACCGGTGACGCGGCTTTTCATCGAGCGCGTCGAGCACGTGACGCACCGCCTCGCGTTGAGCCCCGCGGAACGCATCCCAGCGCGCGGCGGATCGGGCCAGCGGATGCGGATGCTGGTCCGCGTGCTCTCCGGCGACCGGCGGCGCTTCCATCTTCTGGCGTGCCGACGCGATGTCGGCGAGCGCCAGGTCGACGCTCGACCCGAAACGCCGGGCGTCCTCGTCGTCGAGCTCGAGAAACTCGATCGTCGCTCCGATGTACTCCGTCCGGAACGGGTCGGGCGCCAGCCGTCCGCGGGCGTCACGATCCGTCAGCGCGAGGAACTGCTCCAGATCCTGCTGCAGCCAGTCCCATTCCTGGACGTCCTTCACCCCCGGCTCCCCGGGAGGCAGGTGCGGCTTCGGGTGGACCGACTCCGGGGCCGCCGCGGAGCTCTCTGTCAGCGGCTGCAACGGGGACGGCGCGGGCGTCGGGTCCGACGTCGCCCCGGCCGAGCGTGGCCCGTCGAGGTCGCCCGCCGGGCGCGTGCCCCAGCCGCCGGCCACGCCCCGGGCGATGAAGAACACGGCGACCGCGACTGCAGCCAGGGTGACGATCCCGAGCAACCACTCGAACCGGTGACCGGACTGGTGGGATTCGCGAGGTCGTTGCATCGAGGCTAGCTCCCCTTTCCCGCCGGTCGCTTCTCCGGCGGACCTTGCAGGCCGTACGAGCCGGGGTCCATCCACTCGACGAGATGGGTGAGCTGGTCCGGGTGCGTGTAGGCGACGGCGACCGTGCCCCACCAGCCGTACGGTTCGTTGCCGAGGAGGGCGAGCTTGATGTGGTTGGTGCGGTCGGCGTCCAGCTCGCGGTCGACGTAGGCGAAGCCGAGTCGACGTCGCAGGAGCTCGATGTCCCGCGGCCTGCCGGTGAGGAAGACCCACCCGGGTTTGTCGTCGATCCCGTAACGGTCCGCGTACGCCTTGAGCGCCTGCGGGCCGTCCTCCTCCGGCATGAGCGTGATCGAGTAGAACCAGATGTCGCGGCCCACTCGATCACCGAGCTGCTCCCGAACCTTCACGAGGTTCGCAGTCGACAGCGGTCACGTTCCCCTGCACGTCGTATACATGAAGTTGATGACGACGATCTTCCCCTTGACGAGATCGTCGTAGAAGCGCACCTTCTCGTTGCGGTGCGTGATCAGCTCCACGTTGGGGAGGTACGACTGCCACTTCTTGCCGCCCCTCGGCCGGGGCATGGACCGCGTCGACGGGGAGGAGTCGTCAGTCGCCACCGTCCTGGCTGCGTCGGGAGCCGCATCATCCCGCACGGCTGAGGAGCGCACGGAGAGCGCGCCACCCGCGGCGGCGGCCCCGATGACGACAACGGCGCAAACAGCCCTGAACATCAGCGTACGACTTCCCATCGCAGCATCATCGCGTGGTCCTCGTGGACCGTGTTGTGGCAGTGGATCGGATAGCGGCCGGTCCAGGTGCGGAAGCGCAGGAAGATCTCCAGCTCCTCGCCCGGATCGATCACGCTGACGTCCTTGCGGCCCTTCTCGATGCGCGTGCGGTCGCGATCCGGCGGATTCACGCCCCTGCGCGCCACGATCTGGTGCTCCTCGAGATGGATGTGCACGGGGTGAGACCAGTCCTCGGCCATGTTCCTGAGGATCCAGCGCTCGGTGCTGCCCGCCGGAATCACCTCGTCGACCCGCGTGAAGTCGAAGAGCTTGCCGTTGATGGTCCAGCCATCGCTCGCCCGATCGAACTCGAAGACCCGTGTCCGGTCGATCTCGTGCGGCAAGATCTGGGGCCGCGAGCGAAGCTTTCGCGGCACGCGGCTCGGGTCGGGCGCGTCTCGATCGACGATGAACTTCATCACCCTGTCCGCCTCATCGAGCGGCAGCTCGATCCCCGTCGGTCCGGCACCGTTGATCTGGTCCATGACGTTGACGAGGTAGATCTCGTCGCCGATCTCGGCGTCCGAGAAATCGACGACGACATCGATTCGCTCGGCTGGCGTGATCCGCACGCCACCCAGCTCGACGGAATGCGGCAGCAGGTTGCCGTCGTTCGCGATGACCGTGAAGTCATCGCCATTGGAGAGGGCGAACTTGTAGAAACGCGATGGTCCGACGTTCAACATGCGGAAGCGATACTTGCGGCGGGCGACCTTGAAATACGGCTGCACGGCGCCGTTGACGACCATGTGATCGCCGAGAAAGCCGTCAAAGTTGAAGATGTCCATGAAGAGCTGGTGATCGGGCGTCTGGTCGAACGTCTTGTCGGCGAAGACCAGCGGCACGTCGTACTCCCCGCTCGGCAGGCGCAACGCCTTCGGGTTCGGGTCGTTCTCGTCGCCGGAATCGATGTCGTCGTAGAGCCAGAACTGGCCGACCAGGCCCTTGTAGGTGTTCTGGGCGGTGAAATCGGCGCGATGGTCGTGGTACCAGAGCGTCCCCAGCGCCTCCCTCGCGTCGCCCCCGGCGAGGACGTTGGGGTAGTGGTGATCGTGGAACACGCCCGGCGGGTAAAAATCGCCGGGGAACCCGTCGCTCTCGGAGGCGGTGTGGGCGTTGTGGAGGTGGGTGGTGGTCTCGGGGATCCCGAAACCGCTTTCGTCGCCCTCGACCGGGAGATCATTGTGGATCCGGACGAGGATCGGTTCCCCGTATCGAGCGCGGAAGAGCGGCCCGGGACTGAGGTCGCTGTAACCCCAGAGAGTGCTCGGCGCGAGATCGGGGTGGAACCGGTGCTGGAAGGGTCGGACGCGCATCTCGTAGAGCTTGACCGGCAGGAACTCATCGAAGCGCTGGTGAGGCCGGCCCACTGCCGAGGTCGGCATGTCCTCCAGCGAGCTGACGCGCACGACGTCGTCGGCGTCCCGCAGCATCGGCAGCTCCTGGATGAATGGCGTCAGCTTCAGTCTCTGGTGCTTGCAGAAATCACCCGTCTGCTGCAGGCAGTTGAAGTTGTCGATGACGTCCGCGTCGACGGTGGGAACCAGGAACGCGTCCGGAGCGATTGACCCCGCACGGGGGTCGATGTAGGTCGGTCAGACCACCCAGGGCGGGCCCGCGCTCCCGTCGTCGGGCCGCTCGCTGAGCTCGACGTACCCCTGCGCCTCGAGGTCGAGGATCTCGTGCAAGCGCCGGAACACGGGAGTGCCATCGAGATCGGTCCCGTTTCGGGCCGAGAGCTCGGCCAGCGCTCGCTGTCCGTCCTCCGTGTCAAACGCTGCCTCCGAGTAGCGCACGAAGGTGAGCCGCCAGAGACCGAGCGGGTTGTGGGTGAGGTAGCCCATGGTGGTCTCGAACAGGTTGTCCTGCCGACGGTTCGGTGGCGCCGGAACGAGGGGATCTCCGTCGCGCTTGGGGAAGATGAAGGCGCGGAACCGGTCGGCAATGATGCGGGCCTCCTCGCCGGTTCGGTTCGTGGTGAAGGCATCGGCGAAGAACATCGCCGGAGGGTCGGGATAGTAGAGGAGCGCGCCCGCAGCGTCGAATCCGCCGTTGACCGCAAGGATGCGCACACGGCCGCGCGTCGGGTCGGTGGAGGAGTCCTTCACCGCGACGACGCCGTCGGGCTGTTTGCGCGCGACGAGATTCCTCGGGTTGATACCGTTGCTGCGATAGAAGCCGTCGTTGAAGTCGAAGGCGTGGTGCAGCCCCGGCCCGCGGTCGAGCTCGAAGCGGCCGCCGGCGTGCGCCTCCTCTGTCATCGGGCAAAAAGCCAGCACGGCCGTGAAGACCGTGACACACCGTGCACGCCGCTGCAGATCGCTGATCATTTTCAACTCCCTCCCGGTAGCGGCCGGAGTGACTCATGGCAGGGAAGGATCGCGGCGGGAAAGAGAGGCGCGACGTGTACGGACGTCCGCAAGGGAACATTCCGCCCCTGACGACTCGAGACACACCAGCAACCGCCCCGTCGACGGCGGGCATGAACCGAGACACACGCAGAGGCGGGAAGGTCCGTCGAGTGCGCCCTCATGGGTCGACGTATCCTTCGGTCTGCTCTCGTGAAACTCTGTCGCTCTCAACGTTATGGCCACGAGCCGCCGGTGTCAATCTCGATTCCGGCATCGCGGCGGCAGCGCGTCCGTGGATATCTCGCGGGCGAAGCGGGACAATGTCCCGAAGAGGATCCATGACTCCTCCGGAAACCCAGAGCAGAGACGAATCGCGGGCCCCCTCGGGAGCGCGAAAGCGGCGGTGGGTCCTTCTCGCCGGTGGCTCCCTGCTGTTCATCGGGCTGGTGGCGCTGAGCGTCTGGTACCGCGTCACGGTCGAGTGGTACCGGATGCCAACGGTCGACATGGAGCCGACGATCAAGAGAGGCGACCGCTTCGCTGTCGAGCGGATCTCCGAGCCCGAGGCGGTCGAATTCGAGCCCGGCGTGGTCGTGATCTTCGTGTCCCCGCACGACGACTCCACTCTGTTCACCAAGCGAGTCGTCGGCGTGGCCGGCGACTCGCTCCGCTGGGAGGGATCGGCGCTCTATCGAAACGGCGTCAAGGTCGACGAGCCCTACGTCGAGCGCCAGAGCGGGAAGGAATCGCCGGAGCGACTGGACGGCTGGCTGGAAGGGGAGACGCTCGTACCCGAGGGACACGTCTTCGTCACGGGCGACAATCGAGCCAGGTCACACGACAGCCGATACTTCGGCGCGATCCCGAAGACGTCGATTCGAGGACGGTTCTTGTTCGTGTCTCCGTGGTGACCCGGTGGCGCGGCGGGGCGGGGTGAACAACGAGTGCGACGGTCACGATGCCTCGTCGTCGGCAACCGCAGCCCCTGGCTCGATCTCCATCATCCGCGCCTCGATGTCGGCGGTGAGCCAGCGGGTCATGCCGGCAGCGGGAAGCAGCGCGGACCAGTCGATCTCCGCTCGAGAGTGCGCCGGCGCTCCGATCAATAGTGCGAACCGCCACTTCTCCTGACTGCGCGGTCCGATACCGATCCAGACCCGACCCCGGATCACCGGGTGCTCGCCGAGATCGTACTCCTCGGGGATGAAGCCGTCACACCAGAGTGAGCGAAAACGCTTGTCCTCCATGCAGGCGAGCTCGTCGCAGACGCGGTACTCGAGGCGATCCCAGAAGCCCGATTCTTCAGAGTCGTCCATCATTCCTCCAAACCACTCCTTGCATTGTACCGCGAGTCGAGCAACCGAAAGTGCACGCGCCCGTAGCGAATACCAGCCCGTGACTCGACGACGGCGCTCTGGGACAATACCGGCGGACCGGCGAAACGCGTGCGGGGCGCGCGGTGTGGCCCTCGCAGCGTTCCGCGTTCCGGGTCGTGTCAGTCGAAACCAGGTCCGTCGAATCGAGAAAGCTCGTAACTATCTGCGCGCGGTCGACGCGCGCCGCAGGAAAGGCTGATCCGTGAGCTACGACTGGCAACGGACGATAGGTCGGCAGTTCGCTGCGGCGATCCAGATGGCGCGATCGGCCGTCGAGGCCTGTCCGGAAGACCTCTGGGACGACCGGACCGGCGGCTCGCCGTTCTGGCACCTCGCGTATCACGCGCTGTACTACACCGACCTCTACCTGTCGGACGACGAGAAGGCCTTCCGGGCGATGGACTACCACGAGGACAGGACCAACTTCCTGCCAGGCGACTACGGGGAGTTCGCCGGGGTCGTCACCACTCCGGAGAAGGCCTACACCCGGGACCAGTTGCTGGACTACGCCGACCACTGCCTGCGAAAGTGCGACGAGACGTTCGAGAAGGTGACCGACGCACGGGCGCTCGAGCGGTGCGGGTTCTGGTGGTACGAGCTCAACGTCGGCGAGTTCCTGCTCAACAACCTCCGTCATGTCCAGCACCACGTCGGTCAATTGACCCTGCTGCTCCGCCGCCGCGCCGACATCGGCAGCGAGTGGCTGGGCACCAGGGACAATCAGCCTCCGCCGCCGACGTGGTGAAACCGTGCCGAGCAAGTCGGCGTCCAGGGTTTCGGCGCGCGCCGACGGGGGCGCCTCGGATCAGGGCCGCGGATGGAACGTGAGCACGTGGTTCGACAGCTCGTCGGCGTCGAGCTGACGATCCGCGGGCAGTGCCTCCGCGAGGCGCACGCCGGCCTGCTGCACCGTCTCGACGAAGGCCTCGGTGACGCGATGCCCGCGCAGACGCGCAACGGCGGTGTCGCGCAGCGCCTCGATTCCCTCGTCGGTGAGGACGGCGCGGGACTGCTGGTCCGCCAGGACGACGACGCGCCGTTCGAAGAGGGAGACGTAGATCAGCAGACCGGTGCGGCCCGCGGTCGCGGCGACGGCCTCGAGGGTGAAGACGTGCGAGGCGGCGCGTTCCACCTCGTCTCGCATCTCGTCGTCGCGCACGACGAGTCGCCTGATCCCGTGGATGAAGCTGGCGATCACCGACCCGCCGACGAAACCGGCGACAACCGCCGCCGCCTGCCAGCCGAGGGAGAGACCGGGAGCCGCCCCCCAGTCACCGGGACCCTCGGTGGCCAATGCGACGTACAGTCCATGAGCCGCGCAGAGCGCGGCGAGCGCGAGCGCGAGGCCCACGATCGACTCGGCACGGTCGTAGCGGCCCGACTCGGTCGCGATGGCGCAGACGACCTCCGCGGAGGTCTTGCTCTCGACCTCGCCCACCGCCGCCTCGATCCTCTGCCGGCAGCCCTCGGTGAGTACGTGGTTGGCAGTCATGGACCAGTCCGGTTCTCCGTCACCAGCTCCCGCTCGCCCCACCGCCGCCGGAGAAGCCTCCGCTCGAGAAGCCGCCGCTGCTGGCGAAGCCGCCTCCGCTTGCGAAGCCGCCACGCGAGCCACCGACACGGCGCTTCGCCAGGAGTCCGAGCACGACGAGAACGATCCAGAAGAGCACCGCGGCGACGATGAGCCCTATGCCGACAATGAGCAGCCACTTGCGATGCTGCGGCATGACGAACGACAGCGCGATGAGCGCGACCCCGCCGATCAGCATGAGGCCGATTCCCCACAGGGGGAGCGGGCTCGTCTTCACCGGTCTCGACTGGAGCGCCTTCTTCAGGTCGAACGGAGGCGAGCTCTCGGGACCGAGCTCGGCCATGCCGCGGAGCGCCTCCACGCCTGCGACGGTGCCGGCGGAATAGTCCCCCTCCTTGAAGGCCGGGACGATCACCTCGCTCATGATCCGCGCGCAGTACGCGTCCCAGCGCCGTTCCCAGTCGGCGCCGAGCTCGATGCGGGCCTTGCGGTCCCCGGAGCTGATGAGAAACAGGATCCCCTGGTTGATCAGCTCGCCGTCGGGGCCGCGCTTGCCGATCTGCCACTTGTCGAACCACTCGTTCGCGAAGCGCTCGATCGAGTATCCGCCGCCGCCGTACTTCGCCATCGACGGGACGGTGACGACAATGATGGGCGTATCGTGCGCCTCGAAGGCCTCTCGCTGCGCCTGCCCGATCGTGTTGACGGCACGGACGGTCAGGATCGCGGCGTAGTCCCTGGTGAAGAGTCCTCGGGGCGGAACCCGGGGAATGCGAAGCTGCGCCAGCGCCGAGCTTCCGCACGGCGCGAGGACGAGCACCGCAACGGTCAGCGCGATCGAAGAGGAACGAGGTCGCATCATGACGCGGAAGTGTACCCCGGAGAAAGGTTCTCGACCGGCCGGGAGTCACATTACTGGCACGACTCGTTCGCCCGACCCCGCGCGAGCCGTGACACCGGAAGGATCCGTGGGGAGAATGGGGCCGATGGTCGCGTACCGTGCACGGCTCAGCCGGAGGCGGTTTCTCGGAGCATCGGCCGTGGCGCTCCTCGGCGGATGCTCCGTTCCCGGATCCCGGGTCGAGAGTGAACCGTCGCGGCTTGGTGGATCGCTCGATATCCACGTCCATCTCTTCGGCACGGGGGACGCCGGCTCGGGGTGCCTGCTGTCGGAGGTGATCACCGGAGGGCTCGTGTTCAAGAGCCTGGTCGGGCTCCTCCGAGTGAAGGAGCGCGCGCCGACGTTCGACGAGGGCTACGTCGCGGCGCTCATCGAGCAGGTGCGGGAGTCGAGCCTCGACCGCGTCGCCCTCGTCGCGCACGATGCGGTCTACGACGCGCGCGGGAAGCTCGACGGCCAGCGCACGCACGTCTACGTACCCAACGACTACGTCTTCGAGGTCGTCGCGAGGTATCCGGAACTGCTGCTCCCCTGCCCGTCGATCAACCCGAATCGCCGCGATGCACTCGAGGAGCTCGATCGCTGCCACACGCGCGGCGCGCGCATCCTGAAGATCCATCCGCCGATCCAGGGCGTCGACGTCGCGGAGAGGAAACACGCGAAGTTCTTCGCGAGGTGCGCCGAGCTCGGCATCATCGTCATGGTCCACACCGGCCACGAGCACAGCGCCCCGGTGATCGACATCGGCTTTTCCGATCCGCGGCGACTCCGGCTCGCCCTCGAGGAGGGCTGCACCGTCGTCGCGTGCCATTGCGGCACGGGACGGCCCGACGACGAGCCCGATTTCCTCCCCGGCTTCGTGGAGATGGCTCGCACGTACGAGCGTCTCTGGGGAGACACCGCCATCCTCGGCGTCCGGGCCCGGGACGTCGCACGCCTGCTCGCCGAGGAGGACGTCGTGCCGCGGCTGCTGCATGGGAGCGACTTCCCCTTCCCGGCTCAACCGCTCCTCTTCCATGATGTGATCGGCGCGGAAACGGCCCTGCAGATCAGTCAGGAGAGCAATCTCCTCGACCGCGACCTCGCCCACAAGGAAGCCCTCGGCTTCGGACGGGCGAGCGCCGAGAGGGCGTCCGGCCTGCTCGACAAGTTCGTGACACGGCGATCGCCCCGGGCCACAATGTCGGGGGAGGGTCCCGTGCGCGAGGAGGCTCCTGGCAGCAGCCTCTGACTCCGGCGATGGCGCCGCCGTCTCGACGAGGTCGACGCGCACCGCATTTGTTCGAGTTCGATCGCCGAGTTGCACCGGCACTTGCCGGATGAGTTCGTGGATACTGCGAGTCTCGGCTCGCCTCGTCCATGGGGGCGCCCATGGCGATCCCGACCGCAGCTCCCGGAGTCCCGGCGAGCACCCCTGCCCTCGGCTGCAGTTGTCGTGCCGTCGTCGCTGACGCGATGTCGTTTTTGACGCGGTGTCGTTTTTGACGCGGTGTCGTTTTTGACGCGGTGTCATTGACCCCGGCGTCCTTGCCGCGATGTCGGGTTCGCGGGTCGAGAAAGGAGAGGGCCATGGCGAAGTCACTCCCGTTCGCAGCCGCACTCTGTCTGGCGATGGTCACGGTGACTCACGCACAGCGCGTCACCGACGGTCTGATCGTGCTGTACGAGTTCCAGGAGGGGTCGGGAACGACGGTGGGCGACTCCGGGCCGGGCGAGCCGCTCGACCTCGAGATCGCGCCCTTCGATCTGGGGAACAAGGTGCGGTGGATCGCCAACGGAGGGCTGTCGATGAACCTCGGCAGCGGCCCCGCCGGCACCGGCGGCGCGGTGCCGATCCAGTCCCTCGTTCCGGCGACGAAGATCTACGACGCCATCGCATCGCCCGTCGACGGCACCAACGAGCTGACCATCGAGGCGTGGGTGCGACCGGAGCTTCCGAACCTGCAGTCGAACATCTCGCGCATCGTGACCATGTCCGCCGACCCGTCGAACCGCAACTTCACCTTCGGGACGACGACGACGGGCGACCAGTACGTCAACCGACTCCGCACGCCGGGCACCGGCAACAACGGAACCGGCGGCCCGGGGCAGCTGACCACCGCCGCCGGCGCCGTCCAGGCCGGGAAGCTCCAGCACGTGGTCTTCACCCGGGACGCGGACGGCGAGGAGATCATCTACGTCGACGGCGACCTCGCCGCCGGGCCGCGCATCGTCGTCAGTGACGTGGTGCCACCGGTGGGCTCCTCCGCGGCGACGGCCTTCGCCGAGGTCGAGGACCTGATCGAGGGCGTCGGGCCCTACGCCGATCGCATCGAGCTCAGCGAGCCGCTCCTCGAGGCGGACTTCCACAACAGCGCCGGCGACGGCCATTTCGGCATCAACAACCCGGTGCCCGGCCTCTTCGGCAACGACGATGACTTCGCGATCGAGATCACGGGAACGCTCCAGGTCCTCGTCCCCGGAGACTACACGTTCGTCTTTACGGGCGACGACGGCGGCCGCATCCAGATCGACTTCGGCGACGGCAACGGGCTCGTGGACGTCATCGACGACACCGTGGTCCTCCACCCCCCGCAGGACTGGGGCGACCTGGTGACCTTCCCCGAAGCGGGCAATTACCCGTTCCGCTGCGTGGCCTTCGAGCGCGGCGGCGGGGCGACCTTCGAGTGGATGTACGCGCAGGGCGACCGCAGGCTCGATTTCACCAACGGCGCGTTCAACGTGCCCCAGTTCGGCGGCACCGCGATCGGCGACAACGTGCCCCTGGTCAATCCCGGTCCGTGGTACCTCCTCGGCGATCCGCTGCCCGACGCGAATGATCCCGGAAGCAACGCCATCGAGGTCGACGACGGCGAGGTGACCTCGTACTCGTCACCGATCGTCTTCGGCGCTTCGGACCTCTCGAACTGGAACCCATCGTACGCGCTCGGACTCGGCGACGAGCTCACCCAGGGCGGCCGGAAGTTCAACGGCGAGTATCACCTCATCGCCATCTACGACCGGGCGCTCGACGCGGACGAGGTGCTGCAGAACTTCGAGGAGACCGAGTTCTCCTTCTGCATCCCCGAGGTGACCCGGTCGCTCGATCCGGATTCCTTCGACGCGGGCGACACCGTGACGGTGACCATCGAGGTGACGAACATCCTCGCCGCGACGACGGTCTCGGACACGTTCCCGCCACGGTGGACCGTGTCCGACGATGGCGGCGGCATGGTCGAGGGGAACACCATCCGCTTCAGCATCTCGGCCGACGCGACGCTGACGTATCGACTGACCGCGGGGCGGAGCGTCGCCGGGAGCTTCTCGGGCATGATGATGACCAGCCCCGAGGGCTGCGATCCGGTCGAGCTGACCATCGCCGGCGAGAGCATCGTCTCCCGCACGCCGCCCGTTCCGCCGGTGGCGATTCCCGCCGCCGACGTCGCGGCGGACATCGGCTTTCCGGTGATCCCCGGCACGCAGGAGCCCGTCAGCGACGATCCACTCGCCGTCAACCTCTGGGGCTCGGGCGCGGACATCTGGGGGACGGCGGACGAGGGACGGATGATCTCGTTCGGCGATTTCGAGGAGTTCGACATCCGGGCCCGCGTCGAGTTCTTCGGGCGGCACGTGTGGGGCAAGGCCGGCCTGATGGCCCGGACGTCGATCGACGACGCCAGCAGCGCCTACGCGTTCATCCACATCACCGGCGCCAACGGGACCGACTTTCAGTTCCGGGACGACGTCGGGTTCAACGCCGCCAACCGCGGCCAGACCGGCGCGGCGGGGATCCTGCGCGAGCTCCGGCTGATGCGTCGCGAGGGCGATCTCATCGAGGCGTTCGCGCGCAATCCCGGCGACGCGCACTGGGAGATCTTCGCCACCCGCGAGATGCCGGCATTGGCCGGCAGCCTGGTGGGCCTCGCCATCACCTCGCACGACAACGGCGAGCTCGCCGGCGCCGCGTTCGAGGACATCGTCATCTCCACGGAGCCGCCGCCGAGGCTCGAGATCGCCGATCTCGAGTGCGTGTTCGACGAGGACGGCGCGGATCTCACCTTCACGCCGCCTGCTGGCGCGGCCGAGATCGAGGTCCGGCGCCAGGGCGAGCTCATCGGCACGCTGCCCGGAGACGCCACCGACCATACCGACGACGACGGCCCGGCGTTCTCCTACTCGGTGCAGCCCTTCGACGCGAACGGGCTTCCCGGACCGCGGGCGACGTGCTCGCGGCGCGAGATCATCGCGCTCTACGACTTCGAGGAGGGCGAGGGCGACGTCGTGCACGACCGGTCCGACTTCGGCGAGCCGTACGACCTGAGGATCCAGGACATGGCGTTCGCCGAATGGGGCGAGGGATTCCTGACCGTCAACACGAACCTGGGGATCGTCAACACCGGCGGGACCATCCTGTCGAATCCGGGCGTGCCGACGACGAAGCTCTTCGATGCGGTCACGGCGACCGAGGAGGTCTCCGTCGAGGCGTGGGTGGTGAACGAGCGCGGCGACCTCACCGCGAATCCGGCCCGCATCGTCACGTACTCGAATCCGGCCAACGGGCCCGGCGCGCGTCACTTCACCGTCGGCACGCTGAACGCGCAGTACGCCGCGCGTTTTCGCAGCACCACGAACGGCAACAACGGCTCGGGCGGGCCGGGAGGACAGTTGCTCGCCGATTTCGTGCTGCCGGGCGACGTGCAGCACGTCGTCTTCACTCGCGCGGCCGATGGCCAGGAGTCGCTCTTCGTCGACGGCGAGCTGGTGGCCACGCGCCCGCGAGACGGCGACCTCTCGAACTGGCCCGCCGATAACGGCGTCAACTACGAGCTCGCGGTCGGTCAGGAGCACGGGCTGGCGCGCCGCTGGGCCGGAGAGCTGTATCGCGTCGTGGTGTTCAGCTACGCGCTGAGCATCGAGGAGGTCGAGGAGCGCTTCGATGCGGGCGAGGAGGACAGGCCGGATCCGGTGCGCACGCCCTTCGTCCGCGGCGACACCAACGCCGACGGCGACATCAACGTCACCGACGGCATCTTCGTGCTCAACTTCCTCTTCCTCGGCGGCCAGGAACCGTCGTGCCGGGCGTCGATCGACACCAACAACGACGGCGGCGAGAACATCACCGACGGCGTCTACGTCCTGAACTTCCTCTTCCTCGGCGGGCCGGACATCCCGCCGCCGAACAGCTGCGGGGAGGGGCTGGCGGATCGCGAGGACTGCGTGGCGTTCCCGCCGTGTGAGTGAGGCGAGGGAGACCTCGATCGACAACGCGAATCAGACGCCTCGTCGAAAACGATAGAGAATGTCCTCCTCGATTCGCTCGAGAAACGCGGGCTCGATCGCGGTCACGTCGACCGTTTCGTGCCGCGCGAGTCGGATGCGCTCCGACGCCGGGCTGGTGGCGTACCAGTGAAGCAGAAGCCCGACGGACTCGACGCGCGGTTCATCGAGGACGGTCCGCAGGAACGTCGCCCACGACGCTGAATCCTCGGACGGTTCCCGCAGCGCTGTCGCCCGCCGCCGCTCCGCCTCGCGCTTCTCCCGGAGCCATCGCTGGATCCTCGCCTCGCTCCAGCCCCGGCCGCGAAGCTTCTCGATCCGCCGCTCGTGGGACGGTTCGGGTTCTCCAGCGGACCGACGCGACCCGAGCGAGGTACCGCAATCGCAGTGTTTCCGCGTCGTCAGGAAGTACGCCTCTCCTGATCGAAGCTGCGGAGTCACGTGCGGGTTCTCGAGAGACTCCCAGGCGCGTCCATGCTGTTGAGCGATCGATCTCGCCGTCTCCAGCAGAGACGCGGGCGCGAGCGTCGCCGTGATGAAGTGGCACATGAGAAACGCCAGCTCCTTGACGATGACCGGATGATAGAGCTTCCGGATCCGCCGTTCCATCTGCATAATGCGCCCATGAGCGTCGATCGTTCCACGGTTCGGGCATCACGCTGCGCGACGTCTCTCCCGACGGCGTTCGTGGTCCTCTCGGTGGTGAGCGCCGGGTGCGCCCTCGAGCGGCCGGTGAATCCTTCCTTTTCCATCTCGCGCGGCGAGGCGAAGAAGGCCCTGCGCGCGATGTCGAGGCGTCCGGTCGAGCTCGAACGGCCGGTGATCGTGCTCGGCGGCTACCTCGACCCGGGACTCGGACCCTGGTGGGCGGCGCGGGGGCTGCGCAAGGTCACCGGCGACTCGCGCTTCATCACGGTCGAGTTCTTCTTCTGCTCGTCGTTCGACGAGTGCCGCGCCAAGCTGATCGACGTCGTCGAGCGCGAGCTGCCGTCGGACGACCCGGAGTGGACGAGCGAGGTCGACGTCGTGGCGCTGTCGATGGGCGGCCTCGTCGCCCGTCACGCGGCGGCGCCTCGCGCCGACGGGGACTCGGACGGGGACGGGTCGCAAGAGAAGCGCCTCAGGATGCGCCGGCTCTTCACCATCAGCACCCCCCACCGTGGCGCGCGACTCGCGAGACTGCCGTGCTTCATGCGCCTGCACACCGACATGCGAGCGGGGTCGCGGTTCCTGGCGGAGCTCGACGCGCACTATGCGGACGCGGATCGAGAGTACGATGTCTTCCCTTACATCCGTCTCCGCGATCGAACCGTCGGCCCGGAGAACGCGTCACCTCACGGCGAGGAGCCGATCTGGGTGCCGAATCCGTTCCTCCAACTCGCGCACGTCGGCGCCTCGCTCGACGCGCGCATCACGGCGGACATCGCGCGACGCCTGCGCGGCGAGCCGCCCTTCGCTGAGGAAGAGCGAGCGCCGTTGCCGGAGGACGACCGCGACGAAGAGAAGGAGTGAGCCGGCGCGGTGTGGGTGTCAGCCGGTCGCGCCGAGCAGCTCGAGCCGCGCGCGGATCTCGCGCTTACCCAGCTCGCGCAGGGCGACGAGGGCGGCGAGCTGGCGCTTCCGCGGTCTGGTCTTGCCGTGCTCCCAGCTGTAGATGGTGATCGGGTGGACTCCGATCAGACGGGCGTAGTCGGCGGCGGAGAGTCCGAGCCGCTCGCGGTGCGCCTTGAGCCATCGCGGACTGAAGCGTGCGCCGTCGGCCAGCTCCGCCGGCGCCTTCTTCGCGAGCCGGCGCTTCTCCTCTTTCTGCAGCACGGCGAGTCGACGCTCGAGGTCGGCCACCCGTCGCTTGAGCTCGGCGATGTCGCGTCGGTACCGAACGACCGCCTCCTTCATCGACGCGGTGCTCCTGCGGATCTCCTTCTTGGCGAGGCGACGGATCTCATCTCTGAGCGCCTGGGCGAGGTTCGGCATCGTCGGTCCTTTCGATCGCGGAATCGGGAAGCATGGAAAACTCGGCGGCCGGCGCTCCGAGGCGCGGCCTTCCGTGCGTGACGGAAGAGTCGAGTATACCGCGGACCCGGGCGCTTGAAAACCTCGAGAAAACACCGAGGCCACGGGTCGCGCTGCTCTCGGGGTTACACTCGAAACGACGAATTTTTCGCACTTCCCTCGCCAACGGCGTCGGCGAGAGGCCGCGGCACGCCGATCTCGAGCTCATCCGATGGGGAGAGCCCCGGGGGTCGAGGCGGACGGGTAAAAAAGATTTCGAGGACGAAATCGCAGCCGCGCGCGACTGCACGGAAGAGGAAGTCGACATCGAAGGCCGGCCCAGCCCCTGGGCCGATTGCTCACAGACTTCATGACGACGTGTGGTCCGAGCGATTCCCTTGACGAGCGCGACCGGTCCGCCCCGATTCGAGACTCCGGAACGGACACGCGACAGATCCGAGGGCGTCGCGCGTGACTCCACGGCGGTGGTCAGGACTCTCTCGGCAACAACCAGGCAGCGAACTTCGGGAGGCGAACGGTGCACTCGAACCGGTATCTGCGCGCGATTGGAATTCGACGATGGGCACTCCTCGGCACGTTCGCCATGGCCCTCCTCGGCGCCGGAGCGTTGCGGGAGGCCGAGGTCCTCGGAACGGGGATGGCGGCCCTTTCGGCAATGGCCTCACCGATCTCGACAACGACGGCCTCGAGGATCTCTACTTCGCTCCGGACGACCTTGCCGGCTTCGACGCCATCTTCTTCTCGAGTGACGAGCCCGGATTCCAGGGCGGCGAGTTCGCCTACAACGTCTTCGACAACATCCTCGGGCCCGACAACGACAAGTGGTGCTGCGTCGCGCTCAATCTGCTGATCAACTTCCCGCTGACGGTCGACTCCTCCTCGTGGTACGCGGACAATGCGCTCGTCGTCCTTCTCGTCGTCGGCGGTCTCGCGATCTTCGGGGCCGTCATGGCGATGTGGAGCGGCGCCGTGCGGCGGCCGGCCGCGTCACCGGCGTCGCCCTGACCGTGTCATAGAAAACATCGAGAGAGAACACCGCCCGTGCACGACCTCTACGCCGACCCCGCGATGCGCCGGCACATCGCTCATCTTCTCGACGTCGTCTTCGGGAAGCTCGGCGAACGCATCGCCATCGCCGAGGGGCTCGGAGCGAGCTGGTACGAGGTGTCGACGCCGTTCGTGGCGCTCTCCGACGGCACGCCGATCGCGCACGTCGGCGTCATCGAGTTCCCGCTCGTTTTCGAGGGCGAGCGGCGCACCGTGGCCGGCGTACACGGGGTGTGCACGCACCCCGATCACCGCGGGCGCGGGCACATCCGCCGGCTGCTGCGAGACGCCCTCGCGCACATCGACGCGCGCGGGCTCGCCACCGCGCAGCTCACCACCGACTCGCCGGGGATCTTCACGAGCGCCGGCTTTCGCGACGCGCCGATGACGCGCTTCGAGATCGCCCCGGTGCCGCGCCGCCGAGATCTCCCGCCGCTGCGCAAGCTCGACGCCGTAAACGATGCCGACGTCGCGCTCCTCTGGCGGCTGCTCGGCTCGCGAGCTCCGGTGTCGCGGCGGCTCGGGGTGGTCGAGCCCGGCTGGCTGCTCGTCATCAACGAGGTGCTGGTGACCGCGGGCCTCGAGCGCATCTTCGTCGCCGACGACCTCGACGCCGCCCTGGTGTGCGTGCTCTCGGACGACACGCTGCGCGTGTACGACGTCGTCGCCGCCGAGCTGCCCCCGCTCGACGAGCTGCTCGCCCGCCTGCCGCTCTCGCACCGGCGCGTCGAGCTGTGGTTCACGCCGGATCGCTTCGATGTCGACGTGCGCGCCCGCCACGCCGAGACCGACGACCACCTGATGGTCCGGGGCCCCTACCCGCCCGAGTCGACGGCCTTCTACCTGCCGCCGACGGCGCACTGCTGACCTTTATCCGATGATCGACGACCGATGCGCCCGCGCGCCCGTTTGTCGCGACACGCCGCGACGCGCCGTTGTCCTTGATCCCCCTCGGCCGCTTCGCATAGCATCAATGGGCGCTCGCTCACCCTTTTTCTCGGAGTCTCTGATGATGAACCTCTCGAGACGGAGATTCCTTCGCGGCGCGGTGGCGATCGGGGCGCTCGGGAGCCTGCCGAGGCTGACGTCGGCGGCTCCGGGCGACCAGGTCGTGCTCGCGTCGATCGGGCTCAACGGCATGGGGCACCACCACCTCGGCCACCTCGCCGCGAGGTCCGACGTCCGCATCGCGTGTCTCTGCGACGTCGACGACCGGGTCCTCGGGCGGAGCGCCGAGACGGTCAAGAAGATCGGTCGCGAGCCGCCGCGGCTGGTGCGCGACTTTCGACACGTCATCGACGACACGTCGATCGACGCCGTCGTCGTGGCGACACCGCACCACTGGCACGTGCCGATCGCCGTGCGCGCGATCCACGCCGGCAAGGACGTCTATCTGGAGAAGCCCGCGAGCCACGTCTTCGCCGAGGGGCGGCTGCTCGTCGAGGCGGCGCGAAAGCACGGCCGCATCGTGCAGCACGGCACGCAGACGCGCTCGAGCGAGGTCACCGCGCGCGCCGGCGAGGTCCTGCGGTCCGGGATCCTCGGCGAGATCAAGACGTCGAAGGCGTGGAACGTCCAGCGCATCGTGCCGCAGAAGCCGCGCGCCGACGAGCCGGTGCCGGAGGGCGTCGATTACGACATGTGGCTCGGCCCGGCGCCGAAACGCCCGTTCAACCGCAACCGCTTCCACAGGACGTGGCGCCACTACCGCGACTACGGCAACGGCGACATCGGCGACGACGGCGCGCACGACATCGACATCGCGCGCTGGGGACTCGGCGTCGACACGCACCCCGTGCGCATCACCGCACACGGCAGCCGCGTCGATCTCAAGGGAGAGCGCGAGTACCCCGACAACATGATGGTCGCCTACCAGTACGAGGGGAACCGCGTGCTGATCTACGAGGACCGCATCTGGACGCCGTACGGCATGCACGGCTTCGACAGCGGCAACGCGTTCTACGGCACCGAGGGCTACATGATCTTCTCGCGGCGCGGGTACTTTCAGGTCTATCTCGGACGCGACGAGAAGAAGGGCCCCGGCGCCAGCGGCCACCCGCCGCCGTCGGTGGCGCACGAGGGCAACTTCATCGAGTGCGTCCGCAGTCGCAAGCAACCGGTCGCCCCGGCGGAGGCCGCGCATCTCTCGTGCGGGCTGATTCACCTCGGCGAGGTCGCCTACCGCGTCGGCCGCGTGCTCCGGTTCGATCCGCGCGCGGAGCAGGTCATCGACGATCGCGAGGCGAACGCGCTGCTCACCAAGGGATACCGCGAGCCGTGGGGCATCCCCGAGACGGTGTGAGGGACGAAGCATGACACACACGCGCCACCGGAGACCACTCGCCACGCTGTGCCTGATCGCGGCAACGCTCGCCACGAGCACCGTCGCCCTCGCCGACGAGAAAAAGGAGAAGCCCGCCGCGCTGGTCTGGGGCACGACCGGCGTGCTGCGCAAGGCTCCGAAGAAGTACGCCGCCTTCGTGCGCGTCGAGCCGTCCGGCGACGCCATCACCGTGCACGTCGAGGGCGAGGACGAGCCGGCGACCTGGCCGCTCAGCGCCGACGCCGAGGTCAAGGTCCGCGGCTGGTGGGGTCGCCTCTCGCAGCTCCGCGAGGGTGACCGCGTCTGGCTGTGGTTCCAGCTCGACCACAGCAAGAAGCCGCGGCGCATCTTCATGGTCACCGACGAGCTCTCCCGGCAGGAGCTCAACGACCTCCCCTACACCCTGAGCGCCATCGATCCGGAAGAGGGAGCCGTCTCGCTGAAGCCGGCCAAGGGCGACGAGCGACGGCTGCGGCTCGGCGAGGGCGTCGATCCGGCGACGCTCCCCGCCGTCGGCGACACGGTCTACGTGCAGTCCGCCGGCGGCGCCGTCCGGCTGCTCGTCGACGCCGAGAAGTTCGGCGCGCTGCGGAACGAGCAGAGGACCTTCCTGCGGGAGCTCTGGAAGAAGGAGGGGCTTCCCGGCACGGCGACCTTCCTGCATCCCTTCGGCGGCGAGCTCGACGTCATCCTCGACCACGAGGCGATGCGCTGGAGCCGCAACCTGGAGACCGGCGACCGCGTCGAGCTGATCGCCGACGGCGAGCCGATCGAGGCGGTCGTCAAGACGGTCCTCCCCTGGCGCGAGCGCACCCAGTTGCGACTGGTCGCCGACGGCTACCGCCAGGCCGACCTCGCCATCGGCCAGCGCATCCACCTCCGCGTGCCCGAGCCGCCGCCCGAGGTGCGCGACTCGGACCTGCCTCCCGACCTCGACCGCCCGCGGTCGCGCGACGAGCGTATCCTCTGGTTCCTCTCGAGCACGTACTGCACGTGCAGCATCGGCGGCGACGGCTGCACCGGCATGGTCTACACGCTCGCCTCGTGCGATCCCAACCGCTGCGGCATGCCGAAGCGCATCCGCGGCCTCGTCGAGGGCATGCTCGACGAGGGGCTGAGCGACCGCGGCATCCTCGAGAAGCTCCTCGAGCAACGCGGCCGGCTGCTTCTCAAACAGCACCTGCTGCGGTGAGTGTCGCCGGCGCTCCCGGCAAACAACGTGACAGCGGCGACGTCACCGGGGACAATGACATGCCTCGTTGCTCCAGTCCGCCATGACGCGGACGCGTGACTCTCCGGGAGGCTCTCCATGAAACGCCGCACCATCTCCTCCGACCGCAAGGCGTCCTACTACATCGGCGTCGTGCTCATGGTCGTCGGGTTCCTGACGTTCGGGTCGGTGTTCGTCAGCGCCATCGCGAACTTCGGCAACTTCGACGACTTCACCGGTCAGGCGAAGAGCGCCGGCGCGCGGGCGATCGGCGGCATGGCGATGATCATCATCGGCGGGATCCTGATGCGGATCGGCGCCCGCGGTCTGGCGGGCTCCGGCGTCGTGCTCGACCCCGAGAAGGCGCGGCGTGACGTCGAGCCGTGGTCGCGCATGACGGGCGGCGTCGTCCGCGACGCGCTCGACGAGGCGGAGATCGATCTCGGGAATCTGGGGACGAAGTCCGCCGACGACGAGCTCTCCTTCGACGAGAAGCTGCGCCGGCTCCACAAGCTCCACGAGGACGGCATCATCTCGACGGAGGAGTACGAGCGCGAGAAGCGCGAGATCCTCGACAGCAACTGAGCGCTCGCGCGCCCGCGGCGGCCTCGGCGACGCCCGTCCCCCACCGCGTCACGGTCTGCGAGAGGGACGCCCCCTGTACTGGTAGTCGCCGCAGGTCTCGATGTGCACGATCGTCTTGAACACCTCTCTGTGTCCGAAGCCGCAGATGCTGCCGTCGTGCATCAGTTTGCGGCAGTGACGACACGTCGCGCACTTGAGCCGGCTGCCGGTGAAGAAACGCAGCAGGAGCCACACGACGAACGCGATCGCCAGGACGACGACGAGAATGCGTATGAGGATCGCCATCGGAGCCCCACTCGCGAGGGTGGATCGACCGACCATCGCAGCCCACGCTGGTCCGGGGACGATCATACGCGATGCGATGGTCGTGAGGCCAGGAGATCCGGGGATTCCGGAGGCACGCTCGCCGTCGCCCGTGTCACTTCGACGATGCGAACCGCGGCAGCACGCGAACCCAGCGGCGCGGCGATCCGTCGAATGCGTAGAAGTTCTCGGTCTCGGTCGTGTCGCCGTCCGGACCGACGCTCCACAAAATGCGCTTCTCCTTCGAATAGCCGAACGGCTTGTCGGAGTACGGATCGGTCGGAACGGACGGAAGGATCTCCCGCTCCGCGAGCGCAGCGAGCGAGTCGGGGAGTGCTCCGTGCTCGATCACGTGGATTCGCAGGGCGAGCTCCAGGAGCAGGAGGCGCCTCCGTGTTTCGTGCCTGAAGATCGTCTCGACTCCGGGCTCGTCGAGGAAGCCGAAATCGATCAGGAAGAACTTTCCGACGGGGTTCTTGACCTTCGCCAGGGCGTTGGCTTCAGGGTTCGACGTTATCGCCTCGAACGCCGCGAGAGTGGCATCGAAGCACCAGCCATCAAGGAGAACGGCGATGAAACTGCCGGACCGGTCGCTTGACCAGATGTCGCCGTACCTCACAAGCCGCTCCGCTTCTGCCATCGCCGATCGCTGGTCGCTCCTGGACAGGAAAAGCGCGACACGACACGAAATGAGACGCACGACCCCCAGCGCTTTTGTGGCGGGATACGGTTCCGACCCGGGACCCCCGGGACGCCCGAGGCGATCGGGATCGACGATCTGCAATCGTCCGCGCCGGCACCCGTCGTCGATGAGATCGACGACGCCCGAGTTGATCTCGATCCATGCCTTGAGGGTCTCGCCGGAGCTCCCTCCCGGGAGCGTCTGCAACCGATCGTCAGTGAAGAATGACTCTCTCAGCTCCTCGTCCTCGAGCGGCTGGAAGTGCTCGAACGCCTTCTGCCACACCTCCCGGGCGTTCCTTTCGTCGTCGAGCTTTGCCGGTTTCTTGCGAAACTCCGCGGGAACGAAGTCGAGCGCCCGCAGCCGGG
>JBFFXF010000077.1:0-28894 GCA_041569895.1 Planctomycetota bacterium | reverse complement strand
TCGCGCCAGCCCCAGGGGCAGGCAGTGTGGGTTGCCGCGGTGGGGTAGGTCGCGGAGCGACCGAAGGGGCGACACCGGCGGGTAGAGGTGTCGCCCCTTTGTTCGGCTCAAGGCCGAACAAAGGGATGACCGCGCACGCGTAGCGTGCGGCGATTCATGCTCCCGCTGTCTCAGAATCCAGCACAACCGGTCCGTTCCGGCGACAGGAAGTTCCTGTCGTAGCCGGGTGCCGGATACGGAGGAGCAGGCGGCGGGCCACCGAGGAAGAGGAAGTTCAGGATGAAGATGGGGTCGGAGATGTCGAGTGCGTTGTCGTCGTTCGCATCCGCAGCGTTGCTACACTCAAAGGATCCCGGGCCGCGGAGGAACGCGACCTGCACGAAAAAGACAGCGTCGGCGACGTCGAGGCTTCCATCGCTGTTGGTGTCGCCGCGAAGGAACGGACGCCGCTGGACGGTGATCGTCAGCTCGTCGGCGGGCTCCAGCTGGACCTCGCCGGCGCCGAAATTCGCCCGGGGTGGCTCGGGAGAAAAGCGCACGTCCTCGCCGATCCGGATTCGAGCCATCTGAGGCGTCTCCGAGTCCCGGTCGACGTGGAACGGGATATGGCCAAGGTGCAGTGTCCCGCGTTCGATCGGCACGACGACGTTGTTGATCCCGCCAAAGAGCGCCACGCTCGAGGTGCGTCCGTTATCGCTACGGGTCGCCGCGACGCAGGTGCAGCCTCCCCAGAAGCGAAACAGTCCGTCGCTCAGGCTCAATCCTCCAACGGGAATGAGAAGAGGCGGTTCGACCTGTATGCCGAAACTGACCGAATGAAGCTCGCGGGCGGATGACTGCAGAAAAACGTCCACGACGACCCTTCCTGCTGACCCGGCGGAGGAGTAAAACGGCGCGGGGTCACGCAGGACGGCGATCAGCGACGGGCTCGCCGGCTTCGCCTGCGCAGGGACGTGCGCGCACACCAGAAAGAGAATGGCGGGGGTCATGGTACGTCGGCGCCCTCGCGCCTCGCGTCAAGAGCCGAGAGCAGTGCAGCGCATTCCATCGGGCGTCGGATCATTGTAGCCCGCGCCCGACCGGGCCCCAACGACAGTTCAGCCCGTCGGTCGAATCCCTCCCGCCACCCGCTCACTCACGGGCACGCAGTGTACGACGTGCACGGCAACCGGTCGCCGGTCGGGTCCGCTCCGCAGGTGTCGAAGGGCGGTGATGGTTTGCGGCCGCCGAGGAAGAGGTACTCGAGGGTGAAGACGGCGTCGGCGATCTGCAGACGGCCGTCGTCGTTCGAGTCCGCCGCGTCGTCGCAGTCGATGCGCACGCCTCGCGCCAGGAAGAGGTGGGTGAGCAGCAGCACGGGGTCCCCGATGCCCATCTCGCCGTCGCCGTTGGTGTCGCCGCGGCGGAAGCGCTGGCCGCACTCGTCCGGCTGCTCGTCGCTGTCGAGGTCGATGCTCGTGCCCGAGGCGATGTCGCACTCGTCGGGGAGTCCGTTCTCGTTGCAGTCGTGCGAGACGACCGGCGCGTGGCGGTTGAGGTGGATGGTGATCCCGTCGCTGTCGGGATGCGCCGTCACGAGGTCCGGCGATTCGTCGCCGTCGACGTCGCCCGCCGCGATCGACCAGGGCCCCTCGCCGGCGGGAAAGACGAGCGCCTCCCCGAACATCCCCTCGTTGTCGCCGAGGAGCACCGACACGCCGTTCGCGGCGCGGTCGGCGGTGGCCAGGTCGAGCGCGCCGTCGCCGTCGAGGTCGGCCGCGACGATCGATCGCGGCTCGCCACGGACGCGATAGGCGTGCGAGTAGATGAACCGTCCATCGCCCTCGCCCAGAAACACGGTGACATCGTCGGCGCCGAGACTGGTGACCGCGAAGTCGTTCGCGCCGTTGCCGTCGAAATCCGCCGCGACGAGCCCGTACGGGGACGGACACCGCGGCGTGACGATGATGCGCGCCGGATTGAAGTCGCCGTCCCCGCGGCCGGTGAGCAGCGAGATCGTCCTCGGGTTGCTGGTCACCACGAGGTCGACGATGCCGTCGCCGTCGAAGTCGCCCGGGAGCAGGGTCTGCGGCTCGCGGACGTGCGTCCGGTTGACGTCGAGGACCGCCGCCTCGAAGAAGGAGCCGTCTCCCCTCGCCATCAGGACCGAGAAGCTGCTCGACTCGCTGTTCGCGGTGACGACGTCGAGCCAGCCGTTGTCGTCGAGGTCGGCGGCAACGACGTCGGCGGGCTCCGCGCCGAGCGCGTACACCTGCGCGGCTTCGAGCTTCCCGTCGCCGACTCCCCCGAAGATGGTCACGTCGGCGCCGACCTGGTTCGCCGTCAGCACGTCGAGCGTCTCGTCGCCGTCGAAGTCACGCAGGAGCACCGCCACCGGCAGATCGCGACCGGTCGAGAGGTGCGTCTTCGCCGCGAAGGTCCCGTCGCCGCGGCCGCGCATCACCGCGATCCCCTGGCCGTCCGTGGCGACCAGGTCGAGGTGCCCGTCGCCGTCGAGGTCGCCCAGCGCCGCCTCACGCGGGTTCGAGACGCCCGTCATCGGGGCCGACGCCTCGAGGTCCATGGTGTCGGCCAGGTCGCATTCGTCGGGGATCCCGTTGCCGTTGCAGTCGGGGCTGGTTCCCGCCGCGACGTCGTCGGCGTCCGCGACGCCGTTCTGGTTGCAATCGCGGGCTCCGAGAGGCGTGGCGCCGGGAACGAGGACGAGGAGAGCAGCCGCCAGGAGGGGCAGCCGCGCCGGGTGGCGTGACGGTCGCGAGGGGTGCATGGGGGCCTCCTCCGCTGGTTGCGGTCGTCGGCGCCCCACCCACGAATGTCCGCGATGATGCGGCCGGGCGCACGCTTTTTTTTTGGGTCATTGTGCGGCCATCGTGCGGGCCGGGGGGGCCAGCACGCCTTGACAGTGGCCGCGCGAGGGAGAATACTCCTGCGGATCATGAGCGAGGATGCGCGGACTGACACCAGCCCCGACGGCGATCGTGGCGTCGTTTTCGTCACCGGGGGAACGGGATACATCGGGGGCCGGCTCGTGCCGCGCCTCCTCGATCGGGGCTACCGCGTGCGCTGTCTCGCCCGCAATCGGCGGAAGATCGAGGCGCGGACGTGGGCGGGTCGTGACGGCGTCGAGATCGTCGTCGGCGGCGTCGGAAACCCGCAGGAGCTCGCCGAATCGATGCGCGGCTGCCGGGTGGCCTACTACCTCGTGCACAGCATGATGGCGGTCGGGAGCGAGTACGCCTCCCGCGATCACGAGCTCGCGCTGGCCTTCGGGGAGGCGGCGCGGCGCGCCGGGATCGAGCGCATCATCTACCTCGGCGGCCTCGGCGAGTCGGGCGAGGGACTGAGCGAGCACCTGTCGTCGCGGCGCGAGGTCGAGCAGGCGCTCGAGGCGAGCGGCGTGCCGGTGACGGTGTTCCGTGCGGCGATGATCATCGGCTCCGGATCCGCGTCGTTCGAGATCCTGCGCTACCTCGTCGAGCGCCTGCCGGTGATGATCACACCGAGGTGGGTGCAGACGGAGAGCCAGCCGATCGCGGTCTCCAACGTGCTGCACTATCTGGTCGCCTGTCTCGAGGTCCCCGAGACCACCGGCGCGACGCTCGACATCGGCGGACCCGACGTGCTGTCGTACCGGCGCCTGATGGAGATCATGGCCGAGGCGCGACAGTTGCGAAAGCGCCTGGTGATTCCCGTGCCGGTGCTGACGCCGAAGCTGAGCTCGTTCTGGATCCACCTGGTCACACCGCTCAGCCATCGCATCGCGCGACCGCTCGCCGAGGGGCTTCGCAATCGAGTCGTTTGTCGCAACGACGACGCCGCGCGACTGATGCCGCAGCAGCTGCTCGGCGCTCGCGAGGCGATCGAGGCGGCGCTCGTCAACTTCGACTCCGGGCACGTCGAGACGTCGTGGAGCGACGCCGGTCCGGTTCCCGGCGACCCTGACTGGGCAGGTGGCTCGCAGTTCGTCGACCGCCGCCGAATCGAGCTCGAGGCGTCACCCTCGTGCATCTTCCGCGCCATCTGCCGGATCGGCGGGGGCAACGGCTGGTACGCGGCCGATTTTCTCTGGCGCATCCGTGGCTTTCTCGACCGTCTGGTCGGCGGGCCCGGGCTGCGTCGCGGCCGCCGAGATCCGGAGAACATCGGCTACGGCGACGCGCTCGACTTCTGGCGCGTCACGGGCATCGAGACCGACCGCCGGCTCGAGCTGCGCGCCGAGATGAAGCTGCCCGGCGAGGCGCTGCTCGCGTTCTCGATCGATGCGCTCGAGGAGAAGCCGGGTCGGTGCGCGCTGACCCAGATCGCCCGCTTTCAGCCGCGCGGACTCTGGGGTCTTCTTTACTGGTACGCCGTGCTGCCGCTGCACGGCCTCGTCTTCCGGGGCATGCTGAACGGCATCAAGCGCTGCGCTGAAGAGCTCGAGCGCACGAGCCGGAGCTCGCCGTCACCGGAGGAGCCCGCAGGCGTCGGGTCGACCTCCCGGTGAGCTGACGGCCTCGAGCCGATGACCGAGGGCCGATGACAGTTCCATTCATCGAGGAGGAGATCCGCGAACAGCCTCGCGTGCTCGAGCGCGTCCTGCGAACGACGCGCGCCGAGATCGACGAGGTCGCGCTGTCGCGGCGCTGGAAGTGTCTCCACCTCGTGGGCTGTGGCGACATGTACTTCTCGGCGTTGACCGCGGCGTGGCTCGCGACGGTGTCGGGACCGCGTCCGGGCGTGCGGGTCGCGGCCTGGCGATCGATGGATCTGCGCTGGCTCGGGAAACGCCTCGGCGAGGACGATCTCGTCGTCGCGGCGAGTGTCTCGGGCCGGACGCCGAGGACGATCGAGGCTGCCCGCGCCGCACGCCGCGCCAGTGCGCGAGTCGTCGGTGTCACCGACAACGCCCAGTCGCGGCTCGCCGAGGAGGTCGACGTGCTGGTCGTCCTCGGGACCAGCCCGCCCGAGAAGCTCGCCGCGGGATCGTATCCCGGATACCACCACGCGGTGGCGCAGACGAAGACGTTCACCGCGACGCTGCTGGTCGAGATCCTGCTGGCGACGATCGCCGGCGGCGGGCGGGCGAGCGCTCTCGAGGGCATCCCCGGTCGCGTCGCGGCGCTGCTCCCGACGCTCTCGGAGTCGATCGCCGCGGGCACCCGCGACTGGTTCGCCGGACGCGAGCGCGTCGCCATCCTCGCCTCCGGGCCGCACCTCCCTCTCGGCCTCTACGGCGCGGCGAAGCTCACCGAGTACGCGGTTCCCGCGCACGCGCAGTGCCTCGAGGAGTTCAACCACCTCGAGATGTTCCTCGCAGACGACCGGACACTCGTGGTGGTGGTGGCGCCGGATTCCGAATCGATCGGGCGCGCCGTGGAGCTCACCGGTCCGTGGGAGAGACTCGGCGTGCGCTCGCTGGTGATCGGCGGCGGGAAGAGCTGGCCGGGAGAGCGCACGGCCCGCGTCGAGCTGCCGGCCGGCGAGGACCCGCACGCGCTGGCTTTCGAGCTGGCGCTGGCGATGCAGCTCCTCGCCTACCGCGGGGCCGCGGCGCTCGGCCGCGACCCGGACGCATGGCTCGGCGGCGTGCGCACGGAGCTCGTCCAGGGAGTGAGCAGCGAGGTGATCCGCGGCTCGAGGATCTCGGACGACGACTCATGAGCGAAGTTCACGAAGCTGAACCCCATCAGTCTGTCCGTTTCCTGCTTTCCCGGGTTTCCTTGCTTCCTCCTGAGTCGTCTTCTATCCCCGCCGGAGATTCGACTCACGAGGAGCGCTTCGCCGGGCCCCGCTCGAGGCGATCGCTCTCGAGGATCGGTCCGGCGTCGAGGTCGTCGAGGACGAGGTCCTCGGCGTCGAGCATCTCCGCGACGCGTTGCAGCGTGGAGAGCATCGCGGCGCGCTCCCAGTCCCTGAGCCCGGCGAGCTCGCTGCGAAAGCGGTCCTGGAGCAACGGCGGAGCGGCGGCGAGGGTCTTCTCGCCCGCGGCGGTGAGCGAGACGGTGATGCGACGGCGGTCGGCGCTGTCGCGCGTGCGAGCGACGAGCCGCTGGCGTTCGAGGCGATCGACGATGCCGGTCAGCGTCGCCTTGCCGATCGACACCTCGCGGGAGAGCAGCGTCAGCGACGGCGAGCCGAGTCGATCGATGGCACGCAGCGTGACGAGCTGCGGTCCGGTGAGGCCGCACGACGCCACCAGCTTCCTCGACTGGATGTCGATGGCGCGCACGATGCGGCGGATGGCGGCGAGGATGTTCTCCTCGAGGTCGAGGGCCCCCGGTGTCGTGGCGGGCGCCGTGGTGCGTTCTTGGATGGGCCGCGTCGAGCGTTCGGCCATGCGCGCTCCTGTCGTCTCTCGTGCCGTGCCCCGGCGTGGAGTGTACGGCGTCGAGTGTACCACAGGAACAGTTCGACTCCAAACGGACGGCGCGGGGCTCCGGCCTGACGAAACACGTACAGGGGGCCGGCTCGCCGGTCATATTCGTTTGATCTCGAATCAATTCCACAGTAGGCTCTCGGCATGACGGACCTCGACATGGGAACGGTGGTCGCGGCGCTCAACGGTCTCATCACCGGGCTCGGCGACCGCGAGGCCGCGTTCACGGCGGCGGCGGGAAGGACGGTGACCCCGGCGCTCCGGCGCGCGTTCGAGGAGCTCTCCGCGGAGCGGCGGCGTTTCCGCGACGACCTGCGCGCCGAGGTCGAGCGCCTCGGCGGCAAGCCGGACTCGCCCGGGAGCGTCCCCGGCGCGGTGCGGCGCGGCCTCGCTGACATCGAGTCGCGCATCCGGAGCGAGGCGACTCCGGCGGTGCAGGAGTGCCACCTCGGCGAATACCTGGCGCTCTCGGAGTACGAGAAGCTCCTCGGCGGCGTGCTGCCCGCCGGTCTCGGAGAGGTGCTCGAGGAGCAGCGCGAGCGCACCGCGTCGGCGCTCGATTTCCTGCGCAATCTGGCGCGGGAGGACTTCCAGTTCGTGCCGTCCGATGTCGATAGACCTTGACGCCGGGCGCCCGCGAGGCCTCGCGCGTCCATGTCCGATAAGGGGGTTTTGAAACAGCCCCTCAGTGTCGAGCCATGAGCTCAAGACCACGGGTGGTGATTATCGGTGGTGGATTCGGCGGCCTCTACGCGGCGCAGTCGCTGCGCGGCGCCCCGCTCGAGGTGACGCTCGTGGACCGACGGAACTTCCACCTCTTCCAGCCGCTGCTCTACCAGGTCGCCACCGGCGGCCTGTCGCCGGGCGACGTGTCGTCGCCGCTGCGCTACGTGCTGCGCCGCCAGAAGAACGCCCGCGTCCTGCTCGCGGAGGCGGTCGACTTCGACGTCGCCGCCAGGAAGGTCCTGCTACGCGACGGCGAGGCGCTCGAGTACGACTTCCTCGTCGTCGCCACCGGCGCGCAGACCAACTACTTCTCCAACCAGGAGTGGCAGGAAAGGGCGCCCGGACTGAAGAGCGTGGAGGACGCCACCGAGATCCGCCGCCGCATCCTGACGGCGTTCGAGACCGCGGAAAGACATCCGGAGGGGTCCGATCGCGACGCGTGGCTGACGTTCGTGGTCATCGGGGGCGGGCCGACCGGGGTCGAGCTGGCCGGCAGCATCGCCGAGCTGGCCCGCGACACACTGCCCCGCGACTTCCGTCACATCGACACGCGCCGCGCGCGCATCGTCCTCGTCGAGGGACGCGATCGCCTGCTGCCGGCCTTCTCGGAGAAGCTCTCTCGCGCCGCCCGGCAGTCGCTGATGGAGCTCGGCGTCGAGGTGCGCACCGACACCATGGTGAAGGCGATCGAGGCGGGCCGCGTGCGGCTCGAGGGGCCGGATGGGCAGGAGGAGCTCGCGGCGAGGACCGTGCTCTGGGGCGCCGGCGTGCGCGCGTCGCCGCTGGGCGAGACGCTCGCCGAACGCACCGGCGCGGAGACCGATCGCGGCGGCCGCCTGATGGTCGAGCCGGACCTCTCCCTGAAGGGTCATCCCGAGATCATGGTGATCGGCGACCTCGCCTGCTTCACGCACCAGACCGGCTCGCCGCTGCCCGGCGTCGCGCCGGTCGCCATCCAGCAGGGGAAGCACGTCTCGCGCGTCGTGCGCGCCCGCATGCAGGGGAAGCAGTCGGGCCCCGCGTTCCGCTACAGCGACCGCGGCAACCTGGCCACCATCGGCCGCTCGCGCGCCGTCGCCGAGATTGGCCCGGTGAAGATGAGCGGGTTGCCGGCGTGGCTCCTCTGGGTCGTCGTCCACATCTACTGGCTGATCGAATTCGAGAACCGCCTGCTCGTGCTCATCCAGTGGGCATGGAGCTACTTCACGTGGAACCGGAGCGCGCGACTCATCACGGGCGCCGACGGGCGGGGAGGGCCGGCGGATCACACGGAGAGTGGTGGTACGGAGAGCAGCAGGGAGGGCTCCAGGGAAGAGAAGAAGGAGGAGGAGGCCGCATGAAACGCAACCTGAAGCTCTGGGTCGCGGTGGCGATCGCCATTCTCTCCGTCATCGTCGTCCTGCAGAACAGAGAGACCGTCACCACGAAGATCCTCTTCATCGACATCGACATGCCGCACGCCGTGCTGCTCTTCACGACGCTGGTCGCCGGCTTCGTGATCGGCGTGCTGGTGCGTTTCCGGGTGGGCGCCAGGAAGCGCTGAACGGCTCGCGGGGGCCGGCTCAGCCGGCGCTCGTATGGTCCCGAGCCGCAATCACGATGAGCGCGGCGAGAATGGCGAGCAGCGTCACCCAGAGCGTCATCGCGATCCGCGTCGCCCGCTTCGCCTTGCCAGTCTCCCACCAGGTTCGCGGGCGCACTCCCTGGGCGAGAAACGTGGCGACCGCGGCGAGGTTGACGCAGATGACGTTGACGACGACGAGAAGCGCCGCCCGGAGTGAATCGAGCCACTCACCCACGCCGAGGAGCATGCCGACGACGACCAGCGGCGGGAGCAACGCCACTGCGACCATGACGCCCACCAGTGACGCGGGGGCGCCGGTGGTGAACGCGAGCGTCCCCGCGACGCCCGCCGCGAGCGCCAGCGCGACGTCTCCGCCGCCGACCTGCGTGCGCGAGTGAACCTCGGAATCACTGGGATCGATCGGCAGCGCGACGCCGACCAGCACGGCCAGCGCGAGGGCCGTGGTGAGGCCGACGATGTTCACCCGCAGCGCCCGGAAGCCGAGCTTGAGGTCGCCGAGCGTGGTCGCGAGCGCCAGCGCGATGTTCGGGCCGAGGAGCGGCGCCATCAGCATCGCGGCGATGACGATGGTGGCGCTGTCGCGGTGAAAGCCGACCGCCGCGACCACCGTCGAGAGGACGACGAGAACCAGGTGGGTGGTCGTCAGTCGCGCCGCCGGCGCGATGTCGGCCCAGAGCTCCTCGCGTCCGATGCGCGCCGGCTTGGCGGGACGCTCCGCGGGCTCGCCGGCCTGCTTCTCCGCCGCCTCGTCCGGCTCCACGGGCCGCGGCACCACCGCCTCGATGGGAAGCATGACGATGTGGAAGACGCCTCCGCCCGCGAGGCGCGACTCGAGCTTGTCGACCACGCTCTCCGCCGAGTGCGCGAGGACGAGAGCGCGCACGAGCACGCGCTCGTCGTGCCCGTCTTCGTACCATGCGTCGAGGACGTCCGACGAGCCGAGGGCGTCCCGGATCACATCCGTGAGCGCCCGCGGCGCGACGATCTCGAGCAACCGATCGGCCACTGGTGTCTCCTCCGGTGGTGGATCCCGCGGGTCAGCCCTTCGACCGTTCCCTCTCCTCGAACTCGACGGCGAGATGGACGAGCCCGTCGCCGCGGTGCACCAGCGGGTTGCGGTTGAGGCCGACGACGAGGCCGTCCTCCGGCGCCCGGATTCGCGTCGACACCGCGCCGAACACGTCGGCGATCGATCCGAGCACCTGCGACTTCTTGACGCGATCGCCGGACTCGATTCGCAGCCGGCAGAGTCCGCTCGAGCGCGCGCGCACCCATGTCGTCTTCGTGGCGACGAGGGCCCGTCCCCCCTTGATGATCGACCGCTTGATCATCTTCAGCTTCCTCATGACGCGGAACGTGCCCTCGACGCCCGCATCGATGACGTCATTCTCGAAGCGCAGCGTCTCGCCGCCCTCGAAGAGGAGCACGTGACGCCCGAGGGCCGTCGCGGCCTGCCGGAGCGACCCGTCACGCGTCTGGGCGTGGATGATGACCGGCGCGCCGAACGCCATGGCGCAGCGACGGGTCTCCGCGTCGCGGAGGTTGCAGCGGATCTGCGGCAGGTTCGTGCGGTGGTTCGAGCCGGTATGGAAGTCGATGCCGTGCGAGCAGAGGGAGACGACCCGGTTCATGAAGATGTGCGCGATGCGAGCGGCGAGCGTGCCGCGTCGCGCGCCGGGGAAGCAGCGGTTGAGGTCGCGGCGGTCCGGCAGGTACCTCGAGCTGCCGATCAGTCCGAAGACGTTGACGATCGGCACGGCGAGGAGCCGGCCGTGCAGCTCGCCGGGTTCGATCTCGGCGAGCACGCGCCGGATGATCTCGATACCGTTCAGCTCGTCGCCGTGCAGCGCCGCGCTCAGCCAGAGGGACGGGCCGTGACGCGCGCCGTTGAGGACCTCGACCGGGATCGAGAGGAAGGTCTCGGTCGGGGGGAGCCGGGCGACGGGAAGCTCGACCAGGCGGCGTTCCCCGGGAGGGACGGACTCCTCGCCGATCGCGACCGGCTCGTTCCTCTCACCCCTTGATTCGGTCACGCGTCCTTCCGGGCTTCGCTTCCTTCTCGATGAACTCGATGACCTTGCCCGCGACGTCGATGCTGGTCGCCGTCTCGATTCCCTCGAGCCCCGGCGACGAGTTCACCTCCATCACCACCGGGCCGTGGTTCGACCGCAGCATGTCGACGCCGGCCACGCGCAGCCCCATCGCCCTTGCGGACCGGACGGCGGTGCTGCGCTCCTCGGGCGTGAGCCTCACCTTCTCGGCGCTGCCGCCGCGGTGCAGGTTCGAGCGGAACTCGCCCGCCGCCGCCTTTCGCATCATCGTGGCGACGACCTTGTCGCCCACCACGAACGCGCGGAGGTCGCTGCCGCCGGCCTCCTTGATGAACTCCTGGACGAGGATGTTCGCGTCGAGCCCGCGAAACGCCTCGATCACCGACTCGGCGGCCTTCTGCGTCTCGGTGAGGACGACGCCGATCCCCTGCGTGCCCTCGAGCAGCTTGATCACCCGCGGCGCGCCGCCGACCAGGTTGATCAGCCCATCGATGTCCTTCGTCGAGTGCGCGAAACCGGTCACCGGCAGCCCGATCCCCTGGCGTGACAGGAGCTGAAGGCAGCGCAGCTTGTCCCGCGATCGCGCGATCGCCTGCGACTCGTTGACGGAGAAGACGCCCATCATCTCGAACTGCCGGACCACGGCCGTGCCGTAGAACGTGTTCGAGGCGCCGATGCGCGGGATGACGGCGTCGACCTCGATCGGGTGTCCCTGATAGATCACCTTCGGGCTGTGCGAGGTGATGTCCATGTAGCAGCGGAGGTAGTCGATGACGCTGACCTGGTGACCGCGCTGCTCGCCGGCCTCCTTGAGTCGTCGCGTCGAGAAGAGTGACTTCTTGCGTGACAGGATCGCTATCTTCATCAAATCGCCTTTCTGATCACAAAAACGTCTCCCCGGGGCCGATGCCCCGTCCCTTCTTCTTCTTTCTCTTCTTTTTCTTTTTCTTCTTCTTCTTGACCAGCCGGCGGCCGAGGAACGAGCGGCCGGGATCGACCAGAAACCGCCGGCGCACCGCCTGGCGACCGAGCAGCATGCGGAAGCCCATCTCGTCGCGGCCGACGAGCGTCAGCTCGATCTCCCAGGTCTGGCCGGCGACCTCGACCGGCGTCCTGATCACCGGACGCAGCGACTGCGCGCCGCCCGTGTTCCTGACCAGCCGCTCGTCGACGAGCTCGGCCTCGGCGGAGACGGTCCTTCGCGTGTCGTCCTGGAGCGGATGCACCTTGAACGTCACGAACGTCGTCCGGCCGCGCCGGCGGTACTCGAGGTCGAACGCATGCAGCGCCGACGTCCTCGCGCCGGTGTCGACCTTCGCCTTGATCGAGTCGATCCCGAGCTCCGGGAGAGCGGTCCATTCTCGCCAGCCGATTCGCGGGAGCTCCGTCGGCATCCCCTCTGCACCTCCCCCCCAGTCACCTCGTGGAACAGGCGGCGCATTGTACGAAATCGCCGGTTCGACCGCCACAGGAGGGCTCCTGGCGACGAGGGCGAGGCGGGCGCGCCGCGTCCGGCTGATCAGCGAGTCGGCACCGGCCCGCCGTGCTCCCCGCCGCCGACGGTCCAGCTCGGCTCGTCGCGCGTGATGATGCGGACGGACCCGTCCGAGGCGCGCAGGTGGAGGTCGCGCTGCGGGAAGGCGATCTCGATCTTCGCCTCGCGGAAGGCTCGGTCGATCGCCGTGTGAAGCTCGTGGATGACCGGCAGGCGGTTCTTCAGATCCGGCAGGAAGCAGCGCAGCACGAGCTTCAGGAAGCTGTCGCCGAAGAACTCGAAGGTCGCCACCGGCGGCGGATCCTTCATGATCAGCGGGTGGTCGGACGCGACCTTCAGCAGGACCTCCTTGGCGCGCTCGGTGTCCGAGCCGTAGGCGACGCCGACCTCGATGACGACGCGGTTGATGGCGTCGCTCAGCGTCCAGTTGAGAAGCCGGCCGGTGATGAACTCCTTGTTCGGGACGACGAGCTCCTTGCGATCCCAGTTGCGCACCGTGGTGGCGCGCATCTTGATCCGCGTGACGACGCCCGTGACGTCGCCGATGGTGACGATGTCGCCGACACGGATCGGCCGCTCGAGCAGAAGGATCATTCCCGAGACGAAGTTGGCGAAGATCTCCTGCAGCCCGAATCCGAGCCCGACGCCGACCGCCGCGACGAGCCACTGGACGTGCGACCAGCCGACGCCGATTGCCTGGAACGCCAGGACGACGCCGATGGCGACGATGATGTACTGGCAGACCGTGGTGATCGCATAGCGACCGCCGGGCTCGATCGGCAGCCGCTGGAGGATGGTGAGCTCGAGCGCGCCCGGGATGTTGCGGCTGGCGACCGCGGTGATCAGGGCGACGATCGTCGCCATGGCGATATGCCTCAGCGTGATCCACTCGGTCGTCGTGCCCTCGGCGGTGATCACCGTGTAATCCCAGAGTCGCGCCTCGTCCAGGACGCGCAGCGCCGGCAGCACGCTCGACCAGATCGCCCAGAGGCCAATGATCACCGACGCCCCGATCAGCGTGCCGACGAGGTGCCGCGCCTGCTCGTTGATCTGCTTGAGATCGACGTCGGGCTCGGTGACCTCGAACGCGGACTTGTCGCCCTCGGCGGGCGCAGGCTGCTCCCCGGAGGCGGCCGCGCTCGCGGCGGCGAGTCGCGCCCTGCGCTCCTCCATCGCCTTGTCCCACGCCATGCGGCGGTGCGCCACCCACAGCCACCGTTGCACGACGTTGTGAAGGAGCACGGCGATCAGCGCCAGGACGATGGTTCCCTGGAGCCGGTCTCCCCCGAGCTCGATGGCGGTGTAGTTGTAGCCGACCGCCGCGAGCACGGCGAGCGCGAAGGGCAGGCCGACGGCGAGCGGGTACCAGATCACTCGCAGCTTGGCGAGCCAGCCGTTCGGCTCGAGCTGGATGCGCTCGGCGAGCACGCCTCGCGACGGGCCCAGAAGACGCGCCACGATCAGGCCGATGGAGGCCATCAGCGTGATCAGCGCGAGGCGGCCGAGCGAGTCGCGGTGCGACTCGTCCCCCTGGCCGATCATCACCGCGACCAGGAACGCCGACGGCAGCACGATCGCCCAGCCGGTGAGCCACAGCGTCTTCGACCGCACCACCTCGAGCGCCCGCGGCCGCCACCGGAAGTGGAGCTGCGCCAGTCCCTCGCGCTTCACCACTCGCCAGAGGAAGTGCAGCGCGAAGATGAGAAACGCCGCGCTCATGGCGCCCGCCGCGATCGCCTTCGGGAACTCGGACGCCAGCGGATCGGCACGCACGTGCGACGCGAAGAACCAGATCACCAGCGGCGCGGGAAGGACGCGGACGACGTCGCTGACGAAGGCCTCGACGGTGAGCGCGAAGCTGTCGGTCTGGACCTTGCCGACTCTCGGCCGGTTCGCCTGCACCCGCAGCCGCAGCTTGCGTCGAGCCAGCAGCACGACGGCGAGCAGCAGCAGCATCAGCGTGGTCGCGCCCGGCGCCCGCGGCACCACGGCCAGCGTTCGCTCGGCGGTGTCGAGCCAGTGCACGGGGTTGCCGATCCACCCGATGGCGCGCATCAGATCGCCGGCGGTCCGGAGATTGATCGGGTCGGAGCTCCGGATCCACAGCAGTCGCTCATCGAGAAACGCCGCGTACGCCTCCGACGACGCGATCAGCAGCTTCTGCTCCATGTCGAGCTCGCCGAGCTTCACCAGGTAGCTGCGGAAGCTCTCCTCGAGCTTGCTGATCAGGTCTCGCTTCGACGCCACGAGCTCGCGCACCTGCTCCTCGATGCGAATGCGCTCCTGACCCTGGATCGTCTGCTCGACCGAGACCATGCGCCGCGCGATCTCCTCGTCGGCGCTGGCGAGCTTCTTCGCCTGCTCCTCGACGTCGATCAGGCTGAGCTCGACGAGCGAGATCTGCGACTCGCGCTTCTCGGTCTCGCGTTCGTACTCGCGCGGATCGGGCAGCTCGAGGCGCTGGCGGCGGAGGATGCGACCGACGACGTCGCTGAGCCCCGCCTTGTCGAGCCGCTGCCGCGCCGTGCTGAAGTCCTTCTCGATCTGCGCGCGCTGCGCCTTGATCTCGTCAGCGCGCTTCGTCGTCTGGGTGATCTTGCGGCCGATCTCCTCGAGGCGCTTGCCCGCCTCGACGATCTGGTCGGCGAGCCCGCGGACCACCGGGTGCTCTCCGCGCGCGCGGACCTGCGCGGCCTCGGCGCGACGTCGCTCCTGCTCGGCCTCCTCGAGCCGGCGCCGGTTGGCGGCCTCCTGCGTCGCCTGCGCCCGCGCTGAGAGCAGTCCCACCTCGCGCGCGGCGTCGTCGCGCTCCGCCATGAGCAGCTCGAGCCTGGCGTCGGCGCTGAGGAGCTCCTGCTCGACCGCCTCGACCTCCGCCAGCCGAGCGCGCCTCCTGGCGCGCAGCACGGCCTGCTGCGCCGCCGTCAGCTCCCGCGGCTGCGTCTCGTCGACGGGCTTGCCCTGCTCCTGGCCGATCTCCTCGATTTTCTGCCTCGCCTCCGCGAGTTGCTCCCGCGCCTGCGCCGGGCGCTTGCGCTGCTCCTCGATCTTCGCCTCGAGCGCGGTCAGCCGCCCGCGCGCGGCCTGGACGTCGGCCTGCAGGCGGGCGAGGTCCTGCTCGAGCTGGCGTGAGGTCGTCGCGTCCGTGACCTCGACCGTGGCTGGCGGCGGCGGCTGGCGGGCCGCCTCGGCGAGCCGCTCGCGGATGGCTCGAGACTTCGCCGGCGCGTCGGTGAGCTGCTGGCGGTACTCCGCCGCACGCGTGGCGAGCTCGATCGCCTGCTGCAGCCTGGCAATCGCGAACTTGTACCGCTCGACGAGCTGGTCCCTGAGTTCCTTCGCCAGCTCGCCGCTCGCCTCGATCTCCTTGAGGCGAGCCTCGAGCTCCCGGAGCTCCGCCTCGACGCTGCCGGGCGCCACGGTCTCGCGGACGACCGGCGGGCCCTGGACGGGAAGCGGCGGTGGCTCCTGCGCGCGGGCGAGAGAGCACGCGATGGCGAGGGCCAGACAGACGGGGGCGAGACGGGCAGACGTCTCGGGACGAGGCGATACCGGGGGCGATGGCGCGCGGCGGGTTGACAGTCGCATCGAGGCGCTCTTCTATCTCTTCTGGCGGTTGTACGGTTGACCCCGATAGTCTAATCCGGCACGGCGCGCGCGTCGACGAGTTATCGGCTGATGCGCCCGATGCCGAGGTCCTTGCGGAGTCTGCGGGCCCGCGAGGTGATCTCGCCGCGCTCCCCGTCGTCCATCGTATCGACGTTCTTGAGGATCATCGCCATGCGATGGTTCTCGCGGAAGCGTTCCCGGTTGCGGATGAGGAAGTCCCAGTAAAACGTCGTGAACGGGCACGCGGAGCCCTCGCCGTCGCCGTTCTTCCCGCCGCTGTCGTCGTCGCTTCCCTGGTCGCCGTCGCCGGTGCGCTTCACCGGGTCGTGGCGGCAGCCCTTGCAGTAGTTGCTCATGCGATCGATGTAGCGCCCGCTCGCCGCGTAGGGCTTCGTGCCGACGACGCCGCCGTCGGCGTGCATCACCATGCCGACGGTGTTCGGCGTCGTCACCCAGTCGATCCCGTCGACGTACATGCCCAGGTACCAGTCGGCGATGGCGCGCGGGTGGATCCCCGCAATGAGCGCGAAGTTCCCGGTCACCATCAGGCGCTGGATGTGGTGGCCGTACCCGTGCTCGAGCACCTGGTCGATCGAGTCGCGCAGGCACGCCATGTCGGTCTCGCCGTTCCAGTAAAACTCGGGAAGCTCGCCGTGCTGGTCGAGGCCGTTGCCCTCGCCGTAGCGGCTCCCCTCGTGCCAGTAGACGCCGCGGATGAACTCGCGCCAGCCGATGAGCTGCCGGATGAAGCCCTCGACGGAATTCAGCGGCGCGTCGCCGTTCTCGAGCGCCCCGAGCGCCGCCTCGACGCACTCCTTGACGCCGAGGAGCTTGAGGTTGAGGCACGGGCTCAGCGTCGAGTGGTAGAGGAACGGCTCGTCGGTCCACATCGCGTCCTGGTACTGGCCGAAATGCTTCAGGCGCCTGTCGACGAAGTCGCGCAGCGCCCGGCGCGCTTCCCGGCGAGTCACTGGCCAGCCGAAGGCATCGAGTCGTCCGGGCGCGTCGGCGAAGCGCTTCTCGACCAGCTCCATCACCTCTCTCGTGATGTCGTCGGGTCGCGGCGTGTAGCGTTTCGGCGCTCGCGGCGCCTGCTTGAAAGCGTCGCGGTTGTCGGAGTCGTAGTTCCACTCGCCGCCACGCGGCTTCCCGTCCTTCGTCATCAGCACGTCGAGCTTCTTGCGCTGCTCGCGGTAGAAATACTCCATGACGAGGGTCTTGCGTGACTCGGCCCACTCGGCAAACTCCTCCGCCGTGGTGGTAAAGTGCTCGTCGGGGAGCACCTCGACCGGCACGTCGAGATCGCTCCACGACTCGACCATGCGCTTGACGCGCCACTCGCCGGGGTGAGTGATCTTCAGGCACTCCGGTCCGAGCACCTTGACCGCCCGCTTCACCTCGCCGTCGAAGCTCTGCGTGTTGTGCGGCGTGTCGAGCTTGACGTAGCGCACGCGGAGGCCGCGCTCGACGAGGTCGATGGCGAAGTGTCTCATCGCCGAGAGAAAGAGTGTCGTGCGCTGCTTGTGACTCGGAACGTGCTTAGCCTCCTCCTCGACCTCCATCATCAGCACCGCATCCTGCTCCGGATCGAGCCCGTCGAGGAGCGGCGCGTCGTGGTCGAGCTGGTCGCCGAGGACGATCGCGAGCTGTCGCACCGGGCCCTTGACCTCGGCGCCGAGCTTGTCGCTGCTCATGACGCCCCGCTCAGCGCCTCGACGGCGAGAAGAGTGAGCGCACCACGCCGGCCCATCGCACGCGCAGGTCGGCGGGAGCGCTGGCGTCCGAGACGGCGATCGTACAGCCGGCCGCGCGGACGTGCACGCCGCGCCGCAGATCGGCGATCATCGAGCGCGCCGGCTCGGTCAGTCGAGCCCGGCGGAGGCTCCGCGAGCGCCGCCAGAAACGCCAGCAGTCTGCGATCGACGCGAAGTCGACGCGCAGCTCGTCACCGGTCGTGCGGATCGTCGACGTCGCGCCGTCGACGCTGACGCGGAGGTCGGCGTCGAGGTCGATCGATCGCGGTCGAGTCGTCCGTCTGTCGTCCATCGGGGCTCCTCGGTCTGTTTCGGTGTTGGTGGTTCGACGGTTCAGCCGGCGACGCCCGCCGCGAGCACCTCGCCCGCCATCGCGGCTCCGCTGAGAAAGGCGCCCTCGATGCGGCACCTCTGGCACCAGTCGCCGCACACTCCGAGGCGCAGCTCGTCGTCCCAGAGGGCACCCACCGACAGCGGGTTCGAGGCGACGGAGAGGCGCCAGCGGTGCGCCTCGAGAACGGCCGGCGCGCGAGGCGCGGCGCCCGTGTCGTTGAAGAAAACCTTGAGCAGACCCCTGGCCACGGCGCCGGAACGCTCCTCGATGTGGCGGCGCGACCACTCGGGGCCGGCGTGGAGGACCCAGCTCTCCTCGCGCGGGCGGCCCGGCTTCGAGGAGTTGCGGGCGATCCAGGCCAGCGGGCCGCTGTTGACGAAGGCGCCGTCGAACTCGACGTCGAGCGCGCCGTCGAAGACCGCCATCACGGCCCAGCACGGGTCGGAGCGCACCGGGCGCACGAGCTCCGCGAGCGTCGAGCCGGACCGCTCGAGGAACGGCAGCGCCTGCTCGGGCGCCAGCGCCAGCACGACGGCATCGTGAATCCCGAGGTCGGCGCCGTCGTCGGCGTGAAGCTGCCAGCCATCACCGGCGCGATCGAGCCGGTCAACGAGCGTCGTGCGCCGCAGCGGCACCGAGGCGGCGAGGCGCTTGGCGATCGCGCTCATCCCCGGAACGCCGACGAAGCGCCGCATGTCCGACTCCTTCGGCGTCACTCGTCTGTTCTCGATGACCGCGATGCGACCGAACCACTCGGCGACGACTCCCTCATCGCGCCAGGCGTCGACCTGAAGGCGGAAGCTCGCGTCCCTGGCGGTGAAGTACTGGGCGCCATGATCGAAGCGATGCTCCGCAATGCGCCGCGTCGAGGCGCGTCCGCCCGGGCCCCGTCCGCGGTCGAAAACGTTGACGTGGACGCCGCTCTCCTGGAGCTGCCGTGCGGCGTTGAGACCGGAGATCCCCCCGCCGACGATGGCCACCGACGGTCGGGTCAGGTTCGCGGCGGACCCGTTGCGGCGCGTGCTCATCGCGCGGTTCTCGTTGCGCGGCGGGGATCGGCTCCGGGGATCGCCGGGAGCCCCTCGTCGCGGACGACGGTGTCGATCACGGCGTCGATCGGGCACGATCCCGGAACGACGACGACGCCGCGGCGCGCCAGAGAATCGTCGGCTGCGAGCACGCCGTTGCCGCCGACGACGAACTGCACGCGATCACGCCAGCGCTCGAAGAGCTCGCGCAGGCGAGGCATGTGCGCGTCGTGAGTCGGCGGCCGAGTCACGGAGAGAAGCACCCACTTCGGCTCGAGCTTGCTGACCGCGTGCTCGAGGTCCTCGACGGGAAGGCTCGGGCCGAGATGGACGACGCGCACGCCGTGTCGCGTCAGGCGAAACGCGATGAGCAGCGCGCCGAGCTCGTGCTGCTCGTCGGGGAAGCAGGCCGTCACCGCGAGCGGTCGCTCGGGAGCGACCGCGGCGGCGGACTCGACGAGTCGCTGAATCCGCCCCTTGAACGCGAGACTCGCGAGGTGCTCGCTCGCGACGCCGCACTCGCCGGCGACCCACATCTCGCCGATCGTTCGCGTCGCCGGCTCGATGACGTGCGTCACGACCTCCTGCGGATCGAAGAGCGAGAACGCCGTGTCCAGCGTGCGGTGCAGGCGGGCGCTGTCCAGCGCCAGCGCGGACTCGAGCACCTCGCCGTACCCTCGCGCCAGCGGCGCGGGGGCGCCAGTGCGGGCCGGCGCGGGAACGCTCATGGAGTGCGCCGGAGCGCCGCCACGACCGCCCGCGGTCGAGCCCTGGTCGCCGGAACCCGCTCGCAAGAGCGCGGCGCGTCCCTGGAGGGCGATCTCGCCGATCGAGTGCCCGCGATCGAGCATCCGCCTCACGGCGCTCAGGACGCGGACGTCATCTTCGGAGTAGAGCCGCTGGCCGCCCGGACCGCGTTGCGGCTCGAGGAAGCCGTGGCGACGCTCCCAGTTGCGGAGGACCGCGGGCGAGAGGCCGAGCAGGCGGGCGATGGTGCCGATCTTGTAGCGTCCCCGGGAGCCCTTGTAGCGTCCCCGGGAGTCGCCGCGTCGGGTCGCCATGGCATCCTCCTTCCGGGTCGTCCGTGCGGGGTCATCCGTCACGGTGTCATCGGTCGCCGGAGTCGGACGGCCCCTCCGGCCTCGAGAGGATCATGTGGTCCTGACGAGGTTCTGTCAATAATTTGAGGCGGTTTTCTGGGCAAGAGGCGAAAAAAGCTGAACGGAAACTTGTCAGAAGCTGATCAGAGACCATACTCCGGGTATGCTATTCGGTCACCTCATGTGAGAAAGGAGAGCGCGGAATGAGTAGCGAGATCATCAGCGCCCTGCAGAAGGCGTATCGCATGGAGCTCGAGACGGTCATCAACTATCTGACGAACAGCGTTCACCTCGACGGCGTCTTCGCCGAGGAGATCAAGCGTTCGCTCGGGGGCGATGTCACCGAGGAGCTCAACCACGCGACCGAGATCGCCAACCGCATCAAGCAGCTCGGTGGCAACGTGCCGGGCTCCCTGGCGCTCGACTTCGATCAGAAGACACTGCAGCCGCCCGAGGACCCGATCGACTCCGTGTCGGTCATCCGGGGTGTCCTCGACGCGGAGGAGGCGGCGATCAGCCACTACAAGCACCTGATCAAGATCTCGGGCGGCGAGGATCCGGTAACCGAGGATCTCGGCATCCGGCTGCTGGCCGACGAGGAGGGACACCGCCGGCTCTTCAAGGGCTTCCTGGCGGAGTACGAGAGGCGCCAGCGCTGAGCGGCTGACAGCCGGGGCACCAGTACGTCGAACGCGCGGCGAGGCCATGCCGTCCGAGGCGTATCGTCTCGCCGCATCGCGCGCACGGCTCGCCCTTGCGACCATAGACCCACAGGCGCCGGCCGTCCCGGTTCTCTCGCGTGACGCGCCACCCGCCGCCGATGTTACGCCGCATGAGCTCGCTCGCCGTGCGGAGCAGGTGGTCGAGGGTGTCGTCGTCGAGGCCGCCGGCCGGCGCCTCCGGGTGGACGCCGCAGAGAAAGAGCGTCTCCGACTTGTAGACGTTGCCGATGCCCGCGACGGCGCTCTGCGTCAGCAGCGCCTCGGCGATGGTGCGGCCGTCGAGCGCTCGAAGACGACGGCGCGCCTCGACGAGGTCGGGGGCGGGGTCGAGGAGATCCGGCCCGAGACTGTGCAATCGCCGATCGCGCTCGACAACGCCGGCCGCCAGGAACTCGACGACCGGCGCGCTGAAGCAGACCGCCGTGAAGTGGGCGTTCTCGAGCACGACGCGCGCGCGTCGCGCTGGCTTTCGCCAGCGCTCGCCCGGCCGATAGACGTGCCACGAGCCGGTCATTCGCATGTGGGTGTAGAGCGTCGAGCCGTCGCTGAATGCGACGATCAGGTTCTTGCCACGCGCCGTGACGCCCGTGACCTCGACGCCCACGGGCGGAGGCTCGCCGAGCACCGGTCCAGCCGTCTGGACTGACGTGAGCGCTCGCCCCGCGAGCACGTGTCGCAGGGTGCGGGCCGTGCGAAAGATGGTGTCACCCTCCGGCACGGTCTTTCCCCCTCCCGCGCCACGGTGTGGCGCCGCCCGCCGTCGCACGTCGCTTGAGATACCCGGCACTGCCCGCGGTGAAGCCGACCTCCTCGAGAAACGGAGCCAGTGGCGAGTGCTCCGGTCTGGCGCCGTCGATGCGCGACACGAGCACGGCGCGGCGCGAGTCGCTCTCCTCCACGAGCGCGGCGAGCGCGCGTGCGAGGGCGCGCGCGGAGTCCTCGGGGAGCGGGCCGCCGCTCTCCCCCAGCGTCATCAGGTTGCGCTCGTTGCGGCCGAGGTAGGCGATGGGCACGCCGTCGCGCAGGAAGACTCTCGCGCCGGCGCGACGCTCGAGGCGCGCATCGCCGCGTGCCGGCCACGGGATCAGCGAGCCGTGGGGATTGGCCGGGTCCGTCGCGGAGAGGACGACAGTGCGCGGCCGTTCCGACTCGGTTCGCAGGGCGCGCAGTCGCTCGTCCGCTCCCGGTGCGGCGAACTGCGTGGCGCCGAGACCGGCGACGAAGTAGCCGCGGCGGATCCGCCCCGCCTCCTCGAGCGCCTTGAGCACGTCGTACACCGCCGCGAATCCGCCGTCGATCCCCTCGGCGCGCACCGCCTCGCGAGTCAGCACGCCATATCGCTCGACGAGCGTCCTGGCGAGCGCCGTGCGTCGCTCGGTCTCGCCGGTCTCGGGATCGGCAGCGCCCACCGCCGGCAACAGGGACCACCGCCCCTCGCTTCCCGGCGGGCCGAGGCGCGTGTCCCGCGCTGCGCGTCTTCGGCGGGGACGCGGCTCGCCGCCCGCGAGAAACGATCGCAGCGGCGCCACCGTGTCGTTGGTGATGACGCCGGCCCAGACGAGGTCCCAGACGACGTCGAGCAGCTCGGCGCGGAAGCCGCCGATCTCGCGAACGAGCGCCGGGAAGAAGCTGGCGCCCGCTTTGAGGAGCAGATCGCATATTCGGCCTGCAAGCTCGCCGTCGACCGAGCCGGGAGGCGGTGCGAGCAGCCGGTAGTGATCGCGCAGGTAGAGCGCCAGGCGACCGTCGCGAGGGCCGAGCGGCTGCAGCCCGCGCCAGATGACCTCGCCGCTGGCGCAGAGCTGGTCGAGCAGACCGGGATCATAGTCCTCGACGCGCGCGGGGAGGATCTCGCTCTCCAGCGTCGACGCCACGATCGGACAGCCCTCGAGCTGCTCGATGGCGGCGAGCAGGCCGTCGGCGCCTCGCCGCGGCGCGGTGACTCCCTGCCAGTCGAGGAGCAGCCGCGCGAGCGCGGGTGGGTCGACCGGCTCGACCTCTTGCCGCAGTCGGGCGAGCGACTGGCGCTTCAGCCGACGCAGCACGTCGGTGTCGCACCACTCTCGGCCGCGGCCCTCGCGAAGGAACGCGCCGCTCGCGACGCGACCCTCCGCCTCGAGTCGTTCGAGGAGCCCGCTCACCTTCGCGACGGCGAGCCCGAAGCGCTTCGCGACCGCCTCGGCGGTGAACGGCCCGTGCGTACGCGCGAAGCGTCCGATCAGGTCGCCGATGGGATCCGCGACCGGCTCGAGGAACGCGGCCGGCAGTCCGCGGGGCAACGCGACGCCGAGCGCGTCACGAAAGCGAGCGGCGTCCTCCGTCGCGGCGAAGCGCCACGACCGCCCGCGCCGGAACCGGAAGACGCGCCGCTTCCGTTCGAGCTCCTCGAGCCAGCGTTTGGCGTGCGCCGACGGCTCGCAGCGCTCGCGCACCTCGCGCGACGTCACGTCGCCGATGTCGAGCAGCATGTCATGGAGCGCGTCCGCGTGCCCGGCGCGTCGTTCTGGCGAGAGGTGCTGCAGGGACCGCTCGACCTCCTCGACGACGCCGGGATCGATGAGCTCGCGGAGCTCCGCCTCGCCGAGCAGCTCGCGCAGTTGCGCCTGGTCGATCGACAGCGTCTGGGCGCGCCGCTCGGCGAGGGGAGAGTCGCCCTCGTAGATGAAGTTCGCGACGTAGGTGAACAGCAACGACGACGCGAACGGCGAGGGCGTGCGCGACTCGACGGAGAGGACGCGCAGGCTGCGGTCGTCGATCCTGCGAAGAACTCCGACCAGTCCCGGGAGGTCGAAGACGTCGCGCAGGCACTCGCGGTAGGTCTCGAGGATGATCGGGAACGACGAGTACCTCGACGCGACCGCGAGGAGATCCGCCGAGCGCTTGCGCTGGATCCAGAGCGGGTTGCGCCGTCCGGGCCGGCGACGCGGCAGGAGGAGCGCGCGCGCCGCGTTCTCGCGAAAGCGCGCCGCGAAGAGCGCGGTGCTCGAGAGCCGCCGCGTGACCAGCTCCTCGACGTCGTCCGGCGACGGGACGAGCAGCGTCGCATCGGGGGGCTCGCCGGTCTCGGGGACGCGGAAGACCATGCCGTCGTCCGACCAGACGGTCTCGACGCCGAGGCCGCTCTCTTCCTCCAGTCGCGCCGCCGCGGCCATCGCCCAGGGCGCGTGCACCGCGGCGCCGAGCGGCGAGAGGATGCAGACGCGCCAGTCGCCGACCTCGTCCAGGAAGCGCTCGACGACGATGGTGCGATCGCTCGGCACCTCGCCGATCGCCTCGACCTGCTCGGCGAGGTAGTCGAGGAGGTTTCGGGCGGCGCGCTCGTCGAGACCGTGGCGGGAGCCCAGGCGCTCGATCGCCTCGTCGCGCTCGACGCGCACGAGCTCGCGGCAGAGCCGGCCGATCGCCGTTCCGAACTCCAGCGAGCGACCGGGGCGGTCGCCGTGCCAGAAGGGCATCTTCCCCGGCTCGCCCGGAGCCGGCGTGACGACGACGCGGTCGTGCGTGATGTCCTCGACGCGCCACGACGAGGCGCCGAGGAGGAAGACGTCGCCGAGGCGCGTCTCGAAGACCATCTCCTCGTCGAGCTCGCCGACGCGCCGTCCGCCGCTCGAGCCATCGCCGGGGAGGAAGACGCCGTAGAGCCCGCGATCGGGAATGGTGCCGGCGTTGGCGACGGCGATCCGCTTCGCTCCGCGTCGCGCCTCGACCGTGCCGGCGGTGCGGTCCCACGTCAGGCGCGGTCGCAGCTCGCGGAACTCGTCGGAGGGGTAGCGGCCGGAGAGCATGTCGAGAGTGCTGTCGAAGGACGAGCGCGGCAGCTCGGCGAACGGCGCGGCGCCGCGAACGAGGTCGAAGAGCGCGTCGACGTCGATCGAGTCGTGCATCGCCGAGATCGCCACCACCTGTTGCGCGAGCACGTCGAGCGGATTGCGCGGGTAGCGGGTCTCCTCGACGAGGCCCAGGGTCATCGACTCGGCCGCCGCCGCGCACGCGACGAGGTCCCCGCGGTACTTCGGCACGATCATGCCGCGGGGCACCTCGCCGACGGCGTGATTGGCGCGGCCGATGCGCTGCAGCCCCGAGGTGACGCTCGGCGGCGCCTCGATCTGCACCACGAGGTCGACGGCGCCCATGTCGATGCCGAGCTCCATCGACGACGTGGCGACGATCGCGGGGAGCTCGCCGCGCTTGAGGCTGTCCTCGATCACCTCGCGGCGCTCTCGGGCCACCGAGCCGTGGTGGGCGAGTGCGAGCTCCTCCTCGGCCTGCTCGTTGATCGCCGCGGCGAGTCGCTCCGCGAGGCGGCGGCTGTTGACGAAGATCATCGTCGAGCGATGCGCGCGGATGGCCTCGATCAGTCGCGGATAGATCGACGGCCAGATCGAGCGCCGCGCCGGGCCGGCTGCCGCGGGTCCGGACGGCACCTCGATCTCCTCGCCGAGGCGCGACATGTCCTCGACGGGCACCTCGACCGCGAGCTCGATCTGGCGGCGGGAGCCGGCGTCGACGACGTCCACCTCGCGCGGGCTCCAGACACCGGTGGGAGCCACCGTGCCGCCTCCGAGAAGGCGGCGCACCTCGTCGACCGGGCGCAGCGTCGCCGAGAGCCCGATGCGCTGGAGCGGCGGTCGGTCGGGGTCGCGCAGTCGCTCGCAGCGCTCGAGCGAGAGCGCCAGGTGCGCGCCGCGTTTCGTGCCGGCGACGGAGTGGATCTCGTCGAGGATGACGGTGTCGACGCTCGCGAGCATCTCGCTGGCGGCGGAGGTCAGTATCAGAAAGAGCGACTCCGGCGTGGTGATCAGGATGTCGGGCGGCTCGCGCCGCATGCGGACGCGGTCGGTCTGCGGCGTGTCCCCCGATCGGATCGCCACCAGCGGCTCATGGTACGCCACGCCCGAGCGTCCGGCGGCAGCGGCGATGCCGGCGATCGGCGCGCGCAGGTTGCGCTCGACGTCCACTGCGAGCGCCTTGAGCGGCGACACGTAGAGGACGCGACACCGCCGCTTGCGCTCCGGCGGCGGCGTGAACATCATTCCGTCGATCGCGGCGAGGAAGGCGGCGAGCGTCTTTCCCGAGCCGGTCGGCGCGATCACCAGCGTCGAGCGGCCCGCGAGGATCGTCCGCCACCCCTCGCGCTGCGCCGGGGTCGGCGCGCGGAACGCGTCGCGGAACCAGTCGCGGACGGGAGGATGGAACGAGCGCAGCGGGTCGTCGCGGGCCATGCGGCCAGTCTACAATGAACGGCAGTCGATCGCGAACACGCGGCGACCCGTGCGCTCGTCCGGCCTATTTCTTCTTCTTCCAGTTCTCTCCCTTGATCTCGAGCTCGTCGGGCCCGAGCACCTCGGCCCCGGCCAACCCCTGGTCGCCGACCTGGATGTCCAGGCTGAGGCTTCGCGGCGAGGTCTCGACACCCGCCGGGAAGTCTCCGTCGAACAGGATCTCGACGCGGAAGCGTCCGACCGAGTCCTTGAGGTCGTCGGCGACGAGGAACGTGCCGGTGGCACTCCCGGTCGCGGAGATCACCGTCGTCGGCAGGAGCGCGAACGGCAGAGTGATGGTCGCTTCCTTTCCCGGCTTTTCGATCACGACGCCGACCGTCGGGTCCGCGGTGACGCTGCCGTCGATCTCGACCTCGACGAGAGCGAGCCCGCCGAAGTCGATCACGAACAGGCCCTCGATCTCCTTCGGGTCGAGCTTCAGGGAGAGGACCGTCTCGGAGCTGGTGATCACGTGGGACTTGAGCTCGAAGGGGATGGTGTCGTCCTTGAGGTGGTACCTGGCGCCCTTCCAGTCGATGTCGAACTTGCGGATGCCAGTGGTCGCGGTGTCGTCGTGGAACTTCCACTTGTTCGAGCCGCTGCCGTGTACGGTGAAGTTCACGATCGTCGGCTGCAACACCTCCGTCAGCGCGACGCCGGCGCCGAGGCGAGCGATGGGCGTGACCTCGATGGAGTTGAGCCCGAGGGGGAGCCCGATCTCTCCCGAGACCTTGATCTTCGGCGGCGTGTCGCCCCAGTGCACCTTCGCCTTGTCGATCGAGAAGGTGGCCAGGGCGCCTGGCGCGAGCGTGACGGATTTCGACGTCTCGCCAAAAGCGCCGTCGGGGTCGGTCACGCGCAACCCCACGGTGTGCGTTCCGAAGGCGAGCGACACCTCGACGGTCCCGCAATCGGCGTAGGTCCCGGTGCAGACGATCGTGCCGTCGATGCTCCATTCGAACGTGAGCTCGCTCAGGGCGTTGTCTGGATCGCTGGAGCCGGAGCCGTCGAGGCGAAGCCGCGCCTGCCCTCCGACGGGAGCAAGCTCCTCGCATACGGCCTCCGCCACCGGGGGGGCGTTCCCGGCCACCACCGGAGCGCTCGGTCCGAACGGTTCCGTCGAGGTGAATCCGATGTAATCGATGCGCACCGGCGTTCCGTCGGCGGGCTGGTCGGGGAGGAGCAGATCGATGCCCTGGAGCTCCACTCCTGTCGACGTGCTCCACAAGCCGACAGGGTCGGTCATGGAATCGACGAGTGCGGAAAGGTCGTGGCGTCCGCCGAGCGGCACCGAGAAGCGGGCCTCGGTTCCGGCGCCGAACCGCACACCGGTACTGCCGGTTTCCGTCGTGAAGGTGGGGGTGTCGACGCCGATCACGAAGCGGGTGAAGTGAGCGGTCTCGAAGAACTCCGAATTCGGACCGGCGAGGTCGAAATCGAGCGACGGGTTTCCGGGCGACGTGTACGAGAGAAACCCGTTCGACAGGACGAAGTCGGCCTCGGCGATGTTGGTCAAGGAGCCGATTCCGGAACGGTCGCCGTCGACGTGGAAGTCGAGGCGATAGTCTTCTCGAAGGCGGATGGTGTCGATCTCGAACACCGTCCCGTTCAGCACCGGATCGTGGAAGCCGTTGATCGGGTCGAGTCGCAGGCTGTTGTTCGGGACTCCCGTGTACCACATCCCATCGAGCGTCTCCCCGGTCGACACGAGGCGCTCGCCGATGTTCATGGGAAAGAAGAACGTCTCGAACCCGCCCATCTCCTTGCGGATGTCTTTCAGGTGGAATGCCTGCACCTGATCGCCGGTCCAGCCCCAGAAGATGCCGAAGAGGGTGGTGGAGCCCGGGTTCGGGCTCGGGTTGCGCATGCGGATCTCCACGACCTTGTAGAGGCTGGAGTCATAGTTGAAGAAATTCATGAACCATGGGTCCCATGATCCATTTCCATCAACGTCGTCGATAGTGACCTTCAGTGTGCCGCCGGAGACCTCGGTCGCCGACAGGTCGTTCTGCCGCATGAGCCAGTTTTCGCTGTCCCCGGGCGTGTCGAAGTGCCAGCTCCGCGAGAGCGTGACGTAGTAGGTCTCGCCCGAAGTGACGTCCACGTTCTCGAAGAGAAAGGTTCCGCGGCGGGCGAGCTCGACCTCGACGGAGGCGACTGACTCGGCGCGCACCGAGCCGGGCGGGACTCGCCAGAGCTCGACAAAAACGCCGATTCCGATCGGTGCGCCGCGACCGCTGAGGGTTTGTCCCGCTCCAACCCCGATCGGCTCGTCGAGTACGAGCTTCGAGGAGTGACCCGGGACGGGAACCTGAGCGCGGGTCGTGGACAAGCCGTGGACGAGGACGCAAGTGACAACGAGGGCGCGAAGACACAGGCTTCTCATGGGATTTCTCTCCTCATCAGAGACCCAGGTGTCCTCAAGTCCTCGAAACTCTCACACGTTCCAGTACCAGTGGATAGTGTCTTACCGGTCTTGTCAAAGGGAATTTTACAGGATTATTAACGTGCTCAGCTCGTATTGGAATGACACCCGAAGAGACAGCCCCGACCCGGCCGGACGGCCCCACCCCTACCCAGGGTCGCCACCCCGTCGCCACCCCGACCCAGCCCCCACCCCGACCCAGGGTCGCCCCCCCGACCCATGGTCACCACCGCCGCCCCGCCGGCGCCCCGACCCAGGGTCGCCGCCCCCCTCGACCCAGGGTCGCCCGCCCGGTCCCCGACCCAGGGTCAGGGCCGAAGCAGGGCCCAAGCGGACGTGGGGTCAGGGGACGCACTCTTAACTTCTTTGGTCGAGCGCCCCGCGGAGGCTTTGTGCTGTCAAGGTGGCGGGCGCCGCCTGCCGCGGGTACGATTCCGCTCCCCTCC
>JBFFXF010000076.1:0-29013 GCA_041569895.1 Planctomycetota bacterium | reverse complement strand
CGACGTGAGCGAAGCGCGGCACGGGTAGCGGGCCCGGCGACGAGCGGCCGGGCCCCCGCGTCGAGCGCCTGGGCCCCCGTGCCGAGGCGCACCGCGGAGACGGTACGCGATGAGGCCGCTCTGTTCGGGGATCTTTCGGGTGGAACGGCCGAAATCGGACCCCCTCATCCGGTGTCGTGACGGCCCGGGATCGGGTACGGACCGCCAGCGACGGCTCCCAACCAAGAAACCTGCCCGCACCTCCGCCCCCCCTCCACCCTGACCCTGGGACTGGTCGGGACCGGGACTGGTCGGGACCGAGGGCGGGGTCGAAGAGTCGCGGACGACCCTGGGTAGGGACGCGAAGGGACGCGAGGGTCGCGATCCTCAATCGTCGTCGTCTCTTTCGAGCTCCCACTCGTCGTCGTCGACCGTGAGCTCGTCCGGCCCGACCGTGTCGGAGCCGAAAAGCCCCTGGTCGCCGATGGACACCTGGAGACCCAGGGTCCGGGGGGTGGTCTGCGCGCGGTCGGGGAAGTCGCCGTCGAAGTGGATCTCGCCACGGAACCGCCCGATCGACTCCCTGAGGTCGTCGGCGACGAGGATCACTCGATCCACGCTTCCGGTCACGGTGATCACGGTCGTCACAAGAAGGGGAAACGGCAGCGTGATGGTCGCCTTCCGGCCGGGCTTCTCGATATCGACGCCGACCGTGGGACTGGCCGTGATGCTGCCGTCGAGACCGACGTCCACCGAGGCCAGGCCTCCGAAGTCGATCGTGAACGGCCCGTCCATCCTCTTCGGCTTGAGCTTCATCGACAGCACGGTCTCGGAGCTCGTGATGACCCGGGACCGGAGTGAGAACGGCAGACTCTCGTCCTTGAGACGATACCTGGCTCCCTTCCAGTCGATGTCGAACTTGCGGAGGCCGAGGTATCCCCCGGTCCAGCCGCCATCGTCATCGTCACCGTCACGGTACCTTTCGTCACGGAACCGCCACCTCTTCTTCGGCCCGGCCCCGTGGACCGTGAACGTGACGTCGGTCGGCGGCAGCACCTCCAACAGCGCCACGTCGGCGCTGATGGTGGCGATCGGCGTCACCTCGGTCGAGTCGAGTCCGGGCGGCAGCCCGATCTCGCCCGACACCTCCAGGGTATGTGGCACGTCCCCCCAGTCGACCTCGGCGTCCTCGATCGAGAGGGTAGCCAGCGCCCCCGGCTCGAATGTGACGGTCTTCGAGGCCTCCCCGAACGCTCCCTCGGGATCGGTCACGCGCAACTCCACGGTGTGCGTTCCGAAGTCGAGCGACACCTCGATGGCGGCGCACTCCTCGCGCGGCCCCCCGCAGACCACGCTGCCGTCGATGCGCCACTGGAACGTCAGAGGATCCCCATCGAGGTCGTGGGATTCCGACCCGTCCAGGCGAAGTCGCGCCTGGCCTCCAACGGGCGCGAGCGCCTCACACACGGCGATCGCGACGGGGGCGACGTTCGCGGCGCGCACCACTTCACTCGGGCCGAACGGCTCGGCGGTGGTCAGCCCGATGTAGTCGAGACGCACCGGCGTTCCGTCGGAGGGCTGTTCCGGAAGTAGGAGCTCGAGCCCCTGGAGATCCACACCGGACGCGGCGCTCCACGCACCAGTCGGATCGGTCATCGAATCGAACAGCGCGGAGAGGTCCTGCCGGCCGCCGAGTGATACCGGGAAAAGCGCCTCGGTGCCGCCGCCGAAGCGGAGACCGGCCGAGCCGGTCTCCGTCGTCAGGGTCTGGTTGTCGAAGCCGATCAGGAACCGCGAGAAGTAACCGGTCTCGAAGTATTCCGTGTTCGGGCCCCCGAAGTCGAATCCGAGCGAAGGATCACCGGGCGACGTATAGGTGAGGAATCCGCCGGCGAGCGTGACGCTCGGTTCGATCGCGTTGAACGACGCGATCCCGGTGGGATCGCCGTCGGTGTGGAAGTCGAGACGGTAGTCCTCGCGCAGGCGGATGGAGTCGATCTCGACCACGATGCCGGCGAGCTCCGGGCTCTGGAATCCGTTGATCGGATCGATCCGCAGCGCGTTGTTCGGAGCGTTCGGCGCCGCCGGAGACCCGTCGCACGGACGGTACTCCGAGAACCACAGCCCATCGCTCACCTCCCCGTTCGAGAGGCACCTCTCCCCGACGTTCATCGGGAAGAGGAAGGTCTCGAAGTCGATCATCGCCTTGGGAATGTCCTTGAGGCGGTAGGCCTGCATCTGGTCGTTCGGCTCGCTCCAGCTCCAGAAGAGCGCGACCAGAGTCGTCGCGCCGGGGTTCGGCGCCGGGTTGCGCATGCGGATCTCGACCACCCGGTAGATGCTCGTATCGTGGGTGAAGAGATTGACGATGAAGGGGTCCCAGATTCTGTCTCCATTGACATCGTCCACGGTGAGCTTCAGCGTGCCGCCGGAGACCTCCCAGGAGGAGAGATCGTTCTGCCTCTGAACCCACCCCTCGTGGTCACCGGGAGTGTCGAAGTGCCAGCTCCTGGAGAGCGTGACGTAGTAGGACTCGCCGCTGGCGACATCCACGTTGTGGAAGAAGAAGTCGCCACCGCGGCTGACGTCGACCTCGACGCACGAGACCGACTCGGCCTGGACCGAGCCGGGCGGAACCCGCCAGAGCTCGACGTAGACTCCCCGGCGGACCGGTGCGCCGCGTCCGCTCAGGGTCTGCCCCGGACCGACCTGGATCGGCTCATCGAGCACGAGTTTCGAGGAGTGCCCGGCGACCGGGACCTGGGCGTGGGCAACGGAAAACTGGAAGAAGGCGAGAACGAGGGCGGAAAGATGGATCTTTCCCACGGGATTCTCCTCTCTCCTCTCGAGGGCTTCTGGTGGGCGCTGGTGGATGAGCCCTACACATTCCGGTAATAAAGATACAATACTCGCGATGTCCCGGCCAATGGAGCCGGCCGCAGAGCGCACCAAATGTGTCAAGAAGCGGTATACCGATTCTGCGCAGGATGCAGGATCGATCGAGAGAGGTACCCTCGAGGCGAGCGAGTGGGGATGATTTGAGCTCCCTCGCCCGCCTCGCCCAGATTCAATCGAAGTCGTCCGACCGGACCTTCCGACGGTGGGTCCGCCGGCGGTCCCTTCTCGAATCGGTCTCCGACTCCAGCTCCCACTCGTCGTCGTCGACCTCGAACTCGTCCGGCTCGACCCGGTCGGAGCCGAAGAACCCCTGGTCGCCGATCGATACCTGGAGACCCAGGGTCCGGGGGACGGTCCGGGCGCCGGCGGGGAAGTCGCCGTCGAAGCGGATCTCGCCGCGGAACCGGCCGATCGACTCCCTGAGATCGTCCCCGACCACGATCGTCCGGTCGACGCTCCCGCTCACGACGATCACGGTGGCGGCCAGGAGTGGGAACGGCAGCGTGAGCGTCACCTTGCGGCCGCGTCTCTCGACCGCCACATCGACCGTGGGATCGGCCGTGACGCTGCCGTCGACACCGACATCGACCATCGTCAGACCGCCGAAGTCGATGGTGAACGGCCCACAGATCTTCCGCGGTTTGAGCTTCATCGAGAGGACGGTCTCGGTGCTCGTGATGACCCGGGATCGAAGCGAGAACGGCAGTTTCCTGTCTTGCAGTCGGTACCTGGCTCCCTTCCAGTCGATGTCGAACTTGCGCAGTCCGACGAACCGACCGTGGCTCTCGTCGTCGTCATCGTCGTCGTCATCATCGTCGCCATGATGATGGCCGTGATGATAACCATATGCATGCCCATGCCCGCGCCGATGTCCCTGCCCATGACGATGCGCATCCCGACGACGCCAATCGTCGTCGTCGTCATCGTCGCCGTCATCGTCGTCATCACCGTCGTCGTCACCGTCGTCGTCATCATCATCGTCGTCATGGTCACGGCCGCCGAACACCCCGTCGCGAAACCGCCACCTCTGGTCCGGACCGGTGCCGTGAACCGTGAACGCGACCTCCGTCGGCGGCAGCACCTCGGAGAGCGCCACGTCGGCGCTGAGGACGGCGATCGGCGTCACCTCGGTCGAGCTGAAGCCGGGCGGAAGCCCGATCTCGCCCGAGACCTCGATCGTATACGGCCTGTCTTCCCAGTCGATCTCCGCCTCCTCGATCGATAGCAACGACAGCAATCCCGGCTCGAGCGTCACCGTCTTCGAGGTCTCGCCGATCGCCCCTCGCGGATCGGTCACACGCAGCTCGACGATGTGCGTTCCGAAGTCGAGCGACGCCTCGATGATGGCGCACTCCTCGCGCGTCCCCTGACAGACGACGGCGCCGTCGATGATCCACTCGAACGTCAGTGGCTCGTTGTCCAGATCGCGGGAGTCCGACCCGTTGAGCAGCAACCGAGCCTGACCACCGACCGGCGCGAGCTCCTCGCACACCGCGATCGCGACCGGCGGGACGTTGCCCGCGCGCACGGCCTCGCTCGGCCCGAACGGGTCGGCGGTCGTCAGGCCGATGTAATCGAGGCGCACCGGCGTCCCGTCGGACGGCTGCTCGGGAAGCACGAGCTCGAGCCCCTGGAGATCCACGTCGACGGCCGCGCTCCACGCCCCGGCGGGAAGTGTCATCGTGTCGAACAGCGCGGAGAGGTCCTGGCGGCCCGCGAGCGGCACCGAGAAGAGCGCCTCGTTGCCGGTCCCGAAGCGGACGCCGGCGGAGCTCGTCTCCGTCGTCAGCGTCTGGTTGTCGAGGCCGACCACGAAACGCGAGAAGTAGCTGCTGTCGAAGAACTCCAGATTCGGCCCGCCGAAGTCGAATCCGAAGGTCGGATCGCCCGGCGACGTGTACGTCAGGAACCCCCCGGAGAGCGTGACGTCGGGGTTGATGCCGTTGAACGAGGCGATTCCGGTCGGGTCGCCGTCGACGTTGAAGTCGAAGCGGTAGTCCTCGCGCAGGCGGATGGTATCGATCTCGACCACCACGCCGTTGAGCGACGGGTCGTTGAAGGCGTTGATCGGATCGATCCGCAGCGCGTTATTCGGAGCGTTCGGCGCGACCGCCGGCGACCCGTCGCACGGACGGAACTCCGAGAACCACAGTCCGTTGCTCACCTGCCCGCTCGAGATGCACCGCTCCCCGGCGTTCATCGGGAAGAGAAAGGTCTCGAAGTCGACCATCTGCTCGGGGATGTCCTTCAGGTGGAAGGCCTGCATCCGGTCGTTCGGCTCGCTCCAGCTCCAGAAGAGCGCGAAGAGAGTCGTCGCACCGGGATTCGGCGCGGGGTTCCGCATGCGGATCTCGACCACCCGGTAGACGCTCGTGTCGTAGGTGAAGAGGTTGGTGATGAACGGATCCCACGACCGGTTGTTGTCGACGTCGTCGACCGTGAGCTTCAGGGTGCCGTCCGAGACCTCCCACGCGGAGAGGTCGTTTGCTCTCTGCAGCCAGCCCTCGTCGTCACCCGGGACATCGAAATGGAAGCTCCTGGAGAGCGTGACGTAGTACGACTCGCCGCTCGCGACATCCACGTTGTCGAAGAAGAAGTCGCCACCGCGGCTGACGTCGACCGCGACGCACGCGATCGACTCGGCCTGCACGGAGCCCGGCGGAACTCGCCAGAGCTCGACGTAGACTCCCTCCCGGACCGGCGCGCCCCGACCGATCAGGGTCTGTCCCGGTCCGACGCGTATCGGCGGGTCGAGCTCGAGCCGCGACGCGTGCCCGGCGAGCGGGACCTGCGCCTCGATGGTGGACAGTTGGAATACAGCGAGAACGAGAGCTGGAACGAGGGCGGGGAGGGAGATCTTGCCCACGGGGGACTCCTCTGACCTGGCTTCCTGGTGGTGTTTTGACCCGTATCGCCCCCGACCCGGATTTCTCACATGGGGGGTGCGAGCTCTCCGGGGTCCACGTTCCGGTAATGAAGAGTACAACACACACGCCGTCTCGGCCAATCGGCGGACCGCGATCCCGGGTCGTGTGAGCGGATCGCGAGACGGGAAAGCCCGGAGGGCAGGAACCGCGCTCAGAGTGGGATGAGGGAGGCGAGGAGGATGCGGCGACGGCGGGCGAGGGGAGTCACCACGCTCCCCCCGCTCGCCGGTCCGTTCAATCGAGGTCGCTGTCGAACTTCCACTTGTCGTCCGTGACTTCGAAACCGTCGGGTCCGACGACGTCGGCGCCGGCGAGTCCCTGGTCGCCGATGGCAACGTCCAGGCTGAGGGTCCTCGGCTCGGTGCCGGCGCCCGCGGGGAAGTCGCCGTCGAAGTGGATCTCGGCACGGTAGCGCCCGACGACGCCGTCGACGTCGTCGGTGATCAGCAGATCGAAGCCGACATCGTCGACGTCGTCCTCGTCCTCGCCCTCGTCGGCCCCGTCACCCAGATCTTCGTCGAGGTCGTCCCCCGGGCGCTTCCAGTCGATGGAGAACTTGCCGATCCCCACCGACGCGTTGTCGTCGCGAAAGCGCCACTTCCTGGAGCCGTTGCCGTGCACGGTGAACTCGATCGTCGTCGGGGCCAGCACCTCCGTCAGCGCGAGCCCGGCGCCGATGCGCGCCAGCGGCCGGAGGTCGATCGGGTCGAGCCCGGGCGGGAGCTGGATCACGCCCGCGACCTTGATCGTCCGCGGTGACTCGCCCCACTTGACCTTCGCCTTCTCGATCGAGAACGACGCCAGGGCGTCCTGATCGATGGTGACGTTCTTCGAGTCCTCCGCGAATGCGCCGTCGGGGTCCGTGACGCGCAGCGCCACGGTGTGCGTCCCGAACTCGACCGACACCTCGGTGACGGCGCACTCGTCGAACGTCCCCACGCAGACCACGCGATCGTCGACGCGCCACTCGAACGCCAGCTCGTTCACCACGTCGTCCGGATCGCTCGAGGCGGACCCGTCGAGGCGGAGTCGCGCCTGCGCCGCCAGCGGCGGCAGCACCTCGCACTCCGCGCTGGCAATTGGCGGGGCGTTGCCGATGCGCACGGGAGCGCTCGGGCCGAAGGGCTCCTCGGTGGTGATGCCGATGGCGTCGACGCGCACCGGTGTCCCGTCGGAGGGCTGTGCCGGGAGGACGAGCGCGAACCCGCGCAGGTCGATTCTCGTCTGCGCGCTCCACGCGCCCACCGGATCCGAGATCGAGTCGAGGAGCGCCGAGACGTCCTGGCGACCGCCGAGCGGCACCGAGAGCACCGCCTCCGTCCCGGGGCCGAACCGCACGCCCGCGACGCCGCTCTCGGTGGTGGTGGTCTGGTTGTGGAGACCGATCGCGAAGCGCGAGAAGTAGGCGGTCTCGAGGAACTCGGAGGTCGGCCCGCCGAGATCGAAATCGATCGACGGGTCCCCGGGGGTCGTGTACGTCAGCAGGCCGCCGGCGACATCGGTCGTCGGCATGTTGTGAAACGACGCGATGCCGTTGCGATCGCCGTCGATGTCGAAGTCGAACCGGAAGTCCTCGCGGATTCGGATGGTGTCGACCTCGAACACGACGCCGTTGAGCTCGGGGCTCTGAAAACCGTTGACGGGATCGATCCGCAGACTGTTGTTGGGGGCGTTCGGCGGCGTCGCCGGAGACGTGTCGCACGGCCGGAACTCCGAGAACCACAGCCCGTCGAGCACCTGACCGCTCGAGATGCACCGCTCCCCGGCGTTCATCGGGAAGAAGTAGGTCTCGAACTCGGTCATCTCCTTGCGGACGTCCTTAAGGTGGAACGCCTGCACCTCGTCGTCGGGGATCTCCCATCCCCAGTAGAGCGCGAACAGCGTCGTCGCCCCGGGGTTCGGCGCCGGGTTGCGCATGCGGATCTCGACGACGCGATAGACACTGGGATCGTAGCTGAAGAGGTTCATGAACCAGGGATCCCACGTCGAGCTGCCGTCGACGTCGTCGATGGTCACCCGGAGCGCGCCGCCGGAGACCTCCCAGGACGAGAGGTCGTTCTGTCGCAGCAGCCAGCCCTCGGCGTCACCGGGCGTGTCGAAGTGCCAGCTGCGCGACAGGGTGACGTGGTAGGTCTCGCCGGCGCGGACATCGACGTTCTCGAAGGAGTACGCGCCGCCGCTGCCGACCTCGACGGCGACCGAGGCCACCGACTCGGCCCGCGCCGTGCCGGCGGGCTTGCGCCAGAGCTCGACGTAGATCCCCGGTCGGTCCGGGGCGCCGCGACCGCTGACGGTCTGCCCGGGACCGACCGGGATCGGCTCGTCGAGCACCAGCTTCGAGGGATGCGCCACCTGGGCACGGGCGGGAGAGTCGCTGACCAGAGCGACGACGGCGACAGCGAGACCGGCAGCGAGGACGTGCGTCCGCATGAGAAGCTCCTTCTCTCGGAAAGGAACCCACGTCCTCGGATGGTTCCGTCACAACAGCCCGTAGTCAGTCAATCCCATTCTCCCGGAGCTGTCAAAAACGTCGTCCGTTAAAGTTGCGAGCGGTCGCGACGAGGCCCCCCGGGCTCACTCGAACCGGCGCTCCTCGAGCTCGCCGTCGCTCTTCTCGCCCTCCCCGTCACGATCTCGCCGTCGCTCGCGGCGCTCCTCGCGCTCTTCCTCGTCACGCTCCTCGCGCCGCTCACGCACACGGCGCTCCTCCTCCCGGCGCTCTCGACGCTCGGCCCCCTCGCGGCGCTCCTCTCGCTCCTCTCGCTCGCGCCGCTCGGCCCGCTCGCCGCGCTCTTCTCGATCGCGCTCACGTCGCGCCTCGCCCTCGCGTCGCTCGCCCTCGCGTCGCACCTCTCGCTCGACGCGCCGTTCGCGCCGAACCTCGCCCTCGCGACGTTCACGGGACTCTCGCTCCCGGTGCTCGCGGTCTTCGTGCTCGCCGTGCTCCAGTCGCTCGAGGGCGCGCCGCAGCACGGCCTTGAGCTCCTCGACCTCGCGGCGCAGTTCCTCGACCTGCCGCCAGCGGTCCGCCAGCGGTCGATCCGGTCGCGACTCGCGCGCGACCTCCGGCCGGCGGCGGGTCGTGGTCGTCCGACGGCGCCCCTCGCCCTCGCCTTCCAGCCCGACGCGGAATGCGCGACTGACGCGCTCCTGCTGGCGGTCGGCCTCGGCCCAGAGCTCCATCGCCTGGCCGTGCTGGCCGCGCTGCTTGGCGCGGAACGCCCGCTTGCGGAGCTCGCTGATCTGGTCGATGGCGACGTCGAACTCGGTGCGCTCGCCCTCGCGACGCGGGGCATCCGGACGGCGTTCCGGGCTCAGGCGCCGCTCGCGTTCGCGCAGCTCGAGGTACTGCCTCTCGAGCCGGCTGGCGGTTTCCCGATCGCCACGCTCGGCGGCGGCCCGCATCGCGGCCCGCAGTTCCTCCATCTGATTGCGGAGCTGTCGCAGCTCCTCCGGGGCGCGACGTCTCGGTTCGGCCTCTCGCGGGCGATCCTGCGCGGCGACGGACGCGTCGACGGCGACGATGGCGACCGTTGCAGCGATTCCGATGAAAAGGAGTCCTCTCAGGGTGCGCGCTCTCATGCGTTTCCCTCCTTGACGGTTTCCGGGAGCCCGAACACCGAGCTCTGTGTGTGTGATTCCGTTTTGATCGCCTCCTCGAGGCGCTCGATGCGCGCGAGGCATGACCTCGCCCGCGCCAGGATGTCGTCTCTGTCCTCGTCGGGGAGCAGATCGGTCACCTCGCCGATGCGCTCGACCTCCGCCCGCAGCGCACCGAGCGTCGCGTCGAGCGCGTCGTCGACGTCGATGTCGCCGATCTCGCCGATGCCATCCGTCGTCGCCGCGATCGGATCGCCGCCGGGATGGCCACCGGTGACGTCGCTCCGGGCTCCGTCGCCCGCGCCGTCATCCCCGGGAAACGACACGATCACGGCGAGCGCCGCCGCGGCGGCGGCCACGGCGACCGTCCACGGCCACGTGCGTTCGCCGCGGTGACCCGCCCGCCGTTCGCGCAGCATCTCGCCGGCGGCGGCGAGGACCCGTCGATCGGCTCCAGGCGAGGGCTCCTCGAGCGTCAGACCCTCGAAGAGGTCCTTCGCGTCGCCATCGCGATCCAGGTCACAGTCAGTCACATCGTCCATCGTCATCGTCCATCGTCACAGCGTCCCGTCTCGCGGGACGCGGCGCCGAGCCGGTCCCGCAGCTTGCCGATGCCGTAGCGGTACCGCGACACCGCGGTGTTCTCCGGCACGCCGACCGTCACGGCGATCTCGCGAAACGTCAGCCCGGCGAGCTCGCGCAGCACGACGACCTCGCGTTGCTCGCGAGGCAGGCGTCCGAGCAGCCGGCCGAGCTCGACGGCGTCGACGCCGGTGGTCTCCACCCCGTCGCGCCGACGGCTGGCGCGAAAGAGCGCATCCCGCGCGAGCCGCTCGATCGCTCGAGCCTGCCGTCGCTCGCGCCGGAGCAGATCGACGGCATGGTTCCTGGCCGCTCGCATCAGATACGGCCTCAGGTTCGCCCGGCCGTTCGCCGACCGGAGCACCGCCTCGAGCCGGCGCAGCAACCCGAGAAACACGTCCTGCAGCAGCTCCTCGGCCCGCTCCCGCCGACCGACGAGCGACAGAAGATAGACGTACACGGCCCGCCGGTGACGCTCGTAAAACTCCCGAAACGCCGGCTCATCACCGCCGAGATAGGCCCCGAGAAGCTGCCTGTCGCTCGCCATGCCTTGCTGTACTGACATATCTACGCTCGAACGGCGCAGATCCTTTCAGGAATCCACGGCTTTTTGGTCGTCGCCTGTGAGGAAAGACCCAGGAGGAAAGCAGGAAACAGAGGGAAAGCAGGAACTCGTCGTCGCGTCTGTCGACGGCGAGGCCGAGCGAGCAATGGCCGTGATGGGCTGATGGGAGAAGTGGAGCGCGAGCTGGTGTCGGGCGGCGGACGACTCGCTCGGGCCCGTCGCCATTCCAGCTCACCTCCAGCTTTCGCCTCTCGGCCGTACCTCAGAGTTCAAGCAAAGCAATTCCTGCTCTCCTGCTTCTTCCTGTCTTCCTCATGAGTCGTCTTCACAACGCCGTCAAAACCGATCCAACCCCGTCAAGCTCTTTTCCACCTGGTCCGCCCACGTCGCGATCGACAGGACGCTCTTCCGGACCTCCTCCGCGTCGCACGTCGCTCGCGGGTAGGTCTGGATGACGATGAACCGCGGCTCGCCCTCCGTCTCCTGGACCGCCACCGACGCGTACGGAATCACCGCGTTGAGCTCGAGGGCCCTCCGGAGGTACGACTCCTCGAGCGGCGCCGAGATGCTGTAGATCCGGAGCACCCGTCGCACCACCGGCGCGTTCATGTCCGATTCGATGAACACCCGTTGCCGGCGGCCGTCGTCGAGCGTGACGTCGACGTGGAACCTGCCGCGCGCGCCCTCCCACGTGGCCGGCAGGCCGACGAGCGCCTCGGTGAGGAGCGACTCGATGTCGCGCAGGGCGCCGTAGACGGCCCGCAGTTCGGTCAGCAGCTCGCCCGCCTCCTGGAATCGGTCGATCGGCTCCTTCGCGAGGCACCGCTGGATGATCTCGCGCACGCTGCGCGGCGTCTCGGGGGCGAGCTCCGCGACGTCCGGGATCGGCGCCTTCCTGTGCTTCTTGGCGAGCGTCGACAGGCTGCCGCCGCGGTACGGCGGATGCCCCGTCAGCAGCTGGAAGAGCGTGACGCCGACGGCGTACACGTCGCTCCGGGTGTCGGCGGGGACGCAGTCGAAGAGCTCGGGCGCCATGTAGTACGGCGTGCCGAGGATGACGCGCTCCCGGCCCTCGTCGGGTCTCTCGCCGGAGCCGTCGGCCGCCGAGAACACCGTCTTGGCGAGCCCGAAGTCGGCGAGCTTCGCCTGGCCGTCACGCGTCACGAGGATGTTCGACGGCTTGATGTCGCGGTGCACGAGCCCGCTCGCGTGCGCCGCCGCGAGCGCGTCGCACACCTGCAGCATCACCTGCACGGCGCGCACCGGGCCGACGCGGTCGTTCCTGTCGAGATCGTGCTCGAGCGTCTCTCCCTCGACGTACTCGAGCTCGATGAAGTGATACTCGCCGTGCGTGCCGATGTTGTGAACGGTGACGACGTGCGGATGAACGAGCGCCGCCGCGGCGCGCGCCTCGTTGAAGAAGAGGTCGATCGCCTGCGGCCTCTCCTTCGCGATGCTCTGACTGATCACCTTGAGCGCGCAGAGGCGCTCGAGCATCAGGTGGCGGCTGAGATAGACGCTCGCCATGCCGCCGCGTCCCAGGAGCCTGTCGATCTCGTAGTTCCCGAGCCGCCGGCCGACCAGCGCGTCCTCGGCCTGGTCCCTCGCGGTCGGGCTGCCGAGGTGCGTCTCGCGGGCGAGCAGGTCGCCGATGAGCGACGTCGCCGCGGACTCGAGCGAGATCAGCGCGGCGTCGCAGTGCGGGCAGCACCCGCTCGGCGCGGCGTCGATCTTCTCGTTGCATCCCTCGCAGAATCCCGGGACCGAGACCACTGCCATCGTCCGCTCCCTGTCGGGGGGCCGCTTGCACTTGACGCGTCGATCCTCGAGTATAGTCGGGGACTCTCCGGATCGAAAGGACGCGGAACTCGATGCACGCCGCCACGCTGCTGATCGCGCTCTGTCTCGTCCCGAACTCGCCCGCCGGGACTGTTCCCGCGGATGCCGACGGACAAACGGAACGCCGCCCGGACGTCGTCATCATCCTCACCGACCAGCAGCAGGGCGCGGCGATGAGCGCGACCGACGGCGCGCCCGGCGTGCCGGGTCTCAGGACTCCGGCGGTCGACTCGCTCGCCGCCCGCGGCATGCGCTTCACGCGGGCCTATACCGCGACGCCGCAGTGCTCGCCGGCGCGTTTCGCCCTCTGGACCGGGCGCTTTCCCCACCGCGGCGTGATGGGAAACGTCTCCTCCCGCGAGCGCGTCGTGCCCGGCTGCTCGCCGCCGATGGACCCATCGATCCCGGGCATCGCCACGGTGTTCGCGGCGGCCGGATACGACACCGCGTACTTCGGCAAGTGGCACCTCGGCGGCGAGCCGTCGCGCCACGGGTTCGCCGCGGGCGAGGCGAGGCATCGATCGGACGCCGAGACCGCGCGTCGCGCCGCCGAGTTCCTGTCGAGACAGGGCGAGCGCCCCGTGCTCGTCGTCGTCAGCTTCCTCGACCCGCACGACGTCTACCACGTCGCGCCGCGGAAGCAGCGCGACCGTGGACCCGCCCCGTCGCCCGATCGAGCCGAGCTCCTCGGCGCGCCGCTGCCGGCCAGCCTCTCGGATGACCTCTCGACGAAGCCGGAGCCGCAGCGCCGCTTTCGCGACGAGGACCAGGGCAAGATCGCCGCGGATTACACCGACGAGGACTGGCGTCTCTACCGCTACCGCTACCACCTGCTCGTCGAGAAGGTCGACGCCGAGGTCGGCCGCGTGCTCGAGGCGCTCGGGCGTCGCGACGGCGAGCCGGTCGTCGTCTTCTCCTCCGACCACGGCGACCTCGCCGGCGCGCACGGCCTGGCGTTCAAGGGGCCGGCGATGTACGAGGAGCTCGTGCGCGTGCCGCTGGTGATCGCCGGACCGGGCGTGCGGGCTGGCGTCAGCCAGGCGCTGGTCTCGACGCTCGACGTGCTGCCGACGGTGTGCGACCTCGCCCGCGTGACGCCGCCAGGGGGCTTCGACGGCGTGTCGCTCGCGCCCCTCCTCGGCGAGAGCGCCGCTCGACTCGGCCCGGGCGACGTGCCGCGCGTGGCGATCGGCGGGCGCGAGTCGGTGATCGTCGAGTACCTCGGCAAGCAGCGCTGGCGCGTGCCGATCCGCATGGTGCGCACCGACCGGTGGAAGTACGTCCGCTACCTGGTCGGGGGCGAGGAGCTCTACGACATGCTCCGTGACCCACACGAGATCGCCAACCTCGCGACCGACCGGGCGTTCGCCAACATCCGCCAGACCCTCTCGCGCATGCTCGATGCGCACATCGACTCGACCGACGACCCCTTCGCGACCCTCGGCGTCACCGATCGAGGCGGCCGGCCCTTGACGCCATGACCACGGGCGCTCGAAAATGAGCGTTTCGTGGCCAGATCAATCGAGCCATTCACTGGTCAACGCGTCACGGCAATCGAACCAGGAGGAATCCCCATGCTCCGACTGCTCCCGGCACTTGTCGCCGCCGTCCTGCTCTCCGGCACGCTCGCCGGAGAGGAGCTGCCGCGCTGGCGATCGCTCTTCAACGGCAAGGACACCAGCGGGTGGACGTACTGCAAGCAGAAGGGCGAGTGGCAGGTCGTCGACGGTCTGCTGACGCAGCGTGACAAGTACGACTACTGCACGGTCGACGAGCTCTCGAACTACCTCCTCGAGATCGACTTCAAGTCCAAGCCCGAGGGCGGCGGCAACAGCGGCGTCTACCTGCGCGGGCAGGTCGAGGTGCAGATCCTCAACAGCACCTACCGCAAGGGCGACTCGAAGAAACTCGGCACCGGGGACGGCGGCGCCATCTACGGCGTCGGCCCGCCGCTCGTCAACGCCCACAACCCGCAGGGGGAGTGGAACCATTACCGCATCCTCCACCTCGGCAACTCGGTGACCGTGTGGCTGAACGGCGTCATCGTGCAGGACGGCGCGGACTGCCCGAAGCCGACGCCGGGCTCGATCAGCAAGCACCCGGTCACCGGCCGCGCCCTGACCATCGACCGCGGGCCGCTGATGCTCCAGGGCGATCACGACATCATGTACTTCCGAAACATCCGCGTCCTCGAGCTCCCCGAGGGCTGGAAGCCGCTCTGGAACGGCAAGGACATGAGCGAGCTGACCATGCGGAACGAGGAGCGCGACGCCAGGCTGACGGAGTTCTGGACGATCGACGGCGACGCCTTCTACAACCCGCGCTGGGGCTACCAGGAGAACCGCGGCTGGGACATCTGGACGAAGAAGCCCTACGGCAACTTCCTTGTCCACTACGAGTATCGCTCCGACCCGACGAAGCACGCCGGCAACAGCGGCTTCTACCTGCGCAACCAGTGGGAGATCCAGATCGAGCGCAACCAGGGCACCGACAACAAGCACGGCGACGGCGCGCTCTACTCGATCAAGGCGCCGGACGTGGCGGCGAAAAAAGAAGACAGGCGGGCGTGGAACGTCATCGACGCCAAGTGCGTCCAGAACCGCGTCTGGGTCTGGCAGAACGGCCAGCTGATCCACGACGGCGTGCCGCTCTCCCGCCGCACGGACAGCAAGCAGGCGACAAAGGAGTTCTCGAAGGACGCCTTCAAGTTCCAGGGAGACCACGGGCAGGTGTGGTTCCGGAATCTCTTCATCAAGGAGTTGCCGGACGATGCTCGGTGAGTGAGGGCCGTCGCCCCACATGAGCATCCCGCGAGGACGAGCCCGACTGCATGATCGTGCTCGTCCTCGTGCTCGATCCGATTCCGGGTCGCATACGCTCGGAGAGGAGCCACAACGCCTGTTGCTCCTTTCCTCCCGTTCCTGCTCTTCCTGCGTTCCTGCTGAGTCCGTGCAGAGTCTCGCGGGCGGCGTCGAGGAGCGGATCGGGCACGGGACCGGGCACGGGTCCGGGACCGGGTACGGGGACGAAAGCGGGCGTTAGATTCCCCGCGCGAGGTAACCTCCATCGACGCGGATGGTTTCCCCCGTCACGAATTGCGCCGCCGGCGATGCCAGGTAGATTGCCGCGCCGACCAGTTCCTCGAGCTTGCCGAAGCGGGCCATTGGCGTGCGCTCGACGGCGATGCGCTTGCGTTCCTCCGACATGCGCTCGCGGTTGAGGTCGGTCATGAAGAAGCCCGGGGCGATGCCGTTGACCCGGACGCCCCGCTCGCCCCACTCCGACGCCAGGGTCTCCGTGAGCGACACCACGCCCCACTTGCTCATCGAGTAGAGGCAGCTCCTCGACCAGCCCCGGTACGACGACAGCGACGCGATGTTGATGATCGATCCCGAGCCGCGCTCGAGCATGTGGCGGCCGACCTCCTGGCAGCAGAAGAAGACGCTCTTCAGGTTCGTGTCGAGGACCAGGTCGTAGTCCTCCTCGGTGAACTCCTCGGCCGGTCGCAGCACCGTGGTGCCCTGGGAGTTCAGCAGGATGTCGATGCGGCCGTGCTCGGCGACCACCGCGGCGACGAGGTCGCGGATCTGCGCCAGGTCGCACACGTCCGCCGTGTGGCCGGAGGCCGTGCCTCCCGCCGCGTCGATGTCCGCGACGGCGCGGTCGACCTTGTCGCGGTTGCGGCTCGCGACCGCCACCGTCGCGCCGGCCTCGGCGAAGCCGAGCGCGATCTGCCGTCCGATGCCGCTCGTCCCGCCGATGGCGAGCGCGACCTGCCCGCGGATCGAGAAACGGTCAGCTGCCATGAGACCCCCGGATCGAGACAAAGAAGAAGCCCCGGCAGCGTGCCACCGGGGCTCGATATCGTTTCACTCTCAGCCGTCGGCCGCGAGGGCGCGGCTCAGCTCTTGACGGCCTTCGCCTTGATCTCCGTCTTGATGTACTTCTTCGGACAGTTGTCGCAGCAGAAGTACTTCGTCTCGCCGGTGACGAAGATGATCTCGGTCTCCTTGTCGATCGCCCTGCCGGAGACCGGGCACTTCTCCGCCTCGCCCTTCTGGAGGTTGAGGTTGGCGAGATACTTCTTGGGGCACTTGTCGCAGCAGAAGTAGACCGACTCGCCGTTGACGACGAGCTTGTGGTCCGCCTTCGCCTTGCCGCCGCTGATCGGGCACTTCGCCGGGCCCTTGTCCTTGTACTCGATGCCCTTGTCCTTGGCGAACTTCTTGGGGCAGTTCTTGCAGCAGAACGCCACCTTCTTCGCCGTCATGTGAATGAGGTTGTGCTCGGCCTTCGCCGGACGACCGCTGACGGCGCACTCCTTCGCGCCCCCGTCCTTGATCAGGTACTTCTTCTTGTACGCCTTCGGGCAGCCGTTGCAGCAGAACGCGATGGCGTTGCCGTTGACGTTGAGCGTGACCTCCGGATCCACGTCCTTGCCGCTGATCGGACACTTCGCCTTCTTCTCGGCGGCCGCGGGATTCAATCCCATGACCAGCAGGATGGCAAGAACGGCGACGCCGGCACACGCACTGGCAATCAGCTTCTTCATATCGGGCTCCTTTGGTTCAACGCGCCCAGTCTGGCCGAATACTTGATCGCTCTCCGTTGTCTCCGGGAGTCGCTCCCGGAAACACCCCCCGGACAGACAGCATACAAAGACGGGGGATCGATGGCAAGACGCCCGGCCGGGAATTCCGGCCGGGCGGTTTTCCGGCGAAAAACCCGGTGGCTTTCACTACACTGAGCGCTTTCCGAGGCTTCCCGGAGGCGAGTCGTGCCCCATCTGCGACCCACGGCGCCAGCCGCGGCCCTGACGGTCCTCGCGGCGCTCCTTCTCGGCGGCTGCGCCGGCGACGACGCGGCCACCTACCCGTCGCGGTCGGCGTTCATCGTCTGTCCCTGGGCGGCTGGCGGCGGCACCGACAACGTCTCGCGGTTCCTCGCCCGATTGCTCTCCGACGAGACCGGGCAGTCGTTCTCGGTGATCAACCGCACCGGTGGCGGCGGCGTCACGGGGCACGAGGCGGGCGCCCGCGCCGAGCCGGACGGCTACACCATCCTGACGATCACCGTCGAGATCGCCATGATGCGCCACCGCGGGCTCACCAAGATCAGCTACAAGGACTACGAGCCCGTGATGATGATCAACCGCGACGCGGCGGCGCTCTTCGTGCGCGCCGACTCGCCGTGGAAGACGTTCGACGACCTGCGGCGTGACGCCGCCGCGTCTCCGGGGGAGCTGCGCGGCTCGGGCACGGCGCTCGGCGGCATCTGGCACCTCGGGTTGACCGGCGTGCTGATGGCGGCCGGTCTCGCGCCCGACGCCATCCGCTGGGTGCCGTCGGAGGGCGCCAACCCCGCGCTCCAGGAGCTCGTCGCCGACAACCTCCACGTCGCCTGCTGCAGCCTGCCGGAGGCGAGCGCGCTCTTGAATTCAAAGCAGATCCGCTGCCTCGGCGTCATGGCGGACGAGCGCGTCGGGCGCTTCCCCGACGTGCCGACGATGAAGGAGCAGGGCGTCGACTGGACCCTCGGCGGCTGGCGCGGGATCGCGCTGCCTGGCGGCACGCCGCGGCGCGTCGTCGAGCGGCTCGAGTCGATCCTCTCGCGCATCGTCAGCGGCGAGCGCTTCCTGACCTACATGACGCAGCAGGGCTTCGACGTGGCCATCCAGGGACCGGAGGAGTTCCGGCAGACGATGGCCGCCGACGACGAGAAGTTCAAGCGGCTGCTGCGCGAGTCACTCGGAAGCGAGATCGACATCCCCGGGCCGTGGTTCTTCCCGGCGCTCCTCCTCGGCGGGCTGGTGATCATCGGCCTGGCGCTCGCCATGCACGGCGTGCCGGCGTCGGGCCAGGCGCGCATCGCCGAGGTGCTCGGCGCCGTCGTCTTCTACTTCCTGCTCGCGGACTCCCTCGGCTTCCTGATCACGGCGTCGGCGGTGGCGCTCTATCTCCTGAAGCGGCTCGGCAACACCTGGGCGCTGAGCGTCGCCGTCACCGTGCTCGTCGTGCCGTCGACGTACGCGCTCTTCGGCAAGCTGATGAAGGTGCCGCTGCCGATGGGACCGATCCCGTGGTGAACGGCCGCCGCTGACAGGACATGCGCTGATCCGCGAAGATGCTCGAAGCCGTCACCACCGTCCTCAGCCCGGGCGTCCTGCTGATGATCGCCATCGCGGCGGCGTACGGGCTCTTCGTCGGCGCCATACCCGGGCTGACGGCGACGATGGCCGTGGCGCTCTTCGTGCCGTTCACCTTCGACATGGACCCGGTGCCGGCGCTCGCGGCGATCGTCACGCTCGAGGCGACCGCGATCTTCGCCGGCGACATCCCCTCGACGCTCGTGCGCATCCCCGGCACGCCGTCCTCGGCCGCGTACACCGATGACGCCTACGCGCTGACGTCGCGAGGCGACGGCGCCCGCTCGCTCGGCGTGTCGCTGGTGTTCTCGGTGTGCGGCGGGCTCTTCGGCGGCATCGTGCTCATCTTCGCGGCGCCGGCCCTGGCGCAGGTGGCCTCGCAGTTCAGCGCGTTCGAGCGCTTCTGGCTCGCCGTCCTCGGTCTCAGCTCGGCGGTCATCGTCGCGCACGGTACGCTGCTCAAGGGGCTCTTCGCGCTGCTGCTCGGTCTGACGCTCTCGACCATCGGCCTCGACGAGATCCACGGGCTCGAGCGCTGGACCATGGGCTCGCCCGACCTCATCGGCGGCATCAGCTTCATCCCGGCGATGATCGGCCTCTTCGGCCTTTCCGAAGTGCTCCGCAACGTGCTCACGCCCGAGGCGATCTCGCGCGGCGTCATGCAGGACTACACCAACATCGTGCGCGACGCGTTCCGCCGGCTGCGTGCGCGGGTCAGCCACTTCCTGCGCTCGTCGTGCATCGGGACGCTGATCGGCATCCTGCCGGGCGCCGGCGCGGACATCGGCGCGTGGGTGTCGTTCGCGGCGTCGAAGAAGTCGTCGAAGAAGCCCGAGGAGTACGGCAAGGGGTCGATGGACGGCGTCGGCGACGCGACCGCGGCGAACAACTCGGCGCTCGCGGGCGCGTGGGTGCCGGCGCTCGTCTTCGGCATCCCGGGGGACTCGGTGACGGCGATCGTCATCGGCGTGATGATGATGAAGAACCTCCAGCCCGGTCCGCAGATCTTCGAGGAGCAGCCGGAGCTGATCTACGGCGTCTACTTCACGTTCCTGCTGGCGAACATCTTCCTGCTGCCGCTCGGCTACCTCGCGATCCGCGCCGGGCGGCGCATCGTGCAGATCCCGAAGCGCATCCTGCTGCCCGCGATTGTCGTCTTCTCGATCGTCGGCGCGTTCGCGATCAACAACAGCACGTTCGACATCGGCGTCATGCTCGTCATGGGCGTGCTCGGGTTCATCCTCGAGCGCTACGGCTTCCCGATCGGGCCGGTGGTGCTCGGCATCGTCCTCGGGCCGATGGTCGAGAAGAACTTCATGCAGAGCATGATCGCGGCCGACGGCAACCTGCTCGGGTTCTTCGCGAGGCCGGGAGCGGCGCTCCTCGGCGTGGTGACTCTCCTGCTCTGGGGCGGGTCGCTCGGCCTCGCCATCTGGCGGCGACAGGGGCGAAGCGAGAATCGGGATCAGGCGGCGCCGTAGAGCTCGTCGATGCGTCGCAGCGCGTCGCCGATCGGCGTGCGCACGAGCCGGTCGGCGAGGCCGTCGATCGGCGTCGGCTCGCGGTTGATGATGGCGAGGTAGGCGCCGTGCTGCTTCGCGAGCACCGGCAGGCCGGCCGCGGGCTGCACGACGAGCGACGAGCCGATCGACAGGTAGACGCCGCAGGTCCGCGACACGAGCTCCGCCTCGGTGAAGACCTCGTGGGGCAAGTTCTGCCCGAACGACACCGTCGCCGGCTTCAGCAGGCCACCGCAGTCGTCGCAGGTCGGCACGTCGATCGATTCGCGCTCCATGCGCTCGAAGATCTCCCCGGCGGGATAGCGACGGGGGCACTCGAGGCACATGACGATGCGGCCGTTGCCGTGGAGCTCGAGCACGTGCTCGCTGCCGGCCTCGCGGTGCAGGCCGTCGATGTTCTGGGTGATGACGGCGCGCAGCGGGCCGTCGCGCTCGAGCCGGGCGAGCACCTCGTGAGCGACGTTCGGGCGGGCGCTGGCGAACTCGGGGTGCGCCTCCTTCTTCATCGACCAGTAGCGGACGCGGGCCTCGTGGCTGGCGAGGAAGTCGTGAAAGTAGACCGGCTGGTGTCGCGACCACACGCCCCCGGGGCTGCGGAAGTCGGTGATGCCGCTCTCGGTGCTGATGCCGGCGCCCGTGAACGCCACCGCCGATTCACATTCACGCAGCCGCTCGGCAATCTCGCGCAGCGCGGCATCGTCCCCGCTCTCGCTCATGGGCCGGTGAGCCTCCTGAGGGTCTCGTAGATGACGGCATCGTCCGCCGTCCCGCGGAACTCGAAGGGGAAGTACTGGTTGAGGTCCTTCAGCATCAGTCCCCACGACGCGCCGTTCGCCACCGAGGCCGCGGCGGCGCGCGCGCCCTCCTCGCCGACCTTGTCGTCCTCGTTGCAGACGATCGCCTTGTCGTGACGACGCAGCGCGGCGATGCGCGCCGGGATCGCCTCGACCGGCGTGCTGTTGAAGTGGATCAGCAGAAAGTCGGCCGCGCGGGCGACCTGGTCGTGCATGCGGCCGTGGCCGAGACCGCTGGCCGACACCAGCAGCCCGGGCACCGTGCCCTTCGCCACGCGGATCAGCGCGGCGATGCCGTGCGGCGAGCGCAGCGCGTCGTGGTCGAAGCCGCCGTGGCCGTACTCGTTGGCGATCTCGAGGATGACGTTTCCGAAACCGCGATCGCGGATCCAGCGAGCGGTGTTCGCGACGCCGGCGCGCAGGGCGTCCTCGCCCGCGAGCCCCTGGTCCTGACGCTGGTAGTAGCAGCAGAGGATGACACACGCGCCGACGCGGTCGGTGGCGCGGATGACGCGCTCGATGCGCTCGAGGTACTCCTCGCGCAGCTCGCCGCTTTCCGTGAATGCCGAGTTGAACGCGCCCTCGTAGCCGGGCATGCCACCCTGGAGCGACAGGGTGAAGGCGCTCATGCCGTGAGCGACGTACTCGGGGAGCGCGCCGAGGAAGCGCGCGGTGTTCTGGTCGGGTTCGAAGCCCTCGGGGCGCGTCTCGGGGTTGCGGTCCTCGAACGTCGCGTTGACCATGCGCGCGTTCATCAACAGCCCCTCGGCGCGCGCGCCGCGACACGTGATCTCGCCGTTGATGTACCACCGCTTCTGGAAGAGCGTCACCCACGTGCGCGTCGTGGATCGCACCAGCAGGCTGACGCGGTCGACGACGTGGCGCTCGTGCTCGTCGAGCTGATCGAGGAGGCGGCGACGGCGCATGTCGAAGGAGCGGTCCTCTCCGGTGTAGTCCCGGCGAGGGCTGCCGTTGTGGAAGCACCAGCCGGCGGCGCCGCCACGGTGCGCGCCGATGGCATCGGCGAGGAAGTCGATGGCGGTCGGCTGCCACGGGCTGAAGTCGCGGCGGAACGGCTCCTGGAGGTGAACGGGCACCTCGCGGCCGGCGGCGCGGGCGAGATCGAGGAGCTCGCGCGTCTTCGCCGCCGTCTGGCCCGGCGATCCGTCGCGACGCGGACGGTGCGGCGAGAGGAAGTCGAGCTGGCATTCGGTGACGTAGCGCTTGACGTCGTCGGCGGAGAGGTCGCCGGCGTGCGATGCGGTGACGAGCCGCTCCGGATCGAGCTCCTTGACGCGGTCGCGCAGGGCGCGCACCTCCTCGAACGGGACGTGGCGCCGGTCCTCGATGTTGCGCTCGTTGCCGACGTCGATGTAGACGTTCCGGTGCGGTCGCAGCGCCTCGACGAGCGTCTCGACGGCGCGCCGGTGGGCCTCGGGCGAGGCGAGCAGCGGGTCGGGCGTCACCGCGCCGTTGCCGCGCGAGAGCGTCACGTCGACCACCATGCCGAGCCGGTCCGCCTCGGCGACCAGCGCGACGAGCTTGTCGAGGAACGGCTGCCGCGCCGAGCCGTCCGGCGCCACGGCCGAGACGTTGTTGTCGTTCGCGGCCCACGTCGCCCAGACGCGCACCCAGTTGAAGCCGCGCTCGTGCAGATCGGCGAGGTCACGCTGAATCGACTGCTCGGGAGCGCCGAGGGCGCCGTAGAAGCTGGCGCCGAGGAGAAACTCCGGCCGGCCGTCGAGCGTGAAGCGCGGGCCGTCGATGCCGAGCGTCACGGCGGACGCCGGGCGGGCGTGCAGCGCGAATACGACGTTGATGACGGTGACGATGGCGACGAAAGCGACCGATCCCGAACTGCGCATGGCTCACTTCCCCGGAACGACGAGCTCGAGCCAGACCGACGCGAGCGACTCCCCCTTCGCCAGCAGCCCCATATCTCCGGTTATCGGCAGCGGCTCCTCGAGACGGTAGCGAATCGGCCAGCCGACGTCGAGATGCCGCGTGGCGAGGAGTGTGACGCCGCCGAGAGCGACGTGCAACCTCGCGCCATCCTTTTCCGGAACGGGCGTGATGGCGAGCAGCTCACCGGAAACCGGAACACGCTGCGAGACACCGTCCTCCCGGAGCGCGACGGCGACGCTCGCCACTCGTCGCTCGGGCGGCGCGTCGAGGAGCTCGAGCACGACGACGCTGCGCGCCGACGGCGTGGTCTCCTCCAGGTGCCACGGACGACGATAGCGCATGGTGACACGGAGGGCGACCGCATCGGGCAGGCGACGACCGGAGCCCTCGGGATAGCGCACCGGCGGCGAGTCGATCGTCCACGCGAGGAGCGGCTCGACGAGCGACGTCGAGACGATCTCCACGGTGGCGTCGTGGACGATGGCGCGATTCCCGGGGTCGAGCGACACACCGCCGATCCACCGATCGGTCCCCGGCGGCACGGGAAGCGTGCGCGTCACGACCTCCTCCTTCTCGCCGGCGGTCATCGTGTGCTCGAGCGTGACGGCGAGCGTGCGCGCCAGGGGCGGTGGCTGCTTCCGCGCGGGCGGAGCGCTCGACTCGGCGTTCTCGGCGGGCGCGTCAGGAGAGGCAATCGCATCCGCGAGCCGCTCGGGTGCGCCACCGGTGGCCCAGTCGGCGATGCGATCGAGCTCGCGAGCGGTCAGCCGCCGCTCACCGGCGAGCGGCACCCCGTCCTCGACGCCCCAGGGAGGCATGCGCTCGGAAAGCACCTCCTCCTTGATCGCCTCGGCCCAGGGACGCGCGTCGGCGTAGGTCAGCAACGACATCGGCGCCGGCCCACCAGGCCGGTGACAGCCACCACAGCGACGGGCAAAGATGGGTCGCACGTCACGATCGAAATCGTAGCGAGCAACGACGGGCTTGTGGGCGAGCGCGGGAGAGGCCACGGAGAAGCCCATCACGATGGAGCAGACTGTCAAAAAGTGTCGCCGGGGCATGAGAGGATCGTATCCTAACGGCTCGGAGGATTCATCTCGTTTGAAGGCTTTTCAAGGATTGAACCACAGAGGGTGCGGCGCAGCGATGATGAGCGTAGTTCAGAAACATTCCGTGACACGATCCCGGCGCGCAGCGACGGACAAGGGACTCAGCGCTGAACAGAAAGCCGCCTCTCATCTCCTCTCCGTTCAATCCTCGCCTCTGCTCTCCGCCAGCGAATTCGAGGGGGCCTCTCAAAGCACCCCTCTGTGCGTCCTCCGTGTCCTCACGCGGCGCTGCGCCAGCTCGCGCCGCGCCTCTGTGGTGAAAAAACTCATTCTCCTCCTCCCCCTCCTCGCCCTCCCCGCCTGTTCCGACCCCACCACCGACGACCAGGCGCCCGACGACACCGCCTTCAACGGCGTCTGGACCTGCCCGATGTGTCCCGGGGTCGCCTCGCCGACGCCCGCGCTCTGCCCGAAGTGCTCGATGCACCTCATCGGCACGAGGACCGAGCTCACCTGGCAGTGCCTCGCGCACCCGGTGATCGTTCGCGGCGACGAGGGGCTCTGCCCGATCTGCGAGAGGGCGCTGAAGCCGGTGGCGATGGCGGTCGTCTTTCGCTGCGCCGATCACGAGGACGTCCGCGAGCTCGCCGCGGGCGCGTGTCCGCGCTGTGACTTCCCGCTCGAGGAGTCGCTCGAGGCGCTGCCGCATGGCGACCACAATCCGCGTCACGGCGGGCAATTCTTCATGGCGCCGGACAACTGGCATCACCTCGAGGGAGCGATGCCCTCGCCCGGCGAGCTGCGTGTCCATATCTATGATGACTTCACGAGGCCGCTCCCGGCCGACCGCGCGAGTGGGCGGGTGGAGCTCGGCGGTGATGGCGAGGACGATGCGCTCCGCATCGCGCTTGGCCCGTCGTCGGGCGGGGAGTACCTCGTCGCGACGCTGCCGGCGGAGCTCGCGGCGTTCCCCGTCGAGGTGACGGCGTTCATCGAGTTCACGCGCTCGCCCGGCGAGGAGCATCGCTTCGACTTCCGCTTCGAGGCGCCGAGCGTCGAGGAGGGCGCCCGGGCGGGAGCGATCGAGGCGATCGCCCAGGAGCGGGGCGCGCCCGACACGGCGCCGGAGGACCTCTCGGGCTTCTCGAGCGCGGAGCTCGTGGAGCGACTCGGGAAGGAGGCCGACGAGGTGGCGCGGCTGATCGGCGAGCGCAGCTGGGAGAAGCTCTACGCGCCGGCGATGGCGGCGAAGGACGTGGCGCTCGAGCTCGGCCGCGACGCCCGGTTGCGCGAGCTCGGCGGTGCGCGGCGGGACCTCGAGCGCGCCGTGCGCGATGTCGTCCGTGGCGCGTGGCTGATCGAGCTTCACGGCGACGCGGGCAACGGCGAGCGCGTGGGGGAGTCGCGGGTGGTGTTCGACCGCGGCGTCGCGGTCCTCCGCTCGGCCGGATCGACGACTCGCTGATCGCGACCGCGTCGCGCGTCAGAACCGCTCGCGCTTGTCGCTCGAGGCGGTGGCGGTTGGCTCGCCGGACTTCTCGGCCGCGGGCTCCACGGGTCGACTCAGCGTCAGGAAGCCGATCATCATCTCCTCCCACGTCTGGTCGCCCCAGCGGACGGTGGCGTCGGGGTCGGGGTTCGCGGCGTTGTTCTTCGAGTTGTCGAAGTGGGCGATGCAGTGGATCTTCGAGCCCTTCTTGACGACGAGCGGCTCCTTGAAGGCGTAGTAGTGCTGCCAGTCGAAGTCGTACTCGGGCACCGAGAGCAGCGTGCGTTCGCTGCCGTCGGGCTCGATGAGCCGGAACTCGAAGCTCTTGCCGCGCAGGTGCATGTGCGGCATCAGCGAGTACAGGGGCGTGTCGCGCTTGAAGGTGCGCGACCAGGCCTCGACGCGGTGGTTCTCGTCGTGCGGCGGGATGCGGAAGCGGTGGTTGATGATGGCGCGCGTGAAGACCTCCTCGCGGATCGGCTCGCGCGCGAAGACGAAGCCGACCTTGGAGCGATCGTACTGCGCCTTGCCGTTCGGCGTGTAGTGCACCTGGAACATCAGCGTCGAGCCACGCGGCAGGAGCTTGGCCGTGCCGGGGCGAAAGATCGCGGGCCCCTCGCCGGGCGCGTAGCCAGCGAGCTCCTTCTCGAGGATGTTGCCGCGACGCTTGCGCTGGCCGAGCTCGTTCTTGTCGAGCACGAAGACGATGATGTGATGGACGACCTCGCGGTTGCCGGGCCGCGCGTCGGCGCGCACGATCCAGCGGTCCTCCTTGTAGTTCGTCGGCACGAGGAAGTACTTGTAGGGCACGACGCCGGTGGCGGGGACGAGGAACGGCTCGGGGATCTCGAAGACGGCGTCGGGCTCGCCGATTCGCCACCCCTCGACCCACTCCCCCGGCGGCGGCAGATCGGACGGATCGCCCTCGGGAGCGCCGGCCTCGATCCACTCGAGGATGGTCGCCAACTCCTGCTCGCTCAGGCTCGGATCGTTGACGAAGGAGCCGTGCTTCGGATCGGCGTGCCAGGGCGGCATCGAGCGCGACCGCACCTCGTTCCGGATCGACCGCAGCCACGGCCGCACGCCGTCGTAGGTCACGAGCGACATCGGCGCCACCTCGCCGGGCCGGTGACAGCTCTCGCAGCGACTGCGGAAGATGGGCGCGATGTCCTTCGAGTAGGTCGGCTTCGCAGGTGGTTCGGCGTCGAGCGCGGGGGTGATCAGCACGGAACCGAGCAGCAGAACGATCCAGGTCGAGCGCGTCATCAGCATTCCTCTACAACATTCCTCTACAAACAGCCGTCGATCAACAGAACGCGTTCCCGTTTCAGGGCCCGCAACATTGTAGCAACGCTGGCTGCCCCTCAAAGCTCCGATGACGAGGCCACGACAAATTCCGACATGCGCGCCGATCAGCCGCCGCACGCCGCGGGAATCTGCTCGCAGCCGAGCGCCCGGTCGCTTTCGCTGCCGGGACCGCACTCGGGGAACGGCGCCGCGGGTGGCGGGCCGCCGAGAAGGTGTGCGAGAGAATCCAGGAGCAGGTGAGGTCAATCGTAAGTGGGCGATGGGGGCCGGGCAAGCTTTCCGGCAGGGGGATTTATCGGACGGTCGCGTCGCCGAAACGCCAGGCACTCTCCCGGTGCGGACTCCACAAACCGACAACCAGGGGGTAAGGTGGCGTCGGGTTGCGAGCGGGGCGATCAGCGGAGCAGGTCGCGCATGAAAAAGGAAGACGTCGTCCGCGTGCTCGAGGAGATGGCGGTGCTCCTCGAGCTCTCCGATGCGAACCGGTTCGAGATCATCGCGCATCAGAACGGCGCGCGCAGTCTCGCGTCGTGGGACGGCGACCTCGAGAGTGCGGTGCGCGAGGGCGCGCTGCGCGAGATCCAGGGGATCGGCAAGGGTCTCGCGTCGGTGATCACGGAGCTCGTCAAGAGCGGTCGGTCGTCGGAGCATGAACGGCTGCGCGGCGGGTTTCCCGAGGGCGTGCCCGATCTCGTGCGCGTGCCGGGGCTCGGCCCGAAGAAGATCAAGGCGCTCGTGACGGAGCTCGGCATCGACGGGCTCGACGCGCTCGAGCGGGCGGCGCGCGACGGACGCATCCGCGAGCTCGCCGGCTTCGGCCAGACGAGCGAGCGGCGCATCCTCGAGCGTCTCGAGCGCATGAAGGAGCGCGAGCGTGGCGCGCGTGCGGCGCCTGCAGCCCAACCATCGAAGGAGACCGCCGATCGCAAGTGGGCGGATCGCGCCGCGACGACGGCGGCGAGGGTCGGTGGCAAGGCGGGCGCGAAAGGCGGCGCGAAGACGCGACGTCGCGGAGGCGGGCGCGCGCTGATCGGCACGTCGGGATACTCGTACGCCGAGTGGAAGGGGAGCTTCTTCCCGCAGGAGCTGCCGCAGTCGAAGTTCCTCGAGTTCTACTCGCGGGCGCTCGACACCGTCGAGATCAACAACACGTTCTACCGCTTCCCGACGTCGAAGGTGATCGAGCAGTGGCGCGAGGAGACCCCGGAGGGTTTCACGTTCGCGGTCAAGGCGAACCGGAGGATCACGCACCTGAGTCGCCTCGCCAACGTCAGCGACACGACGCATTCGTTCGTCGAGCGCTGCCGCGAGCTCGGCACGCGCCTCGGACCGATCCTCTTCCAGCTCCCGCCGCAGTTCAAGCGCAACGACGAGCGCCTCGCGGAGTTCCTCGCCAGCCTGCCGGAGGGCGAGCGCTACGCGATGGAGTTCCGCCACGAGAGCTGGTTCGACGAATCGGTCTTCGAGCGCCTCGAATCGGCGGGCGTCGCGCTGGTGATCTCGGAGGACGACAGCGAGACGGACGGGGACGCGGGCGAGAGCGCCACCGCGCCGAGGAGAGTCACCGCCGACTTCGCCTACATCCGACTCCGCCGAAGCAAGTACACCAACCGGCAGCTCGACGCGTGGAGAAAGTGGATCGAAACGCAGCGCAAGGAGGGCCGCGACGTCTTCGCCTACCTGAAGCACGACGAGTCGGGCACCTCGCCGGAACCGATCATCCGCAGACTGCAGGCAGCGGCGAGCGCCAAGAAGGCGAAGAAGCGGCGGGGAGCGGGCTGAGACGGACCGACTCGGCGAGCTTGTTACGACCAGCGATGCCGGCCGCCATCCCCCGGTTGACTTCCCCCCCGACCAGCCGTACGATACGAGCCGACAACCAGGACAGCATGGCCCTGTAGCTCAGCCTGTATAGAGCGACTGCCTCCGGAGCAGTAGGTCCAAGGTTAGAATCCTTGCAGGGTCACCAGATCGAAGACCGCTGAGTTCCTTGCGTTAGGAGACCCGCCGTCACGGCGGAGCGGCCGTAACCTCGAGGCGGAAACGTATACCGTATACGTTTCGCGAACGGCAGGCCGCGATGGAGCAGGACTCGGCGACGAGACGCCCGGCGAAGGACCCAAACGGACCCGCCGGGCGTTGTCGTGTCAGGGCGAGACGCAGCCCGAAGAGGCGGGCTTCGGGGGGACATGGCCGGCGGCGTCGTGGTCGCTTCGGCCGGACCGTCGAGGTTGTTCGCGACTAGCCGCAGTTCGCGAGACGCCTCCGAATCGCCCGCAGGATGGTGTCGATGCTACGGAGGATGGTCGACGACGCGACGCCCAGTCTCGCGGCGATCAGGCTCGCCGGCTGCTGGTGGAAGAAGTAAAGGACGATCAGCCGTGCGTCCGCGGGGGACAGGGGAGCCAGGAGG